>NZ_JASGBX010000011.1:0-205853 GCF_030053335.1 Pantoea sp. EABMAA-21
GTCGCAGCAACAACCAGGATCGCGCCGTCCATCTGCGCAGCACCGGTGATCATGTTTTTCACATAGTCGGCGTGGCCTGGGCAGTCAACGTGCGCGTAGTGGCGAGTCGGGGTTTCATATTCAACGTGTGAAGTGTTGATGGTGATACCACGAGCTTTCTCTTCTGGTGCGTTATCGATCTGATCGAACGCTTTAGCAGAGCCGCCGTAGGTTTTAGCCAGAACGGTGGTGATAGCTGCAGTCAGAGTGGTTTTACCATGGTCAACGTGACCGATGGTGCCAACGTTTACGTGCAGTTTGTTACGCTGAAATTGCTCTTTCGCCATGGCGATAATTCCTTACGTTGTGCCTTCATGAGTCATGAAGGCATCAGTTCACAATTTTTAAACCGTAGCTTATTTGCTACGAGCTTCAATAACGGCCTGAGCGACGTTGTTCGGCGCATCATCGTACTTCAGGAACTCCATGGAGTAAGAAGCACGGCCTTTGGTCAGAGAACGCAGCTGGGTTGCATATCCGAACATTTCAGACAGTGGAACTTCAGCATGGATCTGAACGCCAGTAGCGTTAGATTCCTGTCCTTTGAGCATACCACGACGACGGCTAAGGTCACCGATAACGTCACCGGTGTTCTCTTCCGGAGTCTCTACTTCAACCTTCATGATCGGCTCAAGCAGAACGGGCTGTGCTTTCTTAAAGCCATCTTTGAAGGCTAAAGAAGCGGCCAGTTTAAACGCCAGCTCAGAGGAGTCAACGTCATGGTAAGAACCGAAGTGCAGACGAACACCCAGATCTACTACCGGGTAACCGGCCAGTGGACCAGACTTCAGCTGCTCCTGGATACCTTTATCAACCGCAGGGATGTATTCAGTTGGAATCACACCACCCTTGATGTCGTTGACGAATTCGTAACCTTTAGGGTTAGAACCCGGCTCCAGTGGGTACATGTCGATAACAACATGACCGTACTGACCACGACCACCAGACTGCTTAGCGTGTTTACCTTCAACATCGGTGATTTTAGCGCGAATCGCTTCGCGATAAGCAACCTGTGGTTTACCGACGTTCGCTTCAACGTTGAACTCACGCTTCATACGGTCAACGATGATGTCGAGGTGCAGCTCACCCATACCCGCGATGATGGTCTGGTTAGATTCTTCATCAGTCCATACGCGGAAAGATGGATCCTCTTTTGCCAGACGACCCAGAGCCAGACCCATTTTTTCCTGGTCAGCTTTGGTTTTCGGCTCAACGGCGATAGAGATTACTGGCTCTGGGAATTCCATGCGCTCAAGAATGATGACATTTTCTGGATCACACAGGGTGTCACCAGTGGTCACATCTTTCAGGCCGATCGCAGCTGCGATGTCGCCCGCACGAACTTCTTTGATCTCTTCACGTTTGTTAGCGTGCATCTGAACGATACGGCCCAGACGCTCACGGTTTGACTTAACCGGGTTGAACACGGTGTCACCGGTGTTAACAACACCAGAGTAAACGCGGAAGAAGGTCAGGTTACCCACAAACGGGTCGGTTGCGATTTTGAACGCCAGAGCAGCAAACGGCTCGTTGTCGTCAGAATGACGCTCAGCCGGCGTGTCTTTACCGTCGTCCAGCATACCGTTGATCGCGGTAACGTCAGTCGGTGCTGGCAGGTATTCAACTACCGCATCCAGCATCGCCTGAACACCTTTGTTCTTAAATGCAGAACCACAGGTAACCAGGATGATTTCGTTTTTCAGCACGCGCTTACGCAGAGAAGTTTTGATCTCTTCTTCAGTCAGCTCTTCACCGCCGAAGAATTTCTCCATCAGCTCATCAGAACCTTCTGCAGCGGCTTCAACCAGATTCGCACGCCATTCATCAGCCAGTTCCTGCATATCAGCTGGGATATCTTCGTAAACGAAGGTAACGCCCTGATCTTCATCGTTCCAGTTGATGGCTTTCATTTTCACCAGGTCAACAACACCGGTGAATTTCTCTTCTGCGCCGATTGCCAGCTGAAGCGGAACCGGGTTTGCACCCAGGCGCGTTTTCATCTGATCAACAACTTTCAGGAAGTTAGCACCCATGCGGTCCATTTTGTTAACGAACGCGATGCGTGGAACTTTATATTTGTTAGCCTGGCGCCATACGGTTTCAGACTGTGGCTGAACACCACCAACCGCACAGTAAACCATTACTGCGCCATCAAGCACACGCATAGAACGCTCAACTTCGATGGTGAAGTCAACGTGTCCCGGGGTGTCAATGATGTTGACGTGGTGTGGCTCGAACTGCTTAGCCATACCTGACCAGTAACAGGTGGTTGCAGCGGAAGTGATGGTAATACCACGTTCCTGTTCCTGCTCCATCCAGTCCATGGTTGCGGCGCCGTCATGCACTTCACCGATCTTGTGGTTTACACCGGTGTAGAACAGAACACGTTCGGTAGTGGTAGTTTTACCGGCGTCGATGTGAGCACTGATACCGATGTTACGATAGCGCTCAATGGGTGTTTTACGAGCCATTTGATTCCTCTGATTCTGAGACGTTCTAAGTTAAAAAAGCCCAGCAGGTAAGCCACTGGGACGCCCGCTGGGTTAATAACAACTACGTGGCTGTTACCAGCGGTAGTGTGCGAACGCCTTGTTGGCTTCAGCCATACGGTGAACGTCTTCACGTTTCTTAACTGCAGTACCTTTGTTCTCTGCAGCGTCAGAAAGTTCGTTCGCCAGGCGAAGAGCCATTGATTTATCACCGCGTTTACGAGCAGCTTCAACGATCCAACGCATTGCCAGAGCATTACGACGAACCGGACGGACTTCAACTGGAACCTGGTAGGTTGAACCACCAACGCGACGTGACTTAACTTCTACAGTCGGACGTACGTTTTCGAGTGCAACTTCAAAAGCTTCCAGACCATCTTTACCTGCACGTTGAGCCAGGGTATCAAGTGCGGTATAGACGATAGATTCTGCAGTAGATTTTTTACCATCTACCATCAGGATGTTTACAAATTTAGCCAGCAATTCTGATCCGAACTTAGGATCTGGCAGGATTTTACGCTGACCAATGACGCGACGACGTGGCATGGAAATACTCCGTTGTTAATTCAGGATTGTCCAAAACTCTATGAGTTTATTTTGACATTAAAGTGAAAATGTTTGGCCTTACTTAACGGAGAACCATTAAGCCTTTGGCTTCTTCACGCCGTACTTGGAGCGTGACTGCTTACGGTCTTTAACACCTGAGCAGTCAAGCGCGCCGCGAACGGTGTGGTAACGCACACCTGGCAAGTCTTTAACACGACCGCCACGAATCAGGATCACTGAGTGTTCCTGGAGGTTATGACCTTCACCGCCGATGTAGGAGGTAACTTCAAAACCGTTAGTCAAACGCACACGGCAAACTTTACGCAGTGCTGAGTTTGGTTTTTTAGGGGTAGTGGTGTACACACGAGTACAAACACCACGTTTCTGCGGGCAAGCTTCCAGCGCAGGCACGTTGCTCTTTGCAACTTTGCGTACGCGTGGTTTGCGAACCAGCTGGTTAACTGTTGCCATTAAATAGCTCCTGGGATTTAGCTTTTTGCTTCGTAAACACGTAATAAATCGCCTCGTATTACTACGAGGAGGCAGAATTTTAGGGCTGTGTCAAAAGGGTGTCAAGAAATAACCAGGTTTTCCTTGCTACCAGGCCACTTGTTGTTGGTGCTTCACCGTCATCGCAACGAAACCAGTATAGTCCAAACGTGCTACTTTGGTCGAAATTTGCTCAACCAACCCACGCGCGACCACATCTTCCTCAAGAACCCAAAGCGCGGCCGGAGAGGCTTGCAGCTTGATGAACATCTGGCTGCCCTCAAGCGCGGCCGTGACGCCATCCTGCATTAGCAGCAAGTCGTCGCCCTTCTGCATCAGCAGTAACAGGCTATCGATATCGCATTGCCAGGGTGATTGCAGCAGCGTGTAGAGCATGTTGGATTCTCAGAAACGAAGGATTCGATGATAAGTGGCGAGTTTCTGGCGCAGTGTCGCGGCATCCAGCACTTCAGCCGTCATCACGCGTTCAGCCGTCAAGCTTTGCCCGCGCGCATCAAGTGACTCTCGGCAGGCGAAACACTGGTCGATGTCGTAGAGATCGAGCACGCCGAACGTCGCGATATAGTTGCGAGCCAAAATCTGCTCAGGCTGCTGTGCGCGTTGCAGTTGCAGTACGCCATCGCCAATAAAGAACAGTCCAATGTCTTCGCTGAGCGCGCCAGTGGCCAGCACCGCATCCAGCCCTTCCCTGCCCGCGCTGCTGCCGTGGGGTGCCTGAGTGAAAAGAAATGCCACACGATTCATCAGAATTGCACCAAACGATCACAGCTCAACGCGGCTTCTGCCAGCGCACCTAAGCCGCTCAGTTCAAAACCAGGCTGCAAATTACTGCCCACCAGTTGCAAGCGCGTCGCTTCCTGCTCATCCGTCACGCCACGGCGCAATGCGGCAGCCACGCAAATATTTAGCGCGGCACCACTCTCTTCGCGCAGTTGCTGCCATGCGCGCACCACATCGACTTCATCGCTGGCAGGTGAAGTGAGCTGATTGGCATTCAGCACGCCTTCTCTATAAAAGAAAACACTTTCCAACTGGTGCCCTGCTTTGAGCAACGCACGAGCAAACAGCAATGCACTACTGGCATTCTGCGTACCGTACGCTGGCCCCGTTACCAGCAAGGTATAGCGCATTAGCGATCCTGCCCCTGGAAGTCTCCACTTTTGAACTGGCGGATGTAGAGATAAACCGTGTGTTTGGAAATATTGAGACGATCGGCCACCTGGTTAATCGCATCCTTGATATCAAAAATTCCCTTCTCGTACAGGTTGAGCACAATCTGGCGATTCTTGGCGTTGTTCGACACATTGCGGTCGTTGCTCACTTCCTCAATGGTAAATTCCAGCGTTTGCATCACCAGGTCTTCGACTGAGCTGGCAAAGTTGACGTTGGAATCTACCTGCTGCATTTCCGGCGGCATAAAGGTCGACATAATCTGCGAGAACGGCACATCAAGGTTCATGTTAATACACAGCAGGCCAATCACGCGCTGCTGACGATTGCGAATCGCGATGGTGACCGATTTCATCAGCACGCCGCTCTTAGCGCGCGTGAAGTAAGCACGGGACACATTGCTGTCAGCGCCATGCATATCGTGCAGCATGCGCAGTGCCAAATCGGTAATCGGCGAGCCCACTTTACGGCCGGTATGTTCACCGTTGGCGATGCGCACGGCGGAGCATTTCAAATCTTCCAGCGAGTGCAGCACGATTTCGCAGTGCGAGCCGATCAGCATCGCGAGGCCATCAACGACGGCTTCGTAAGATTTGAGAATATCGTAATCGGCTTGCTCGAACGGACGTTGCTCCAGTAAATCGAAGTCAGTCAGTTCACCGGGATTGAATGGATTAGACATCGAAGACATTACCCTAAATGGCTGGAGCCTGTCTCGACAGCTTTGGGGCAGACTCATATTGTGATAGTTGTGCAGGCGCTAGTCTGGCAAATGTCGGGATGTTTAGCCAGAGCTTTACTCATTCCCCTAAACAATTTGGGTTGCTGCAAGACGGCAAGTTGGTTCATGCCCTGAGCATGAGTGAGGATGGCGAGCACAGCCAGCGCAGCTCAAGTCTGGCGGACAAATAAAAACGCCGCCCGGAGGCGGCGTCAGAAGCGCAAGCAGATTACTGCGCTTTCTTATCAGCAGCGGCCGGAGCCTGTGCTTTCTCATCCGCTTTTGGCGCTGGCTTGATATCCAGCAGCTCAACATCAAATACCAGCGTTGAGTTGGCCGGAATGCCCGGAACGCCATTTTTACCGTAAGCCAGGTTCGGTGGGATCACCAGCTTGATCTTGCCGCCTTTCTTCACGTGCTTAAGACCTTCGGTCCAGCCTGGGATCACGCCGTCGAGACGGAATGACAGTGGCTCGCCACGGGTGTAAGAGTTATCGAACTCGGTACCGTCGATCAGCGTACCTTTATAGTTCACGACGACGGTGTCGCTGTCTTTAGGTGCGTCACCGGTGCCTTCTTTCTCAACCTGATACAGCAAGCCAGATTCAGTTTTCTTCACGCCTTTTTCTTTGGCGAATTTATCAGCGTAAGCGGCACCCTTGTCAGAGTTCTCTTTCGCGTCCTTTTCCATCTTCGCCTGTGCAGCACCTTTCACGCGGCCTTCGAAGGCTTGCAGTGTCTGCTCGATTTCTTGATCAGACAGCTTGCTCTTGCCACCGAATGCATCCTGAACACCTGCGATCAACTGATCTTTGTCCAGTTTGATGCCCAGTTTCTCTTGTTCCTTCAGAGAGTTGTCCATGTAGCGACCCAAAGAAGCACCCAGCGCATAAGCTGACTGCTGGTCTTCGTTTTTGAAGGCAGCATTTTTCGGTGCCTGCGGTGCTGCCTGAGCAGCGTCAGCCGGAGCCGCAGCGGTTTCAGCTGCCATTGCCAGCGGTGCATTCAGCGCAATGGCCATGGTGGTAGCTAACAATGTGACTTTAAACAGTGATTTCATCCTTTCTCCAAAACCGAAGCATCTAAACCTCGGGAATCATTGCGGACAGTGGCCCACACTATAACTTTACGTGGCAGCGGCGAACACTCCCACAACGTAATTACCCGCTTAACATCCGACCTTTTTTGCATCAGGAAGTTTCACCAGAGATGAAGGCATTAGCGCTGATTTCAACCGCAAAGCCCCATAAAGGTTAAAAATCGGGTGATTCTGCCGCTAAAGACCGTAGAATCACGCCCGATACGCGCCAGGCGCAGCACCGTGACAGGAGAAGAAATGATGCAGCATGAAGAGTGGGAACAACGCCTTGAGGCGCTGGAGAGCAAACTGGCATTTCAGGAGCACACCATCGATCAGCTCAATCTGACGGTGACTCAACATGAACTGGAGATGAGTCGTATGCGCGAACAGGTACGTTTATTAGTGGATAAAGTGAAAGCAGCGACACCTTCACCGATTGCTTCGCAGTCCGAAGAGACGCCACCACCGCACTATTAAAGCAAAAGGCCACCTGAAGGTGGCCTTTTGTTGTTCAATGCAGAACTTAGTGGCTGCAACCGCAACCGCCAGTACCACAACCGCCCTGGCCGTGATCGTGACCATGGTCGTGATCGTGGTCATGATGATGACCATCTGCACCATGTACATGGCCGTGTGCGATTTCTTCTTCCGTTGCTTCACGGATCGCTACCACTTCCACGTTGAAGTTCAGGTTCTGACCCGCCAGCATGTGGTTACCATCAACCACAACGTGCTCGTCTTCCACTTCAGTGATTTCAACCGGCACTGGACCCTGATCGGTTTCTGCCAGGAAGCGCATGCCAACCTGCAGTTCATCGACGCCCATGAACACGTCTTTTGGTACACGCTGCACCAGGTTGTCATCGTACTGACCGTAAGCGTCGTTTGCCGGAATATGCACATCAAACTTATCGCCAACCGCGTGATTTTCCAGCGCTTTTTCCAGACCAGAAATCAGGGAACCATGACCGTGCAGATAGTCCAACGGTGCACTCACCGGTGACTCGTCAACCAACACACCGTCTTCGGTACGAACCTGATACGCCAGGCTCACCACCAGGTCTTTTGCTACTTTCATGATATCTCCTAACCGTTGAGAACTGAGATCCCGTCTCATTGGTCTATTTTGCGTGCAATAACCAACCAGAAAGGTTCAAGACTGAGGATGCCAACAAATGTGTTGCTGCATACTGCTCAGCGTTAATGGCGCCGATTGTAGCGGAATTCAATCCCGCTGTAAGTTTATGCTTAAAAAAAGCTGCGCCATTCCGCTACTCAGGATGAAAAATGCCAATCACTTGCTCATTGCTGCGCACCTTATCGCGAACTTGTTTATCCGCTTCGCGCATCTGGTGGCCGCATTGAACGCACTCCACCACTTCGACATTGTTCTCACGCCACAACGCCAGCGTGTCTTTTTCCTGACATTGCGGACATACCGCACCAGCAATAAAACGTTTACGCATACTCTTTCCTGCCCGCTATTAAGCAACGGATATGTTAAGTGTAGTCCTACTCGTCATCCCAACCGTCAATCTGGCGTTTTTCATGCTGCATTTCGCGCTGGAAGATGTCTTCTAACTCACGACGAGCTTCACGCACGCGTGAAACCTGCGCACTGTCATCATGACTGGGTACCAGTTCACGCAGCATGCGCATATCGAGGCGACGGAAATGCTGCTGCGCGCGCTGTGCCTGATGTGGATGCATCCCCAATGAGATCAGCGTCTTGCGCCCTAACTCCAGCGCACTGGAGAAGGTTTCACGCGAGAACAACGTTACGCCCGCTTGCAGTAATTCATGGGCTTCCACACGGCCACGCGCACGCGCCAGAATTTCCAGCTGCGGGAAGTGCTGCTGGCAAAGGTGAACGATGGACATCGAATCTTCCGGATCATTGCAGGTAATCACAATGGATTGTGCATTCTCCGCACCGGCAGCACGCAGTAACTCAAGCTCAGTGGCATCGCCGTAGTAAACCTTATAGCCATATTTGCGCATCAGGCTGACAGCCGAGATGTCACGCTCCAGCACCGTAATACGCTTATTGTTAGCCATCAGCAAGCGGCCCACCACCTGACCAAAACGACCAAAGCCAACCACAATGACCTGCGGCTGATCATCTTCGACAAACGGCTTCTCATTGTCATCATCGGGCTCATTGAACCGACGTGCGAGAATTTTATCCACCCCCTGCATCAACAGCGGTGTGGTCATCATCGACAGCGTCACCGTCACCAGCAACAGTGGTAATTGATCGCCGCTAAACAGTTTGGCCGACGAGGCCGCTGAAAACAGCACAAAAGCAAATTCACCGCCCTGGCTAAGCACCCCGGCAAACTGCAGGCGCTCGGAACTGCGTAAACCATAAATACGGCCCAGCACATAGAGCACCAGCGTCTTGACCGCCACGAGAATTACTACGCCAAGGATAATCTCCGCGATATGGGTATAGAGCACGCCCAAATTCAGCGCCATGCCGACGGAAATAAAGAACAGCCCGAGCAGCAACCCTTTGAAGGGTTCGATCGCCACTTCCAGCTCGTGCCGATATTCACTCTCGGCCAGCAGGATCCCGGCGATAAAGGTGCCGAGGGCCATCGACAGCCCTAACATATCCATAAACAGCGCCGAGCCCAGCACCAGTAATAATGAAGCCGCCGTGAACACTTCACGCACACCGGAAGCGGCGATAAAGCGGAAAATCGGACGCAGCAGATAACGGCCACCCACCAGCATGACAGCAAACGCCAGCACCTTCATGCCCACTTTCAGCCAGTCAACATGGCCACTGTCGCCACCGGCCAGCAGCGGCACGAGGGCTAATGCGGGGATGACAGCCAGATCCTGGAACAGCAGCACCGAGAAGCCGAGTTGTCCCGCTTCGCTACGATTCATGCCTTTATCGCGCATCAATTGCAGTGCCATAGCCGTCGAAGACATTGCCAGGCCAATCCCGCCGATCACCGCGGCTTGCCAGCTAAAGTTGGTCAGCCACAGCAGCACACCGAGAATCGCGGTAGAAACCAATACCTGCGCAGCGCCCACACCAAAGATTGAACGTCTTAACGCCCAAAGCTTGGCGGGATTCAACTCCAGCCCGATGATGAACATCAGGAACACCACGCCGAGTTCGGAGAAGTGCAGAATCTCATCGACGTCACTAATAAACCCGAGTCCCCACGGGCCGATAGCAATACCCGCCACCAGATAACCCAGCACGGCACCAATGCCTAGTCGGGCCGCAATCGGCACCACAACCACAGCGGCCACCAGATAAATCACTCCGGCAGTGAGTAACGTTTGACCTTCCATCACATCACTCCCTGCGGCAATGGTGACGAGAGCCAGTCACGGTAGGCGCGCGCATAATTGCGCATCACTTCCGGTGTCTGGCGGCGAGCCCAATAGATCACCATCGGCGTCATCCAGTGCATACGACACATCTGCGCCGTCAGCTCAAACGGACGCATGATGTCGCTCATCGGATAACGATTCAGGCCGTTATGGTGATACGCGGTTTCCGGTTCTCCGGTGGTCACCACGCTGCGCCAGTACTTGCCCTCCAGCGCATTCCCGTCCTGGCCGCTGGCAAACCCACGCGACAACACGCGATCCAGCCACTCTTTCAGCAAAGCCGGGCAGCTGTAGGTATACAACGGATGCTGGAAAACGATGATTTGGTGTTCGCGCAGCAGCTGCTGCTCGTAATGAATATCAATGAAAAAATCCGGATAGTGGGCGTATAAATCGTGCACCGTGACGTGGTCCAGTTCCATAGCCGACTGCAGCAAAACCCGATTAGCAATCGAATCCTGTGTTTCCGGATGGGCGTAAAGCAGCAAAATTTTGGGTGGCTGCGACATCGTTCCCCTCCAAAGCGTCGTCACCGCAACGGAATTCCGCTACCATGCTCGACGCAACTAACCATTATTGAATTATGTTGCCGATAAATTAACATATTCTGACGATACGGCGCTTATGATTGTCTTTTCCGCATTACAAATACGCCGCGGCACTAACGTGCTGCTGGACAACGCAACAGCCACCATTAATCCCGGCCAAAAAGTCGGTTTGGTGGGTAAGAACGGCTGTGGAAAATCCACGCTGCTGTCGCTCCTGAAGGGTGAAATTAGCAGTGATGCAGGCAATTTCACTTTTCCAGGTAACTGGGCGCTGGCATGGGTGAACCAGGAAACCCCGGCCCTCACTAAAGCCGCGCTGGAATATGTTATCGACGGCGACCGCGAATATCGTCAGCTTGAATCCGAATTAGCTGATGCTAACGCCAGGGATGACGGCAACGCCATCGCTCTGCTGCATGGCAAGCTGGATGCAATTCAGGCGTGGAGCATACATGCTCGCGCCTCCAGCCTGCTGCACGGATTGGGCTTTAGCCAGGAACAATTAATGCGGCCGGTGAGTGATTTCTCCGGTGGCTGGCGTATGCGCCTTAACCTTGCGCAAGCGTTGGTGTGCCGATCCGATCTGCTGCTACTTGATGAACCGACTAACCACCTCGATCTTGACGCTGTTATCTGGCTAGAGCGCTGGTTGAAAAGCTATGAAGGCACGCTGATCCTCATCTCGCATGACCGTGACTTCCTTGATCCGGTGGTGGATAAAATCATTCATATCGAACAGCAGACGATGTTCGAATACACCGGCAACTACAGCTCGTTCGAGCGCCAGCGCGTCGCCAAACTGGCGCAGCAGCAGGCGTTGTTCCAGAGCCAGCAGGAAAAAGTACAGCACCTGCAAAAGTACATCGATCGCTTCCGCGCCCAGGCCACTAAAGCCAAACAGGCGCAGAGCCGTATCAAGATGCTGGAGCGCATGGAGTTAATTGCCCCGGCTCACGTCGATAACCCGTTCAGCTTCAGCTTTCGCGCACCAGAGAGCCTGCCCAATCCATTACTGAAAATGGAGAAAGTCACGGCGGGTTATGGCGAACGCATCATTCTTGATGCCATCAAACTGAATCTGGTACCGGGTTCACGCATTGGTCTACTCGGCCGTAACGGTGCGGGTAAATCAACGCTGATCAAACTGCTGGCCGGTGAAATTGAAGCGCTGGATGGCAAAGTTGGCCTGGCAAAAGGCATCAAGCTTGGCTACTTCGCTCAGCATCAACTTGAATACCTGCGCGCCGATGAATCGCCATTGCAGCATTTGGCCCGTATTGCGCCACAAACGCTGGAACAACAGCTGCGTGATTATCTCGGCGGCTTCGGTTTCCAGGGTGATAAAGTCAGTGAAATCACTGAACGTTTCTCAGGCGGTGAAAAAGCGCGACTGGTGCTGGCACTGATCGTCTGGCAACGTCCAAATCTGCTGCTACTCGATGAACCGACCAACCACCTTGATCTCGACATGCGTCAGGCATTGACCGAAGCGCTGATTGATTTCGAGGGTGCGCTGGTGGTGGTTTCGCATGACCGTCATTTACTACGATCCACCACCGACGATCTCTATCTGGTGCATGACCGCAAAGTCGATGTGTTTGAAGGCGATCTCGATGATTACCAGCAGTGGTTGAGCGATCTGCAAAAGCAGCAAGCCCAGCAGGATGCTGCACCGAAGCAGGATAACGCCAACAGCGCCCAGTCTCGTAAAGATCAGAAACGCCGCGATGCTGAACTGCGCGCGCAAACCCAGCCGTTGCGTAAAGAGATCGAGAAGTTAGAGAAGCAGATGGCGAAGTGGCAGAGCCAGCTCCGCGAAGCGGAAGCGATGCTGTCAGACAGTGCAATTTACGATCAGAGCCGTAAGGCCGATTTAACCTCGGCGCTGCAACGTCAGGCTGAAAGCAAATCGGCGCTGGAAGACGTTGAAATGGCCTGGCTGGATGCCCAGGAACAACTGGAGCAAATGCTGGCGAGTTAGTGTTCAGCATCCATGCTGCCCCTGCAGGGTGAGTGCCTGCTGTAAGATCAGCAGGCAGGGTTCGCATCTCTGGAAGGCCAGCATTCTTGTTCAGCTTCTGCTGTCAGGCAAGTATGTCTGGTGCGGATTTCGTGGATGCTCAGCGTCTGTTGTAAGTCCGGTATTCTTGTTCAACTTCTGCCGACAGGTCGGCATTTAGGCCGACCTGGTTAACCATTGCACTCTTTTAAAACGGAACATCCCCTAACACCGTCGCCCGATGCATTACTCGCCGCGCCGGATAGTAATCGGCATTCGCATAATGCTGCGTGACGCGGTTATCCCAAATAGCCACATCATTCTCCTGCCAGCGCCAGCGCACCTGAAACTCCGGTTTTGCCGTGTGCCAGAACAGGAAATTCAGCAGTGCTTCGCTCTCCTTCTCACTCAATCCCAGTAAACGCGTCGTGAAGCCTTCATTGACAAACAGCGCCTTGCGCCCGCTCACCGGATGGGTACGAATCACCGGATGCTGCACCGGCGGATGTTTGGCGACCGCTTGCTGCCAGCGCTGATGCTCTTCTTCCGTCTTGCGGTACTTATACTCCTGGAACGACTTCTTAAAATCATGCTCCGCCTGCAAGCCGCTCAGCAGTTGCTTAAACGGTTCGGACAACGCTTCATAGGCCGCAATACCCGTTGACCACAACGTATCGCCACCGCTTTCCGGCAGCAGCTTAGACGCTAAAATCGCAATCGCCGGCGGCGTTTCAATAAAGGTCACATCGGTGTGCCAGTTATCGTTATCCGGTGGATTATCCTGATGGGTATCCAGCACGATAATTTCTTCCACCCCCTCCGCATGCGGATACACCGGATGGATGTGCAGATCACCGAAGCGGATCGCCAAAGCGCGCTGCTGTTCCGGCGTGATCACCTGATTGCGCAGGAACAACACCTGATGGCGCAGCAGACCATGATAAAGCTGCTCAAACTGCGCGTCGCTTAACGGGCGGCTGAGATCGAGGTCGCTAACCTGCGCACCGATATGCGGGCCCAGCGCGGTAAAAGTGATACGTTCGTTCATTGCTGTTCTCCATTCCAGGGCGTTAATCGGCGCTGCAAAGCGCGCAGACCCAGTTCTAAGCTAAAAGCGATCAAGGCAATTACGGCGATTCCGGCCAGCACCACATCGGTGGCAAGGAACTCGCCCGCCGACTGCACCATAAATCCCAGTCCGCGCGTGGCAGCAATCAGTTCGGCGGCCACCAGCGTCGACCAACCCACGCCGAGGCCAATGCGTAAACCGGTAAGGATTTCAGGCAATGCGCCCGGCAGGATGACAAAGCACAGCAGTTGCCAGCGCGTGGCGCCTAGTGCCTGCGCAGCGCGAATCCGCACCTGCTGAGCATTCTTCACACCCACCAACGTCGACAGCGTAACCGGCGCGAAGATCGCCAAATAAATCAGTAAAATTTTTGAGGTCTCACCGATACCGAACCAAATCACCATCAGCGGCAAATAGGCGAGCGGCGGCACCGGACGATAGAGTTCAATCAGCGGATCGAGCAGCCCCCTAATCGCGGGACTTAGGCCCATTGCAATCCCCACCGGGATGCCAATCAACGCAGCGAAGAACAGCGCCACCAGCATGCGCGTCAGGCTGGCGCCCAAGTGCTGCCATAGGGTCGCATCCATAAAGCCTTGCGGGCTGGCGATCAGCAGCAGCTTTTGCAGCACCTGCTGGGGCGGCGGCAGAAATAGCGGTGCCACCAAATTGAGCGCCGTCACGCTCCACCACACCAGCAGCAGCACGGCTACACTCAGCAAGCTCAGAGAAAACTGCGGTGAAAAAGGCCAGCGCAACGTGCGTCGGCGAGTCTGGGTTTTCTCATCAATCACCGCGCTCATACAAACGCCTCCCGTTGGGAAAAGACCTGATTCAGCACATATTCACGACGCTCGATAAAGGCCGGGTCGGATTTGATACTGCGGCACGGTTCACCCGCAGCGAAGCGCTGACCGAAGTCGAGTTTGATGCGCTCCACCACACGGCCTGGCCCCGGCGACAGCAGCACCAGTTCGCTGGCAAGAAACACCGCTTCTTCAATATCGTGGGTAATCAACAGAATCTGTTTGCCGGTATCACGCCACAGCGTCAGCAGCAGGGTTTGCATCTGTTCGCGTGTAAAGGCATCCAGCGCACCAAACGGCTCATCTAACAGCAGCAACTGAGGATCAGCCGCCAGCGCACGCGCAATCCCCACGCGCTGACGTTGCCCCCCAGAGAGCTGCCAGACAAAACGCTTTTCTGCCCCTTCCAGTCCGACTTTGCGGATTAAACGGCGAGCAATGGTGTGGCGTTCAGCCTTGTCCATTCCCGCCAGCTGCAAGCCAAACGCCACGTTATCGATCACGTTACGCCACGGCAGTAGCCCTTCGTTCTGAAACACCACGCCACGTTCTGCGCCCGGTCCATTTACCGCTTTGCCATCCAGCGTGATACTGCCTGACTCCAGCGGCAGGAATCCGGCGATCAAGTTCAGTAAGGTGGTTTTGCCACAGCCTGACGGTCCCAGCACCACCAGCAGGTCGCGTTGTTCCAGCTGCAGGTTGATATCCTGCAGCGCGGGTTGTCCGGCGTAACGTGCATTCAGATTGGTGATGCTGAGCATACGGCCTCCGTTATTTCGCCAAAGGCGCGACAAAGCGCGTGGTGACAAAGCTGCTGTAATCATTAGCGGCATCCGGCACTTTGCCCTGCTCTTTCAGGAAGCGCGCGGTATCAACAATGGCTTTGTTCACTGGCTTGCCCAGCTGTTCCACCTGCTGCTGTGCGGTCAGGTAGGTATTGCCTTGCACCAGAACCGGCACATCGCTTTCCGGTACGCCACTCAGGCGCGCCAGTTTGCTGAGATTGTCGGGCTGCTTGAGCCACTGTTCTGGATTCGCAATGTAGGCTTGCTGTGCCTCAATCGCACTGCGCGCGAAAGCGGTAACCACGTCAGGGTGCTGCTGAGCGAAATCTTTGCGCACCACCCACACATCCAGCGTTGGCGATCCCCATTTGCCCACCTGAGAAGAGTCGGTTAACACCGTGCCATCCTTTTCCAGCTCGTTTACCGCCGGTGACCAGACGTACGCGCCGTCGATATCACCGCGTTTCCACGCTGCAATAATGGCTGGCGGTTGCAGATTCACTAACTGCACCTGCGATGGCTTGATGCCCCAATGTTTGAGCGCTGACAGCAGGCTGTAATGGGTGGTGGAGATGAAGGGCACGGCGATGCGTTTGCCAATCAGATCCCTGGGACTGGTGATGGATTTTTTGACCACCAGCGCTTCGGAATTGCCAAGCTGTGATGCCAGTAAGAAAGCTTCGATGGGCAACTGCTGTGTTGCCGCCACTGCCAGCGGGCTGGACCCGATATTACCGATTTGCACATCACCGGAAGCCAATGCCCGCAGCACGCTGGCACCGCTATCAAACTTGCGCCAGTCGACCGTCGCGCCACTTTCTTTGGCGAAGGTGTTATCGGCCTGCGCCACTTTGGCCGGTTCCGCCGAGGTTTGATATGCCACGGTGACGTTGACCGCCTGTGCCTGGAATGCCATCAGGGCCAATGCTGCCGCCACTGCCGTTATCTTTTTTTTTACTGCCATCATCATTCACCCCAATGTTATGTCGTGATGGCAGTTTCTCCAGCGGCTGTAATTTCATAAAGGAATTAAAAATTATCCCTAATGAAAATCTGTTCTTAGATCAACATCGGGCAACGCTATGCGAAATGCGCAAATGCAAAGAAGGCGTAAAGACGGAAATATGTCACACGCTCACATAGCGACTGTGCTATTGATAGGCTTCTGATTTTTCACCTCTACTGGCGGTACTGAAATCCATGTCGATTGAGAAAGTTGCCCGTCTTGCTGGCGTGTCTAAAGCCACGGTTTCTCGGGTGTTGAACCAGCATCCCGGCGTGCGTACAGATACGCGAGAGAAAGTATTGGCGGCCATCAATCACTGTGACTATCAGCCCAACCTGCTGGCCCGCCAGCTGCGTACTGCCCAGAGCCATATGTTGCTGGTGTTAATTTCAGACATCACTAATCCCTTCTGCTCACGTGTGGTGCAAGGTATTGAAGCTGAAGCCGAAGCGCAGGGTTATCACATCTTGCTGTGCAATTCGGCCTCACAGTTGCCACGCGAAGCCGCTTATCTGGCGTTGTTAAGCGGTAAAGTGGTTGACGGTGTGATCACCATGGATGCCGCCGCCTGCTTGCAGCAGTTAAAAGGTTTGATTGGTGACGCACCCTGGGTGCAATGCGCCGAATACGATCCGGCCATTCCCGCCTCAAGTGTCACCATTGATAATAAAGAAGCGGCGTTTGAAACCGTGCGCTATCTGGCCAGCAAAGGTCGCAGACGTATTGCATTGGTTAACTGTGATATGCGCTATCTTTACTCGCATCAGCGTGAAAGTGGCTATCGCGAAGCGCTGGAACAGCTGGAACTGAATTGGGGTGGCGTGGCTTACGCGGAAAACATTTCGTGTGAAGCGGGCAGTGCCGCACTGCGTGAACTGCTGGCACGACCGGAGCGACCAGACGCCGTGTTTGCGGTCTCAGATGTGCTGGCGGTTGGCGTGATTCACGCCGCGCTGGAGGCCGGATTGCGCATTCCGGAAGATCTCGCTGTCGTGGGGTTTGATGGTATTCCCTTCACCAGCAGCCTCAATCCACCGCTGACCACCATCGAACAACCGATGAATCGGCTGGGTGCACGCAGTGTTCAGCTGTTACTGAACCGCATCCGCCAGCCGCACAGTGAAGTGGTGCGTGAGGTGTTACCCTGGAAGCGCGTTGAACGCGCCTCCAGCTAACTCAACGCCAGATCAGCAGTACACAGGCGGCAGTGAGCGCACCCATCGCCAGGTTGAAGATTTTCCACGCGCGCGGGCTGCGCAACAGACGGCCAATTAGCGAACCAAATCCCATCCAGATAACACCGGATACCACATTGACCAGCGCCATACCGATACTGATGGCGATCACCGAATGCAGATACGCATCGCCCGCCAGGCTAAAGCTGGCTACCGCGCCCAACGCCATCAGCCAGGCTTTTGGATTGATCAACTGTAGCAGGCCACCCTGCCAGAACGGCATCTGCTTGACGTTGGCATCTTCAGTTTCCAGCTTCTCGTACTCCGCGGTGGCAATTTTCCACGCCAGCCACAGCAGGTAGAGGCTACCGGCAATCTTCAGCACCATATGCAGAGAGGGATAAAGTAGGATCAAACCACCGATGCCAAATGCCACCATCAGCAACATGACTTGCATACCAATCATGATACCAATGAGCAGCGGGATGGTGCGCAGGAAGCCAAAATTAGCACCTGAGGCGGTAAGTAACATATTATTGGGCCCCGGCGTGATGGCCGCGACCCAAAGAAAACCCAACATTGATAAAAAAAGACTCAGTTCCATGTATATTCGGGTGCTCCTCACCCAGTAAAGCGGACAACCCATCGAAGCTATCAGCGAGTTATGCATCAGACAAGCCTTTACCCTAGCTATTTTGATCGCCTGAACGGCGAGCGATTTACACCGCTGCGCGGATTCAGTAACGCGCATCTGCAAACCCTGCTGCCGCGCATACTGCGTCGGCGCGTAACCCTGCGTCCGCACTGGCAGCGACTTGACCTGCCAGACGGCGATTTTGTCGATCTCGCGTGGAGCGAAGATCCGGCACAGGCGCGTCACAAGCCGCGCATGGTGATGTTCCATGGTCTGGAAGGCAGTTTCCGTAGCCCGTATGCGCATGGCCTGATGCAGGCGTGTCAGGCGCGTGGCTGGCTGGCGGTGGTGATGCACTTTCGTGGATGCAGCGGCGAGCCGAATCGTCTGGAGCGCATCTATCATTCCGGTGAAACCGAAGATGCGACCTTTTTCCTGCACTGGTTGCAACGCGAATGGGGCACGGTGCCGACTGCAGCAGTGGGCGTTTCACTCGGTGGCAATATGCTGGCCTATTTATTGGGCATGCAGGGGAATGATGTGCCGGTGGATGCCGCCGTCGCCATCTCGGCACCCTTTGCGCTCGAACCCTGCAGTGAAAAGCTCGATGCTGGCTTTTCTCGTTTCTATCAGCACTATTTACTGACCAAGCTGAAACAGAACGCTACGCGTAAACTGCTGGCCTGGCCCGGCACACTACCGGTGGAACTGAGCCAGCTGCGCGCATTTCGCCGCATTCGTGAGTTTGATGATGCGATTACCGCACGGGCGCACGGTTTTCTGGATGCCAACGACTATTATCAACGTGCCAGCGCTATGCCGCTGCTCACGGGCGTGCGCAAGCCGCTGCTGATCATCCATGCCAAAGACGATCCCTTTATGACCGATGCGGTCATCCCGCAGCCGGCGCAACTGTCGGCTTCCATTGAATATCAGCTGACACAACAAGGCGGGCACGTCGGCTTTGTTGGCGGTACGTTAATGAAGCCGAAAATGTGGCTGGAACAGCGTGTGCCTGACTGGCTTTCAACCTATCTGGATGTGTGATCGTGATTATTCCCTGGCAAGAACTTGAAGTCGCAACACTGGAAAACCTGATTGAAACTTTCGTGCTGCGCGAAGGCACCGACTATGGTGAGCAGGAGCGCAGCCTGGAACAGAAAGTCGCCGACGTGCGCCGCCAGCTGGAGCGCGGAGACGTTGTGCTGGTGTGGTCGGAACTGCATGAATCCGTCAACATTATGCCGAAAGGCGAGTTTCGCGGTTAATGCACCGCGCAGTAATTCGTGGTAACAATGCTCATCGCCCGACTTCACAGGGAGTTCTGTTATGTCAGCCAGGCATCCAATCATTGCCGTGACCGGTTCCAGCGGTGCCGGTACCACGACCACCAGCCTCGCCTTCCGTAAGATTTTCCAGCAGCTGAATCTGCATGCTGCGGAAGTGGAAGGTGACAGTTTTCACCGTTATACCCGTCCAGAAATGGATATGGCGATCCGTAAGGCACGCGATCTGGGCCGTCATATTAGCTACTTCGGTCCGGAAGCCAATGACTTCGGGCTGCTGGAACAGACGTTTAAGCATTACGGAAAAACCGGGCTAGGTGAATCGCGCAAATATCTGCACACCTACGACGAAGCGGTGCCGTGGAATCAGGTGCCGGGCACCTTTACGCCCTGGCAGCCGCTGCCGGAAAACACTGACGTGTTGTTCTATGAAGGATTACACGGTGGCGTGGTAACACAGCAGCACAACGTCGCCGAGCATGTCGATTTGCTGGTCGGCGTGGTGCCGATTGTCAATCTGGAGTGGATTCAAAAGCTGGTGCGCGACACCAGCGAGCGCGGCCATTCCCGTGAAGCGGTGATGGATTCAGTGGTGCGTTCAATGGAGGATTATATCAACTTCATCACGCCGCAGTTCTCGCGCACCCACATCAACTTCCAGCGTGTACCTACGGTGGATACGTCCAACCCATTTGCCGCACGTGAAATTCCGTCACTCGATGAAAGCTTTGTGGTGATTCACTTCCGTGGACTGGAAGGCATTGCTTACCCTTACCTGCTGGCGATGATCCAGGGCTCGTTCATTTCGCATATGAACACCCTGGTGGTGCCGGGCGGCAAAATGGGGCTGGCAATGGAGTTAATCATGACGCCACTGGTGCAGCGGCTGATTGAAGGTAAACGGATTGAATAATCCAGAAATTCTGTAGCGGCGGCCGTTTGGCCGCCCACTTATGTTATCGCTCAATCACTTCGTAACTGTGCGTCATTTTCACACTATTGCCGAGCATGATCGCCACCGAGCAATACTTCTCCGCCGACAGATCGACGGCCCGCGCCACCGCTTTATCGCTTAGCGCTGTGCCGCTAACGATAAAATGCAGGTTGATTTGCGTAAAAATACGTGGCGCTTCTTCCCGGCGCTCGGAGGTGAGTTTCACCTCGCAGTCAGCCACATCATTTCGGCCTTTTTGCAGGATCGATACCACGTCAATCGCGCTACAGCCGCCTGCTGCCATCAAAACCATCTCCATCGGGCTTGGCGCTTTGTCACCCGAGTTACCGTCCATTAATACCTGATGGCCTGATGAGGATTCTCCGAGAAAGGTCAGCCCTTCCACCCATTTCACTCGTGCCTGCATTATTCTTTCTCCTGAAGTGGCGGTTTTGCCGCCAGAGTACGCTTTCACTTGATAAACAGCAATCCAGACTCTTCCGCCTGTTGCTGAAGCGAGACAACAGAAGACAGCTTGCAAAAGCTGTGCTACAAACAGTGCTGAAAATATTTTCGTCATCACAGACGAAGGCGGGAAGAATCAAAAGCGTAGCTTAAGAATCACCCGGAAATAATTTTCCTTTACTGGAAACGCTCGACGATTACACCGCCTGACAGGGAAAACTGCCCCCTGTGTTTTGGGCACGATTACAACAGAGGATAATAGCGAATGGTTCTCGGCAAACCGCAAACAGACCCTACACTCGAATGGTTCCTGTCCCATTGCCATATTCACAAATATCCGTCCAAAAGCACGCTCATCCATCAGGGTGAGAAAGCGGAAACGCTGTACTACATCGTGAAAGGTTCCGTTGCGGTTCTGATCAAAGATGAAGAAGGCAAAGAGATGATCCTCTCCTATCTCAATCAGGGAGACTTCATTGGCGAACTCGGCCTGTTTGAAGAAGGCCAGGAACGTAGTGCCTGGGTACGTGCTAAGACTGCCTGCGAAGTGGCTGAAATTTCCTACAAAAAATTCCGTCAGCTGATTCAGGTAAACCCGGATATTTTAATGCGACTTTCGTCGCAAATGGCGCGTCGTCTGCAAGTCACTTCCGAGAAAGTGGGCAACCTTGCCTTCCTCGATGTGACGGGCCGTATCGCGCAAACACTGCTTAATCTGGCGAAACAACCCGATGCGATGACGCACCCCGACGGGATGCAAATCAAAATCACCCGTCAGGAGATTGGTCAGATCGTGGGTTGCTCACGCGAAACCGTGGGTCGTATCCTGAAAATGCTGGAAGATCAGAACCTGATCTCCGCACACGGTAAAACCATCGTCGTCTACGGCACCCGCTAATTTCTTATCACCCACGGCGTGATGGCAACATCGCGCCGTTTTTGTTTGCGATGAGCTGATGTGGCGCCGAATCATCTATCATCCTGAGGTCAACTACGCACTGCGGCAAACGCTGGTGCTGTGCCTGCCTGTGGCACTAGGCTGGCTGTTTGGCGATCTGCAAAAAGGCCTGCTGTTCTCCTTAGTGCCTGCCTGCTGCAACATGGCGGGTCTTGATACACCGCATAAGCGCTTCTTTAAACGCCTGATTGTTGGCGGCTCACTGTTTGCTACCGCCAGTTTCCTGATCCAATTTCTCACCAGTGACGCCATTCCGTTACCGCTGATCCTGTTTGTGCTGCCGCTGCTGATTGGCGTGACCGGCGAAATCAGCCCGCTGCACGGCCGCTTGTTGCCCGCAACGCTGATTGCTGCCATCTTTAGCCTCAGCCTGGTAGGACGCATGCCCATGTGGGTGCCGCCGCTGCTGTATATCGGCGGCACGCTATGGTATGGCCTGTTTAACTGGTTCTGGTTTTGGCTGTGGAAAGAGCAGCCGATGCGCGAAACGCTCAGTCTGCTATATCGGGAACTGGCGGATTATTGCGATGCAAAATACACCCTGTTGACGCAGCTTACCGATCCCGAGAAAGCGCTGCCGCCGCTGCTGGCGCGTCAGCAAAAAGCCGTTGACCTGATCACCACCTGCTATCAGCAGATGCACATGCTCTCTGCCAGCCGCGATAACAGCCACAAGCGCCTGACGCGGGCTTTCCAGGTGGCGCTTGATTTGCAGGAGCACATCTCGGTGAGCCTGCACCAGCCGGAAGAAGTGCAAAAGCTGGTCGAGCAGAGTCACGCCGAAGCGGTGATCCGCTGGAATGCCAAAACCATCTCTGCGCGTCTGCGCCTGTTAGCCGATGCCATTCTCTATCATCAATTGCCCGATCGCTTCCACATGGAAAAGCAGCTCGGCGCGCTGGAAAAAATTGCGCGCCAGCATCCCGACAATCCGGTGGGCAACTTCTGCTATTACCATTTCAGCCGCATCGCCCGCGTGCTGCGCACCCAGAAACCGTTATACACCCGTGACCTGATGGCCGATCGCCAGCGCCGTTTGCCGTTGTTCCCGGCGCTGCGCAGCTATCTGTCGCTCAAGTCCGCTGCATTGCGCACCGCGGCTCGTATTTCGGTGATGCTGATGTTCGGCAGTGCGCTGGCGCTGTTCTTTAATATTCCCAAGCCTTATTGGATTCTGATGACCATCATGTTTGTCAGCCAGAATGGCTACAGCGCCACACGGGTACGCATTCAGCACCGTGCGCTGGGCACCTTTGCCGGATTGCTGATCGCCGCAGGATCGCTACGGCTCGAAGTGCCCGAATCGATCACCCTGCTGTTTATGCTGGCCATCACCCTCGCCAGCTATCTGGTCACGCGCAAGTATTACGGCTGGTCGATGATTGGCTTCACCGTGACGGCGGTGTATTCGCTCCAGCTGTTGTCGCTGAACGGGGCGCAGTTCCTGCTGCCGCGCATGATGGATACCCTGATGGGCTGCCTGATCGCCTTTGCCGGTATGATCTGGCTGTGGCCACAGTGGCAGAGCGGATTACTGCGCAGCAACGCGCATGATGCGCTGGAGGCTTATCAGGAAGCCTTGCGGATGTTGCTGGGGCCGGAGCAATCTCCTGAAAAGCTGGCTTACCAGCGCATGAAGGTCAATCAGGCGCACAATGCACTGTTCAACTCACTGAATCAGGCATCGAGCGAACCGGGCTTCAACGCGCAGTACCTGAAAGATATGCGCATGTGGGTCACCCACAGCCAGTTCATTGTGGAGCATATTAACGCGATGACGATCCTGGCGCGTGAGCACACCATGCTGACGCCGAAGCTGGCGGAACGCTATCTGCAATCCTGTGAAATTGCGCTGCAGCGCTGTCAGCAGCGACTGGCGTATGACGGGCCAGGCAGTGACAGCAATATTCTGGAAGCGCCGGAGAATATGAATGAAGGGCCGGTAACGATTGTCGAGCAGCATGTGAAGCGCATCCTGCAACACCTGAATGTGATGCACACCATCTCTTCACTGGCCTGGAGCCAGCGACCGCATCACGGCCGCTGGCTGAAAGTTTTACGTCCGAAAGGATGATTACGCCGCCAGCACTTTCTCAATCGCTTTGGCGAAACGCGCCATGCCTTCTTCGATGTCAGTCGGCTCGATCACCAGTGACGGCACAAAACGAATCACATCAGTGCCTGCGGTCAGAACCATCAACCCTTCTGCTGCCGAGGCATTGAGGATATCGCGCGCTTTACTGGCGTGCTGTGGCTTCAGCGCTGCGCCAATCAGCAAACCTTTGCCGCGAATCTCACTGAAAAGATTATATTTGCTGTCAATCGCCTGCAGTGCCTCAACGAACTGCTGACGACGGGCTTCAACGCCACCCAGCACTTCAGGGGTGTTGATGATGTCCAGAGCCGTTTCAGCAATCGCACAGGCCAGCGGGTTGCCGCCGTAAGTGGTGCCGTGCACGCCGGGCGCCATCACTGAGGCGATTTCATTGGTGGTCAGCATCGCACTCACCGGGAATCCGCCGCCCAGCGCTTTGGCGGTGGTTATGATGTCTGGCTTGATGCCGTAATGTTCGTAGCTGAACAGCTTACCGCTACGACCCATGCCGCTCTGCACTTCATCCAGCACCAGCAGCGCTTTATGCTCATCGCACAGTGCACGCAGGCCCTGCATGAACTCTTGAGTTGCCGCCACCACGCCGCCTTCGCCCTGAATCGGTTCAACGACAATCGCGCAGGTGTGGTCATCCATCACCGCTTTCACCGCATCCAGATCGTTGAACGGTACATGCACGATATCCGCTGGTTTTGGACCAAAGCCGTCGGAGTATTTAGGCTGCCCGCCAACGGAAACGGTAAACAAGGTACGACCGTGGAACGCGTTGTGGAAGGCGATGATTTTGCTTTTGAACGGGCTGTGTTTTTTGCAGGCGTAATAACGCGCCAGCTTGAAGGCCGCTTCGTTAGCTTCCGCGCCGGAGTTGCCAAAGAAAACGCGATCGGCAAAGGTCGCTGCAATCAGTTTGCTCGCCAGACGCAGCGCCGGTTCGTTGGTGAACACGTTGCTGGTGTGCCACAGGGTTTCGCCCTGCGTTTTCAGCGTTTCCACCAGCGCCGGGTGGCAATGGCCTAAAGCAGTCACCGCGATACCGCCGGAGAAGTCGATATACTCTTTGCCCTGCTGATCCCAGACTCGGCTGCCCTTGCCCTTTACCGGCACGAACTGCGCTGGTGCATAAACAGGCAAAATCACGTTATCGAACGTTTCCCGGGTTACCGCTAGTTTTTCCGCTGCCATTGCTGACCTCATTGGGTTATCTATTGAGCTGAAGTGAAATTATAATCACAAAATATGCATAAAAAATCATACGAAGGCAAACATAAGTTACGCGTTGAGGAAATTAGCCAATAGCTGATGGCCCTGCTCGCTGAGGATGCTCTCAGGATGGAACTGCACCCCTTCTAAGGGCAGCGTACGGTGGCGGAAGCCCATGATCTCATCGGGCTCGCCATCACGCAGGCTCCAGGCCGTGACTTCGAATTCTGCGGGCAGCGTATCGCGCGCCACAATCAGTGAATGATAGCGCGTGACGGTGAGCGGATTATTAAGGTCGCGAAATACGCCTTGATGGGTGTGCTGGATAACAGAGGTTTTGCCGTGCATCACCTGACGAGCCCGCACCACCTGCGCGCCATAGGCTTGCGCAATTGCCTGATGGCCGAGGCAAACACCGAGAATCGGTAAGCGACCGGCAAAATGGCGGATGGCATCCAGAGACACACCGGACTGATCCGGCGTACAGGGACCAGGTGAAATCACCAGATGCGTCAGCGGCAACGCATCCATCTCCGCCAGCGTGATGGCATCGTTACGCACCACGCGCACTTCTGCGCCCAGCTCACAGAAGTACTGGTAAAGATTCCAGGTGAAGGAGTCGTAGTTATCAATTAACAGCAGCATAGTGCCCTCAGGCCAGTCAAACCGCCGCTATTCTACGCATTTTACCGTGCGGGACTCACCACTTTCGCAAACTGTGTCGTCAGCGGTGCCAGATCGCCCGACACACCAGCAAACAGCGCGGTACGCCACGCTTCTCGTTCCAGCTTATCCCACGTCAACAGGTAACCGGCGTGCAGCGCCAGCTGTTCAAAGAAAATGCGCTGCGTGCGGCCATTACCCGCGCGGAACGGGTGTAATACGAAGATTTCACAATAATAATGCGCCAGCCGCGCGACAAACTCATCCTGCGTCAGGTTTGTCAGTTGTTGTTCATCTTCCAGCGCGCTCATCAGCGCATTGCCCTCTTTCTCGATGTATTCGCAATGGCAATAGGGTGTCTCATCACGCCAGATATCGATGCTGCGTAACTCCCCTGCCCAACTGTAGAGATCTTGAAACAGCGTGCGATGAATATGGCATAACCAGGGCATACCGGTGCTGCGCGGGCCGAGTTCCAGTGTCGCCAGGCGTGCAGCGCTAAACGCCAGCTCCGCTTTACGCAACTGCGCTTCATCATGAATATCGAGACGATTTTTCAACACCGTGTCGTTGTGCCAGACATAAGGGTCGCGCACGGCCAGACTGTTATCCGCCATATTGCCTCCTTAGTGACTCAAGTCGCTCTTCATACTGCTCAGCGCTGATATCGCTGAGTACGTAGCCGGCAAGACGGCAACTGGCCTGATAACTGGCCATGCGGCGCTGTTGCCACAGGGTGGCTTTCTGTTTTTCGGTGAGTTGGCTGGTCATTGCGCCTCCGACAAGCAATTTGCCCTAAGTATAAGAGCTAATTTTAGCTTTGCCGGAGAGCAGCAGAACGCACCGACGAGTGCCGGCGCGTTAATTCATTAAGGCAGGACTTTCGCAGACAGGATAACAATCGGTTTTGACGGCACATTTTGGTACGGGCCGACATCTTTGGTTGGTACCTGAGCAATCTTATCGATCACATCCTGGCCTTTCACAACTTTACCAAATACCGCATAACCGAAGTCACGTTGACCGTGATCGAGGAAGGCGTTATCCGCGACGTTGAGGAAGAACTGGCTGGTCGCACTATCTTTATCTGCAGTACGCGCCATAGAGATGGTGCCACGCAGGTTACGCAAACCGTTGTCGGCTTCGTTTTTGATCGGTGCCACGGTCTGCTTCTGCTGCATATCCGTGGTGAAACCGCCGCCCTGGATCATAAAACCCGGGATCACACGGTGGAAGATAGTGTTGTTGTAGAAACCGTTGTTGACGTAGTCGACAAAGTTTTTCACCGAAACCGGGGCTTTCTGGTTGTTCAGTTCGAGTTCGATATTGCCCGCAGAGGTGGTGAGCAGCACATGGGTATCCCCTTTGGCTGCCAGAGCGGTAGCGGATACAGAAGAGAGCGCTAACAGGGCGACTGCCGCTGTCAAAGTACGTTTAAACATGAAAGATTCCTTACCATGGAGTGCAAGCTCAAAAACGAGATCGATTGTAAAGAGCAAGTTATACAAGAGCCAGCGTTTTACCGATATTTACGCTGATGTTGCGATTGTCATACTTTTTGAGGTGCGCAATCATTTGCGTGACGAAAATCACACTATTAATGAAATATTTAGCGCTCGTTACACTCGTTGTTTATTAAGATCACAGTTGCATTTACAATTCATGACACTTTTTGCCAATCCCGGCGCATCACAGGTTCAGAACATGACAAACCGTAATCGCATTGGCCTTACCTGGATCAGCTTTTTCTCCTACGCGCTCACCGGCGCGCTGGTGATCGTTACCGGTATGGTACTGGATAATATTGCCCAATACTTCCAGTTGCCCATCTCAGAAATGAGCAACACTTTCACCTTCCTGAATGCCGGTATCCTGGTCGCGGTATTCCTTAACGCCTGGCTGATGGTGATTGTGCCGTTGAAACGCCAGCTGATTTTTGGCTTTGTGCTGATGATCCTCGCGGTGGCAGGCCTGATGACCAGCCATAACCTGACCGTCTTCTCGCTGTGCATGTTTGTGCTCGGTGTGGTCAGCGGTATCACCATGTCGATCGGTACCTTCCTGATTACCCATCTGTACGATGGTCGCCAGCGTGGCTCGCGCCTGCTGTTCACCGACTCCTTCTTCAGCATGGCCGGTACCATTTTCCCGATCATCGCCGGTGTGTTACTGGCTCGCATGCTGCCGTGGTATTGGGTATACGCCTGCATCGGTGTGATTTATATCGCGATCTTCGTCCTGACGCTGATGGTGGAATTCCCGGAGCTGAAAAGCGAAGCAGCCGTACAAGGCGGCGAGAAAGAGAAATGGGGCATCGGCGTGTTGTTTCTGTCTATCGCGGCGCTGTGCTATATCCTCGGTCAGCTGGGCTTTATCTCCTGGGTGCCAGAGTACGCCACCAAATCGATGGGCATGGATATTGCGGCGGCTGGTCAGCTTGTCGGTAACTTCTGGACCGCGTACATGGTCGGTATGTGGGTGTTCAGCTTCCTGCTGCGCTTCTTCGATCTGCAGCGCATCCTGATGGTGTTGGCGGCTCTGGCGACCGGTTTAATGTACTGGTTTGTCACCACCAGTGACGCCAGCATGCTGCACTGGATCATTATGATTCTCGGCTTCAGCTCCAGCGCTATCTACACCACCATCATTACGCTGGGCTCGCTGCAAACCAAAGTCTCTTCGCCGAAGCTGGTGAACTTTATCCTCACCTGCGGCACCGTCGGCACCATGCTGACCTTCGTGGTCACCGGCCCGATTGTGGCGAAAGGCGGCGCACATGCAGCGCTCTCTACCGCCAATGGCCTGTATGCCGTGGTGTTTGTGATGTGCGTGCTGCTGGGCTTTGTGACCAAACATCGCCAGCACGGCCATATTACGCACTAATCGGTGACGTGCAGGGGTGAACGTTCACCTCTGTTGCCTGGCTCAGTAGCAAGAGAGTGCGCAGTGATGCGCACTCTTTTTTTATGCAGCGACTATCGTCGGAATGTCACCGCTTCCGCCTCACCCAAATAGATTTCACTGCTCGCGGGCTGCGTTGCCGCCACCACGCTTCCCTGCCGTATCGAATAGCGCACAGGCACTTGTCTGCGCACCGCATCAAAGCCACTTTCAGCCGGCAGAATAATCAGACTGGCATGGTCACCTACCGCCAGACCGTAATCCTTCAATTGCATCGTCTTCGCGCTGTTAGTGGTGATCAGGCTCAGGCCATTGTCGATCTGCTCGTAGCCCATCAACTGACAGACATGTAATCCCATATGCAGCACCTGCAGCATGCTGGCGGTGCCGAGCGGATACCAGGGATCAAACACATCATCATGGCCAAAGCAGACGTTAATATCGGCTTCCAGCAACTCCTTCACCCGCGTGATGCCACGGCGTTTGGGATAGCTGTCAAAACGGCCCTGCAGGTTAATGTTCACCAGTGGGTTAGCGACAAAATTAATCTTTGAAAGCTTGAGCAAGCGGAATAAGCGCGAGGTGTAGGCGTTGTTGTAGGAGTGCATCGCCGTGGTGTGGCTGGCGGTGACACGTTCGCCATTGCCATCACGATGTGCCAGTGCCGCCACGGTTTCGACAAAGCGCGACTGCTCATCATCAATCTCATCACAGTGCACATCCACCATGCTGTCATAACGGTTAGCGAGCGCGAAGGTTTTATGCAGTGATTCAACGCCATACTCGCGTGTGAACTCGAAGTGCGGGATGGCGCCCACCACATCGGCGCCGAGACGCAATGCCTCTTCCAGCAGCGCTTCACCATTTGGATAGGAGAGAATCCCCTCCTGCGGAAACGCCACGATTTGAATATCGATCCATGGCGCCATTTCCGCCTTTACTTCCAGCATCGCTTTCAGCGCGGTGAGAGTGGGATCGGAAACATCAACATGGGTACGCACATGCTGAATACCGTTGGCAATTTGCCACTTCAGCGTCTGCTGTGCGCGCTGTTTAACATCATCATGGCTAAGCAGCGCCTTGCGCTCCGCCCAGCGTTCAATACCTTCAAACAGGGTGCCGGACTGATTCCAGGCAGGCTGCCCGGCGGTTTGCGTGGTGTCGAGATGGATATGCGGTTCGATAAAGGGGGCACTTGCCAGCCCTCCTTCGGCATCCAGCGCATCATCCTGCTGCGTGATTTGCGGTGGCTGGGGGCGTAATGCCGTTATTTTGCCGCCGTTGATTTCCATCTGCCACAGCCCCTGCTGGCCGGCCAGACGCAGGTTGTTGATCCACTTTAGTGTGCGATTCGCCATGCCTTCCTCCCGTTTTAAGCCACAGGTTAAGCTAGCATGAAAATCTTTCCGTCTGTGCCATAGGTTTTTAGTCTGCCAAAATGACCATGCAAAAAAGCCCTCAGATCAGTTTGTAGCAGCGACACTGATGGTAACCGATGCTGCACAATATCCAATCAAATAAGCCACTTATCATTTTCGTTCAAAATCAATTACATACCTCTAAATAGGTATATGGCCGTGCGCTTGATGTGCATCAATAAGCGCCTGATATTGCGCGCTATCGTAAGCGCAGATACCGCAATTTTTGAGGCAAGCATGAGCAAGCACAGTGTCGTGATTATTGGTAACGGCATGGTCGGCCACCGCTTTATAGAAGAACTGATCGACAAAGCCGAACCCGGACAATTTGCCATTACCGTCTTTTGTGAAGAACCGCGCGTCGCCTATGACCGCGTCCACCTTTCCGCCTACTTCTCCCATCACACCGCGGAAGAGCTGTCACTGGTTCGCCCCGGCTATTACGAAAAACATCAGGTCAACCTGCTGATCGGTGAGCGGGCGATTACCATCAACCGCGATGAAAAACTGATTCACTCCAATACCGGTCGCGCGGTGCATTACGACACGCTGATTTTTGCCACCGGCTCTTATCCGTGGATACCGCCGATAAGAGGCGCCGAAGGCAGTGACTGCTTTGTCTATCGCACCATCGAAGATCTCAACGCCATAGAAGCCTGTGCCCGCCGCAGCCAACGCGGTGCCGTGATTGGCGGCGGTCTGCTAGGTCTCGAAGCGGCAGGCGCACTGAAAAACCTCGGCATCGAAACCCATGTCATTGAGTTCGCGCCCGGATTAATGGCGGAACAGCTGGATGCGCAAGGTGGCGAGCAACTGCGTCGTAAGATCGAACAAATGGGTGTGCGCGTGCACACCGGCAAAAATACCCAGCAAATTGTGCACCACGCTAAAGGCGGTAAGACGCTGGAATTCGCCGATGGCAGCGCGTTGGATGTCGATTTCATCGTGTTCTCCACTGGCATTCGTCCGCAAGACAAGCTGGCAAAACAGTGTGGGCTGGAAATCGGCCAGCGTGGCGGCATCGCCATCAACGACCGCTGCCAGACGCGCGATCCGGCAATTTATGCCGTCGGCGAATGCGCAGCCTGGCAGAACCGGCTATTCGGCTTAGTCGCGCCGGGCTACAAAATGGCACAGGTCGCCAGCGATGCGTTGCTGGGACGCGACAGTGCCTTTTCCGGTGCCGATATGAGCGCCAAACTTAAGTTGCTGGGCGTGGATGTCGGTGGTATCGGCGATGCGCATGGCCGCACGCCGGGCGCGCGCAGCTATATGTGGCTCGACGAACAGAAGCACATTTACAAACGCCTGATCGTCAGTGAAGACAATCGCACGCTGCTCGGCGCGATATTGGTCGGTGACACCAGCGATTACGGCAATCTGCTACAGCTGGCGCTGAATAACATCGCGCTGCCCGATAATCCTGAAGGTTTGATTTTGCCAGCAGGCAGTGGCGAGAAGCCGGTGTTGGGAGTCGATTCCCTGCCGGACAGCGCGCAAATCTGCTCCTGCTTTGATGTCAGCAAAGGCGATATCGTCAAAGCGGTGCAAGCCGGTTGCCACACCGTGGCGATGCTGAAAAGCGAAACCCGTGCCGGCACCGGCTGCGGCGGCTGCATTCCGCTGCTCACTCAGGTGCTCAACGCGGAACTGAGCCGTCAGGGCATCGAAGTCAACAACCACCTGTGCGAACACTTCCCCTATTCACGCCAGGAGTTGTATCACCTGATTCGTGTCGAAGAGATCACTTCCTTCGATGCCTTACTGGCGAAATACGGTCAGGGTTATGGCTGTGAAGTGTGTAAACCCACCGTGGGTTCGCTGCTGGCATCCTGCTGGAACGACTATGTGCTCAAGCCACAGCTCGCGCCGCTACAAGACAGCAACGATCTGTTCCTCGGCAATATCCAGAAAGATGGCACCTACTCGGTGATCCCACGCTCGCCCGGGGGCGAAATCACGCCAGAAGGGTTGATGACGATCGGTGCGGTGGCGCGCCAGTACAACCTTTACACCAAAATCACCGGCTCACAGCGTATTGGCCTGTTTGGTGCCCAGCGTGATGACCTGCCTGCCATCTGGTCGCAGCTGATTGATGCCGGATTTGAAACCGGCCAGGCGTATGCCAAAGCGTTGCGCATGGCAAAAACCTGCGTGGGCAGCACCTGGTGTCGCTATGGCGTTGGCGATAGCCTCGGTTTCGGCATCGAACTGGAGAACCGCTACAAAGGCATTCGTACACCGCACAAAATGAAGTTTGGCGTCTCGGGCTGCACGCGCGAATGTGCGGAGGCGCAGGGCAAAGATGTCGGCATCATCGCCACGGAAAAAGGCTGGAATCTGTATGTGTGCGGCAACGGTGGCATGAAGCCACGCCACGCCGATCTGCTGGCCGCGGACCTGGATCGCGATACCCTGCTGACTTATCTCGACCGCTTTATGATGTTCTATATTCGCACCGGTGACCGCCTGCAACGTACCTCGCTGTGGCTGGAAAGCATGGAAGGCGGTATCGACTATCTGCGCAGCGTGATTATCGATGACAAACTCAGCCTGAATACGCAACTGGAAGCTGAACTGGCGCGACTGCGGGCTGAAGTCGAGTGTGAATGGGCTGCGACGGTGAACGATCCCCGGCAGCACATCCACTTCAGCACCTTCATCAACAGCGATCAGCGCGATCCGCTGGTGCAGCACGTCGCTCAGCGCGATCAGCACCGTCCGGCAAGCCCTGCCGAGCGTATTGCCATCACCCAGATTGAGGAGATAGACGCATGAGCCAGTGGCATTCCGTGTGTGAACTCGAACAAATCCTGCCTGCCACCGGCGTCTGCGCGTTGGTAAAAGGCCAGCAGATTGCCATCTTCCGTCCGCATGATGATGAGCAACTCTATGCGCTGAGTAACATCGATCCTTTCTCCGCAGCCAGCGTGCTGTCACGCGGCCTGATTGCCGAACATCAGCACACGCTGTGGGTCGCCAGCCCACTGAAAAAACAGCGCTTCCGTTTAAGCGACGGCGTCTGCCTGGAAGATGCCGCCCGTTCCGTGGCGAGCTATCCGGTGCGCGTTACTGCGGGCCAGGTCGAAGTGTGCGCCTGACAGAATTCTTTTACTTTATGAGACGTCACTATGTTTACTGACACCCTGAATACCTGCGCCGCCAACGCGGCGCGCATTGTGCGTACGGCGCAGCACAGCCCGCTGGCCTTCTGGATCAGCTCGGCGATGGCAGGCGCTTACGTCGGCCTCGCTATCATCCTGATTTTTACTCTCGGCAACCTGGCCGATCCTGCGTGGCGGCCGCTGATCATGGGCGCCACCTTTGGTATCGCTCTGACGCTGGTGATCATTGCCGGGTCGGAGCTGTTTACCGGCCATACGATGTTCCTCACCGTCGGCGTCAAAGCCGGAACCATTAGCCAGGGCCAGATGTGGTGCGTACTGCCGCAAACCTGGCTGGGTAATCTGATTGGCTCGGTGTTTGTCGCCCTGCTCTACTACTGTGCAGCCGGTGCGATGCTGCCCAATGCAGGCGCACTGATTCACAGCGCGGCGCTGGCGAAAACCACGCAACCGGCAATGGCATTGTTCTTTAAAGGGGCGCTGTGCAACTGGCTGGTGTGTCTGGCGATCTGGATGGCAGTTCGCACCGAAGGCACGGCAAAATTCATTGCCATCTGGTGGTGCCTGCTGGCCTTTATCGCCTCCGGCTATGAACACTCGGTAGCGAATATGACGGTCTTTGCACTGTCGTGGTTTGGTCAGCATAATGCCGACCTGACCTTGAGCGGCATCGGTCATAACCTGCTGTGGGTGACGCTGGGTAACATGTTCTCTGGCATGGTATTGATGGGCCTTGGATACTGGTACGCCACGCCACAGGCTCAGCGGCCGCAAGTGGCGCCACAAGCCACTGCGCTCAAATCGGTTTAACGTTTTTAAGCCCGCACATTGCGGGCTTTTTTGAGGATGAGCGATGGACTATTTTCCGCTGTTTTGCCGTCTGCGAGGCAAGCGTTGTTTATTGGTCGGCGGCGGCGATGTAGCCGAGCGCAAAGCGCGCCTGCTGCTGGATGCCGGTGCCGATCTGCACGTTGGCGCAGTGCAATTCTCTCCTGCGTTTCAGCAGTGGGCTGAACAGGGAAAGTTGCACCTATTGCCCGGCACATTTGAAGAGCAGTGGCTGGAGGGCTGCTGGCTGGTCATTGCCGCCACCGACGATGACGCTGTGAATCAGCAAGTGGGCGATGCCGCCGAAGCACGCCGCATCTTCTGCAATCTGGTGGATGCACCGCAGGAAGCCAGCGCTATCATGCCGTCGATTGTCGATCGCTCCCCGCTGATGATTGCGGTGTCCTCCGGTGGCCGCGCTCCGGTGCTGGCGCGCCTGATGCGGGAGAAGCTGGAAGCGATGCTGCCGCAGCATCTGGGCCAACTGGCTTCACTCGCTGGCACACTGCGCAGCCGGGTGAAGAAAACCTTCGCCAGCATGGGACAGCGCCGGGCATTTTGGGAGCGCTTCTTTGCCAGCGATCGTCTGGCGCAAACGCTGGCGAATGGTGACAAGCCACGCGCCGATCATATCGCTGATACGCTGTTCGATGCGCCGCTCTCCCAACAAGGTGAAGTGGTGCTGGTGGGCGCGGGTCCAGGCGATGCCGGATTATTAACGCTGAAAGGTTTGCAGTGTATCCAGCAGGCCGATGTGGTGGTGTATGACCGTCTGGTGTCCGAACCCATTCTCAACCTGGTGCGCCGCGATGCTGAACGCATCTTCGTCGGTAAACAGGCCGGGCATCACTGCGTGCCGCAGTCGCAAATCAACCAGTTACTGTTAGAGCAGGCTCAGAGCGGCAAGCGCGTGGTACGGCTGAAAGGCGGCGATCCCTTTATTTTCGGTCGCGGTGGTGAGGAACTAGAGGTACTGGCACAGCACAACATTCCGTTCAGCGTGGTGCCAGGTATTACCGCCGCCTCCGGTTGTGCCGCCTACAGCGGCATTCCGCTGACGCATCGCGACCATGCGCAGAGCGTGCGCTTTGTCACCGGTCATCTGCAACAACAGGGCGAAATTGAGTGGAGTAAGCTGGCGGCAGAGCAGCAAACGCTGGTGTTCTATATGGGGCTGAATCAGGCACCCGAGATCCAGCGCCAGCTGTTGCAGCATGGCATGGATGCGGCGATGCCGGTCGCCATCGTGCAGAACGGCACCACGCCAGAACAACAGGTGGAAACCGCGACGTTAGCCGAACTCAGCACGCTGGCGCAGCAGTTTGCCAGCCCGGCGCTGATTATTGTCGGGCGCGTGGTCAGCCTGCGCCGCCAGTTACGCTGGTTTTAAACATAAAAAAACGGCGAGTCGTCACAACTCGCCGTTCATAGGTCAGGCAGCTAGCTGATTAAGGCTGAGCCACAAAACCCACCGCTTCATAAACTTTCTTCAGCGTTTCCTGCGCCTGCGCACGGGCCTTGGTTGCGCCATCACGCATCACCTGATTCAGGAAAGCTTCGTCGTTACGGAAACGATGATAGCGCTCCTGCAGCTCAGTCAGCATGCCGGAAACCGCTTCCGCCACTTCGCCTTTCAGGTGGCCATACATCTTGCCTTCGAATTCCTGCTCCAGCTGCGGAATCGACTTACCGGTGACACCAGAAAGAATATCCAGCAGGTTAGAAACACCGGCTTTTTCTTTCACGTCGTAACGCACCACTGGCGGCTCGGCGGAATCGGTGACCGCGCGCTTGATCTTTTTCACTACCGCTTTGGTGTCTTCCAGCAGGCCAATCACGTTGTTACGGTTGTCATCCGACTTCGACATCTTCTTGGTCGGTTCCAGCAGCGACATCACGCGTGCGCCTGATTTCGGAATAAACGGCTCAGGGATTTTGAACACATCGCCATACAGCGCATTGAAACGACCGGCGATATCGCGGCTCAGTTCCAGATGCTGCTTCTGATCTTCGCCCACCGGTACCTGGTTGGTCTGATACAGCAGAATATCGGCCGCCATCAGCACCGGGTAATCGAACAAACCCGCGGTGATGTTTTCAGAATAACGCGCGGACTTATCCTTAAACTGCGTCATACGGCTCAGCTCGCCAAAGTAGGCATAGCAGTTCAGTACCCAGCTCAGCTGCGCGTGCTCAGGCACATGTGACTGTACAAAAATGGTGCTTTTTGCTGGATCAATACCGCAGGCAAGGTACAGCGCCAGGGTATCCAGCGTGGCTTTGCGTAGCGCAGCCGGATCCTGACGAACGGTGATGGCGTGCAGATCGACGATGCAGTAAATGCAGTGGAAATCATCCTGCATCTGCACCCACTGACGCAGCGCACCCATATAGTTGCCAATGGTCAGTTCACCGGAAGGCTGGGCGCCGCTGAAAACGATGGGTATGCTCATGTTATATCCTGATAATTACAGCCCGAGAGCGGGCAAAAGTTCGCTAAAAGTATCGAGAGTGAGATCGGGTTGGCTGGCGGCAATCGGCTCGCCATAGTTGTAGCCAAATGTCATACCGACATTAGGTACACCCGCAGCCTGAGCTGCGTGAATATCATTACGAGAATCACCAACAAATAGTAATTCTTTTTGCAGTACGCCAAAGTGACCCAAAACAAGGAAGATCGCTGCCGGATGGGGCTTTTTCACCACCACATCATCACCGCCAATAATCAGCGTGAAGAAATCGGCAATGCCCAGCGATTGCAGCAAAGGCGCGACAAACGGCGTTGGCTTGTTGGTGACGATGGCCATCGGCAAGCCTTTGGCATGCAAAGCAGCCAGCGTCTCTTTCACCTGCGGGAACAGCGTGCTGCCCGCTTCCACCGTTTCGGCGTAATACTTGTCAAACAGCGTGCGTGCGTCACGCTGCTCTTCGGCGTGCGGTTCACGGCCTAGTGCCCAGGTCAGCGCGCGTGTCATCATCACATCTGCGCCATTGCCAATCCAGGTGGAAGCCAGCGCCAGGCCAGGAGGCGGTAACTGCAAATCACCTAAAGCATGATCAATGGCCTGTGACAGACCCGGTGCGCTATCGACCAGCGTGCCATCGAGATCAAACGCCAGCGCGCGGATATCAGTGAAATGAGCCATTAACTTTCTCCAGTTCGCCGCGCATTTCGTCGATCACTTTTTTGTAATCGGGGTGACCAAAGATGGCTGAACCGGCCACAAACATATCCGCACCTGCCGCCGCGATCTGACCGATGTTATCGATCTTCACACCACCGTCCACTTCCAGACGGATATCGTAACCGCTTTGATCAATAAGACGACGCGCCTGACGCAATTTGTCCAGCGTGCCGGGAATGAAGGATTGACCGCCGAAGCCAGGGTTCACTGACATCAGCAGAATGATGTCGAGTTTATCCATCACGTAGTCGAGGTAATCGAGCGGCGTCGCCGGATTGAACACCAGACCCGCTTTACAGCCGTGCTCTTTGATCAGTTGCAGTGTGCGGTCAACGTGCTCACTGGCTTCAGGATGGAAGGTAATGTAAGTCGCGCCCGCTTTAGCGAACTCTGGAATCAGTGCATCCACCGGCTTCACCATCAGATGCACATCAATCGGTGCCGTAATGCCATAGTCGCGCAGCGCTTTCAGCACCATTGGCCCCATGGTCAGATTAGGCACATAGTGGTTATCCATCACGTCGAAATGCACCACATCCCCGCCTGCTGCCAGCGCTTTGGCGGTATCTTCGCCCAGGCGAGCAAAGTCAGCAGCAAGAATTGAAGGGGCCAGCAAAAATTGTTTCATCCGATTCTCCCAATTTTGTGCGCCAGCCAGAGCTGGCGTAATGCGTTGGTCGCGGACGAAACAGGCTAGCGGAAAAGCGCCAGCAGTTCGTCAACCTGAGTGCGACCACTTATGCTTCGGCTGATGGAACGCCGGGCTTTGACTACGTGTAAAACCGCATTCTGATACCACTCACGCGTGAGCAGCGTGTCGTGGTTGGAAATCAGCACCGGTATGCTGTTTTCATGTGCCAGCTTATTTGCCAGCTCGGCCAGATGCTGCTGCTCGCGCAGGCTAAAGCTATTGGTGTGGTACGCGGTAAAGTTCGCCGTCGCCGACAAGGGCGCATACGGCGGATCGCAATAAACCACTGAGCCAGCAGGGGCGTTGTTCAGAGTAACATCGTACGATTCACAGACAAAGGTCGCTTTTTGCGCCCGTTCGGCAAACCACAACAGCTCCGCTTCCGGGAAGTAAGGTTTGCGATAACGACCAAAAGGCACATTGAACTCACCGCGCAGATTGTAACGGCACAAACCGTTATAGCCATGCCGATTGAGATAGAGAAACAGTAATGCACGCTGATATTCATCTTTGCTGGCGTTAAAGGCCAGACGTTGCGCGTAATAGGTCTCTGCGATATTACCTTCAGGCGTGAACAGCTGCCGCGCGTCTTCAATAAACTCAACCGTGCGGTTTTTAACGATGTTATAGAGATTGATCAGGTCACCGTTGATGTCCGCCAGGTGATAGCGATCATAATCGGTGTTGAGGAACACGGAACCGGCACCCACAAAAGGTTCGACTAAACAGTCACCTTGTGGCAAATGACGACGGATATCGTCAAGCAGCGGGTATTTCCCTCCGGCCCATTTAAGGAAAGCGCGATTTTTCTTCATGCTGTCGTGGTTATTACATCTTAATTATGGGCTGTGGTGGAACCGACAGCAGCTTTGCGCTTTAAACGGGGCCGCATGATCGCAGCCCCACATCAATTACTGACTTTCTTTCTTCACCTGACTCAACGGTTTTACCCACGGATTTGCCGCACGAACTTCAGCAGGCAGTGATGCCACTGCGCGCTTGGCATCGGCTGGCGTAGCGTAAGCACCGCTGACCAACACATACCAGGGCTGACCGTTACGCGTGGTTTTATACACATGATAACCGCTCAGATTTTGTTTCTTCGCCCAGGCATTCAGGCTCTCTTCTTTCGACGCACCGCTCAACTGCAGCGTGTAGCTGCCACCGGTTGGCAGTGACTTACTGGCACCGCTGCTGGCACTCACAGGTGCATTGTGTGCGGCGGTGGTATGTGTTTTATTCTCTTTTGCTCCGGCGACTGGTTTCGACGTGGCCGGCGCTTTATGCGCGGTGTTGCTGTGCGTTTCACGTGAACCGTTGCTATTAGCACGCGCAGGTATTTCAGAGCGCATCGCCGGAGGCGTTATCGCTTTACCGTTACCGCTCACCGTAGCAGGCGCAGTGGGCAGTGAACTGTTGCCTTGCGCACCCTGTGCGGCGTTATCAACCTGACCTTGCTGGTTGCTCAACACACTGTTGAGATCGCCCGGCAGCGTCACACGTTGCTGATTGGCTGGCGTATCGACAGGCGCAGCCTGTGTCGGTGTTGAAGACACCGCTGGCATAGAAATCGAGTTGGAATCGCTGCTTGCTGGCGAGGATGATGCAGCTGACGTCTGTGGTGCGTTTCCTTCCGCTGAAGGCGTGGCGTTTTGCTGGCCGCTCATGGACGTCGAGCCGGAAAGGTCGATGTTCTTTTCACCACCGGTTGCCGTCGGCGCCGCATTGCCATTATTAGCAGTGGTCGCTAGTTTCTTTTCATCTGGACCGGTCAATGCCGAACCGATGCCCAGTACTACCAACAGCAGAACCAGTATGCCGATCCCCATCATCATATGCTGACGAGAAACAGGTACCTTCACTTTCGGCGCAGAAGACGTTTTGCGTGGCCGCGTAGGACGGCGGTCACTGGCATCAGGTTTTAACTCGTCTTCCGGTTTGAACTCATCCATCTAGCCTCCTCCGTAAAACGGCACGCTTCCCACGCACCGCATCACCACTCTACCCGTCATACTCAAGCTGAAACGGCGTTGGTTGCACTTTATTATCCAGACGCTCACTCACATCAGCGCCTGGAATGCATGCAATGCTCACCTTGCTGCAGCTCAACTTATTCCGGATATCTTCAGTATTTTATACAATCGTTAATCGCAGCCAGCACCATATCATGTGCCACACCTGCGCGCACTTCAGAGCGGCCAATTGCGAGAGGCAGCACCAAACGCATTTCACCCGCCAGCACTTTCTTATCGCGCATCATGTGCGGAAGATACGCTTCTGCTTGCATGCTTTCCGGGCCGTGCACCGGTAAACCGGCACGCAGAAATAGCGCGATAATGCGATCGGTATCCGCTGCAGAGAACTGTCCCAGACGTTCAGCGGTACGCGCAGCCATCACCATGCCTGCCGCAATCGCTTCACCGTGTAACCAGTTGCCATAGCCCATGTGCGCTTCAATCGCATGACCAAAAGTATGGCCCAGATTGAGCAGTGCGCGTTGACCGTTTTCACGCTCATCGGCGGCAACCACTTCAGCTTTGAGTTCACAGCAGCGACGGATGCAGTAGGCCAGGGCTTGCTGATCCAGTGCCAGCAGAGCATCAAGATGCTGCTCCAGCCACTGGAAGAACTCGCCATCGAGGATAATGCCGTATTTGATCACTTCCGCCAGACCAGACGCTAATTCGCGCGCCGGCAGCGTAGCCAGGCAATCGGTATCGACCACCACTGAGGCTGGCTGGTAGAAGGCACCAATCATGTTTTTGCCCAGCGGATGGTTGACGGCTGTTTTACCGCCGACCGAAGAGTCGACCTGAGACAGCAGCGTTGTCGGTACCTGGATAAAGCGCACACCGCGTTGATAGCTCGCAGCAGCAAACCCAGTGAGATCACCAATCACACCGCCGCCGAGCGCAATTAACGTGGTATCACGTCCATGCGGTTTCTGCAGCAGCGCGGTGAAGACATCGTCCATCACAGCGAGCGTCTTGTACTTTTCACCATCAGGTAAAATCACCTGATCCACCTTCACGCCCGCCTGCGAAAGCAGTGCTGACAGCTTGTCGAGGTAGATCGGGGCAAGCGTCTCATTGGTCACCAGCATGGCGTTATCGCCTGCTTTTAGCGGCCAAAAAGAAGCCGGATCGTTAAACAGTCCGGCAGCGATGGTGATGGGGTAACTACGATCCCCGAGTGAGACAGTGATCTTCTCCATGATGACCGATACCTATTGCTGAGCCGTCAGGGCGCTGGATTAATTTTTTTCCAGCATGTTGATGATCTGATTGGCGACAACTTTTGCACTTTGATCGTCAGTGCGAATAGTGACGTCAGCGATCTCTTCATAAAGTGGATTACGTTCGCCAGCTAAAGCTTCCAGTACTTCGCGCGGTGGCTCTTCAACCTGCAACAACGGACGTTTTTTATCACGCTGTGTACGAGCAAGTTGCTTCTCGATAGTCGTTTCAAGATAAACGACCACGCCGCGGGCGGAGAGACGATTGCGGGTTTCACGGGATTTGACAGAACCACCACCGGTCGCCAGGACAATGCCTTGTTTCTCGGTGAGTTCATTAATGATCTTCTCTTCGCGATCGCGGAAACCGTCTTCGCCTTCCACATCAAATACCCAGCCTACATCCGCTCCGGTACGTCGCTCAATTTCCTGATCGGAATCGAAAAATTCCATATTGAGTTGCTGAGCTAACTGACGACCAATAGTGCTTTTGCCGGCACCCATCGGCCCAACCAGAAAGATATTGCGTTTCTCTGCCATTTTATCGGTATTACTAAGAATTCGTTGATGATACCCCGCGTTCAGCATAGTGCTGGCGGGACAGGAACTGAGACCTCATGAGCATTAACAAGAGTCAGACGGAAAATTATCTCAACACTCATGGCCGTTTGGCAACCGAATAAATTGGCCCCGGCGACCTTGTAACAGGACCGGTCTGTGGTTCGCGAGACGGTAACGCCCCTCCTGTTTCCTTCACACTTCAAGCAGCATGCGCGTTGGCTGTGTCTTTTCATCCCTGAAACTTACAGAAATAAGCTTAGAAATGAACGCTTTCACCACCGCGCTTTAACTCAAATTATTTAAGGAAAATATATTCTGACGCCAGTATCGCTTGTGACTGACGCCCATCGGAAGGTTATCCTGCCGCGTTCCGCTACACCGTTTTAAAAATCGCTAAACCTTGTAAGCTAATTCCTGCCCTGCGTCAACGCAGATGGCAAATCAGAGTGAATTTTCCGCTTTATCCGGCTGTAAGCGCTGCTTCCCTGACCAGTCTGGGGGTAATGAAGATCACCAACTCCTTCTTTTTATGTTCTTTGGTTTGCTGACGGAACAGCGTTCCCAATAGGGGCAGTTCACCCAACCAAGGTACCCGCTGCTCGGTCTGCATGCGCTGTTGTTGAAAAATCCCGCCCAGCGCCAACGTTTCGCCATCACGCAGCGTCACCTGGGTTTCAATTTCCTGCTTATCAATACTCAGCACGCTGCTTTCACCCACGTTCAGGCTGCGCCCCGGCATGTTCTGGCTTAAGCGCAGTTTTAACTGAATCCGTCCATTCCCCAGCACCATGGGCGTCACTTCCATCCCTAACACTGCCTCTTTAAATTCAATCGCCGTTGCACCACTGCTGCCCGACTTCACCTCGTAAGGAATTTCGGTTCCCTGTTTAATGGAAGCGGTTTGCTGATGAGAGGTAAAAAGCCGTGGACTGGCGATGATTTCAATTTGGTTCTCCTGCTCAAGCGCGCTGAGTTCCAGATTTAGCAATCCGCCACTGACCTGACCCAGCGTAACGCCCGCGCGCAAAGCAGGATTATTTACCGCCAATGGGATCTCCAGCTGTGGATGATGCAAGGCTGCCGTCACACTTTGGGCAGGTGCGGTGTGCCAGTTCACTCCCAACTCACGCAGATGCTCTTCATTGATGGTGATGATGTGGGCAGACAACTCGACCTGTTCGAGTGGCATATCCAGCGCGCGCAACCAGCGCGAGGCGTCACGCAACGCGGCGGCGGTGTCACGCAATAACAAGCTGTTGGTGCGGCTATCGACCGTGACACTGCCGCGTGAAGTGAGGAGTGAACGCTCCGCTTGCAGACTACGATAGACATCGCTGGCATTGGCGTAATGCAGCGTGACGGACTGCTGTTCGAGAGGAAGTTGCTGTTGCCGCTCCTCATGTTCTGTTTTCGCCTGTTGTGTCTGCATCTGTTGCCAGCTTTCGGGATAAACCAGCAGCACGCCCTCTTCCTGCACTACGGTGAGTTTTGCCAGCCGGGTCACCAGCGCCAGTGCGCGTTCCCATCCTACATTTTCCAGGCGCAGTGATAAGCGCCCTTCAACGCCAGGTGCAATCAGCAGGTTGGTTTGTTGATAATCTGCCAGCGCCTGCAAAATACGTTCAACGGGGGCATCATCAAACACCAGGCTCAAGCGTTCTTCATTTGCCTGCAGGGGCAGGCTCAAACTCAGGCACAGCAGTAGTGTCATCCATTTCATAATATCCTCCTTTTATAGACCAGATGATTTGCTGCGGCGGGCAGCTTTGCGCGACATGCAAGGTCATGCTATTCGCGGTTAATGCTGCCACCTGCCAGCTTGAGCGCGGTAACCGAGCCGAAGGGCCAAGCCGATGATTTTTTCCTTCTGGTGAGCGTAGCCAGGCAACATAGCGCGTGGGAGTACCGATAATGCCCTGCAACCGCCAGCCATCAGGTTCAGCTACCTGCATCCGACATTGCACCTCGGGCAGCGGCTGAAAGGGATCGCGTGCCAGCGTAAAGCCGCTCCACAGCACTAACAGCCATGCACTATGGCGCATCTCCATCCTCCAGCCACAGCTGTGTGTTCAGCGCTCCCTGCTCTTCTTTGAGTTCAAAGCGCTGCGGTACAGGCAGGCGAGTCAATGACAGCTCAGAAAACAGCGGAACAAATTGCGTCCAGCCGAGCCGCAGCTGTAACTGCTGCGGCTGATTATCCGGTAGCCAGCTTTCCAGTTGATCGCCGCGCGCGGTGATCAAAGCTTCAAGCGTAGCTTGCTCAGTGACGCCACTCATGGGTTGCTGTAACCGTGCGATTTCCTGTTCGAGTACGTTGATGGCAGGTCGTGCAGCCAATAGCTGCTGACGCTGCATCATCTGTTGTGACATCACCGCCTGCTGGCGTAATTGGGCAGCATGGACCTGTTGCTGCGGGCGAAGCAAAATCCACCACGCCATAAGCATCAGCAGCAGAGACATGCCTAACAGGCAGGCAATCCGCCACATCAGGGCTAAAGCGAGCCAGCGCTGTAATGCATCATTCACCGATGTTCTCCTGCATCCGCGCGCGCAAGACAAATCGATAGTGCCCAGCGGTTTGGCGCTGCACGCTGGCCGGTTTAACCGTGGCAAACAGCGGCTGCCGCATCAATTGATGACGAAAATCCTGGATCGCCATCATGCTCTGCGCCTGCCCCTCGAACAGCAAGACGCCCTGGCGCCGCTCCACCCGTTTGAGCCAAAGCGTGTCCTGCATCAACATTGGCAAGCGCAGCCAGAACTGTTGCCAGCGCTGATGCTCATCCTTTTTACGCTGCCGTATCCGCTGCGTCTCTAATAGCTCATCGCGTTGCTGCAGCAGCAGTTGCTGTCGCGTCAACTGGCGTTGCAACGCTTCATGCTGTTGGCTGATATCCGCCAACGTCCTGTGCATCTGGCCCTGTGTCTGGCTTCCGCGCCACCATAACGACAGCACCATCATTACAGTCGCCAGCAGGACGCATCCCAGCAGGGAAAAACTTTGCTGGCGGCGGCGCTGCTGCAACCGGACGCGCCAGGGTAATAAATTGACGGCCAGCATCATGCATCCTCCGGGCGCAGCGCCAGACCCAGCGCAATGGCAAATTCCCCTTCGTGCGCGGGCAATGGCGGCTGCCGGTAATGCAGTAATGAAAGCGGTTGACAGTGCGCCACGCTGGGTTCAGCCAGGCTGTAGGTCGAGGTGCAAAAGATGGAGGATGCCTGAGGGAAGGTATCACGCAGTTTCGCCAGCGTTAGAGGCTCTGTGGCCGCGCCTGATGTGCCCGGCTCACCGGCTAACGTCCATAGCCAGTGATCGCTAAGCGGATGGATTAAAAGTTGGTCACGATGCAGCGGCATGCGCATGGCGATTTGGGTCAACGCCAGGCTGCTCAGTTCAAAGACATCGGGTCGCAGGCCAGCCTCCTTTAACGGCGCCAGCCACTGCGCAATCACTTCACGCCGAGCCGCCGTAATGCACAGTTGCGTTGCATTGCGTGCCGAGCGGTAGTCAATCGACAGCGTGGCGGGTTCAACCGGAAACAAGCGTGGCGCCGAGGATGCCACATAACGGCTCATTGCTGGCTCACTGAGCGAGGTTTCTGGCAGCGGCAATGTTCGCTGCAACACCAGTTGCGGGGGCAAGCCAACTCGCAGTGAATAGCGTTTCGGCAGATGGCGCTGCCAGCGCGTCAACATCTCCTGTAACAGTGGGGTAGTTTGCAACACGCCGTTGCGTAACGTATCGTGCGGCAGCGGTTGCTGCCACCAATGGCGTAACTGCCAGCCATGACGTCGGCGTTCAATGCCCAGGGCGCAAAGTTGCCCGTTTTGGATGTCCAATCCAATTTGCCAGCGCTGAAAAGCCATATGCGCGATCTCCTTATCTTTTAAGGTAAAAAAAGAGAGACCCTCAATCTTTCGAGTGGCGGCAAGGCGGAAAACGAACTATTACTCAGGCGCTTACCGAAGTCAGCGTCTAAGGTGAGCTCGCGCAGCCGACATAGCTGCCGCTCGAAGTATGACGGGTATATCAAAGCGTCAGGCTTGCCTTTATACTACCGCGCGATTGTTTATAAACTGCCCAAACGACAACAGATGGGAATTCTCAGGTGAAGTTCGTAAAGTATTTATTGATTCTTACAGTGTGTTGCATTCTGCTGGGAGCAGGCACGGTTTATGGTTTGTACAAATACATAGAGCCGCAGCTGCCTGATGTGAACACGCTGAAAGACGTGCGTTTGCAAACCCCAATGCAGGTTTACAGCGCGGATGGCGAACTGATCGCCCAGTACGGTGAGAAGCGCCGCGTGCCGCTCACCTTGCAACAGATGCCGCCTGAGCTGATCAAAGCGTTCATTGCAACCGAAGACAGCCGTTTCTATGAGCACCATGGTGTCGACCCGGTGGGCATTTTCCGTGCTGCCAGCGTCGCGCTGGTGTCCGGCCATGCTTCGCAGGGTGCCAGTACCATTACGCAACAGCTGGCGCGTAACTTCTTCCTTAGCCCTGAACGCACGCTGATGCGTAAGATCAAGGAAGCGTTCCTGGCGATTCGCATTGAACAACTGCTGAGCAAGGATGAAATCCTCGAGCTCTACCTCAACAAAATTTATCTGGGTTACCGCGCCTATGGTGTCGGAGCGGCTGCACAGGTCTATTTCGGTAAGCCGGTTGATCAGCTTTCGTTGAGTGAGATGGCGATGATTGCCGGTCTGCCGAAAGCACCGTCAACCTTTAACCCGCTTTACTCTCATGCGCGCGCGCTGGCGCGTCGTAATGTGGTACTGGCGCGTATGCTTGACCAGAATTACATCACGCAGCAGCAATATGATGCCGCGCGCAACACGCCGCTGGTCGCAACCTATCATGGTCCCGAAATTGCCTTCTCCGCACCTTATCTGAGCGAAATGGTGCGTCAGGAGATGGTGAAACGCTATGGTGATGCCGCTTACGATGATGGCTACAAAGTGTATACCACCGTCACGCGTCATCTGCAGGAGGCCGCACAACAAGCTGTTCGCAATAACGTGATGGCGTATGACATGCGTCATGGTTATCGCGGCCCGACCAACGTGCTGTGGAAAGTGGGCGAAGCAAGCTGGGATAAGAGCCGCATTCAAAACGCGCTGAAAGATCTGCCGACCTACGGTCCACTGAATGCCGCCGTGGTGACCACTGCCACGGCCGATGAAGCCACCGCGATGATGAAAGACGGCAGCAGCGTCTCTCTGAGTATGGCGGGCGTTCGCTGGGCGCGTCCTTACAAATCCGACACGCTACAAGGCCCGACGCCCCGCAGCGTGACGCAGGTACTGCAGGCAGGCCAGCAGATTTGGGTGCGTAAAGTCGATAACGATTGGTGGTTAGGTCAGGTGCCGCTGGTCAACTCGGCCCTCGTCTCGCTCAATCCAGAAGACGGTGCGGTACGCGCGCTGGTCGGTGGTTTCGACTTCAACCAGAGTATGTTCAACCGTGCGACACAGGCACTGCGTCAGGTTGGTTCAAACATCAAACCGTTCTTGTATACCGCCGCGATGGACCGTGGACTGACGCTGGCTTCCATTCTGAATGATGTGCCTATTTCACGTTGGGATGCGGGTGCCGGAGCCGACTGGCGCCCCAAAAACTCACCGCCGACCTATGCGGGGCCTATCCGCTTGCGTCAGGGCCTGGGTGAGTCGAAAAACGTGGTGATGGTACGTGCGATGCGTGCGATGGGTGTGGATTACGCCGCAGAGTATCTGCAGCGCTTCGGCTTCCCAGCACAGAACATCATCCATACCGAATCGCTGGCACTGGGTGCGGCTTCGTTTACCCCAATGCAGGTGGTGCGCGGTTATGCCGTGATGGCTAACGGCGGCTTCCTTGTCGATCCTTACTTCATTACCAAAATTGAGAATGAACAAGGCGGCGTAATGTTCGAAGAGAAACCGAAGATTGCCTGCCCACAGTGCAATCTGCCGGTGATCTACGGTGATACCAAAAAATCGCTGGCGTTGAGCGAAGAGAGCGTGGAAAACGTCGCGACCTCCGATCAATCGCAGAATCAGGCGGTGCCACAGCCGGAGCTGGAGCAAGTGCCTGCTCAGCCGCAACCCGCAGGTGACCAGCAATACGCACCGCATGTGATTAATACACCGCTGTCGTTCCTGATCAAAAGCGCACTGAACTCCAACGTGTTCGGTGAGCCAGGCTGGATGGGGACAGGCTGGCGTGCGGGTCGTGACCTGAAGCGTAACGATATTGGCGGAAAAACCGGTACCACCAACAGTTCAAAGGATGCGTGGTTCTCGGGTTACGGCCCTGGTGTCGTGACCTCAGTGTGGATTGGTTTTGATGATTCACGCGCGCTGGGCCGCTCGACCATGTCAGGCGCGATTCCTGACCAGATTTCTGGCTATGAAGGCGGCGCGAAGAGTGCTCAGCCTGCCTGGGATGAGTACATGAAATCTGCGCTGGATGGCGTGCCGGTACAGCCGCTGACACCGCCAGATGGCGTTGTCACTGTGACGATCGATCGCGGTACGGGCAAGCTGGCCAACGGTGGCGGCAATACCCGTCAGGAGTACTTCATCAATGGCACTCAGCCAACGGAGTATTCAGTGCATGATGTGGGCACCACACTCATGGACAACGGCCAAAGCCACGAACTGTTCTGATCAAAAAAGCCGGCGTATTCGCCGGCTTTTTTATTGCGCACTTGTCGTATTCAGTAGGTCAATCGTCCCTGCTTCACCAGCCACTCACGCACCAGGAACAGTGCACTGACATTTCTGGCTTCGCCGAAATCTGGCTCGTCCAGCAACGCCAGTAGGTTATTGAGCGGCCAGCGGTGCACAATCAGCGGTTCAGGTTCATCCCCTTCCAGCTTCTCTTCATACAACCCCTCAGCCACCACAATGTTCATTTTGCTGGAGAAGTAAGACGGAGCCATAGTGAGTTTACCCAGCGCTTCGAGTTTTCGGGCACCAAAGCCGGCTTCTTCTTTTAACTCACGGTCTGCGGCTTCAAACACGCTTTCGCCTGGGTCAATTAACCCCTTAGGAAAACCCAACTCATAGCTTTCCAGCCCCACGGCATATTCCTGAATCAGGATCACATCATCACCCAGAATCGGCACAATCATCACCGCTTCCCGGTTGGAAGGTTTCATACGCTCATAGACACGGCGTGCACCGTTACTGAAAGCGAGATCAACCGCTTCAATAGTAAACAAGCGGGAGCGGGCCACCGCTTCCACGTTGAGGATGTCAGGTTTTTTCATTGGAGTTTTCATATCAGCCTCAAACTTAGCACAGCCTTGTGAATCGCGATGACGCCAGCATACCGAAGCCCGCAGCAATGTGCGACACGCAGCGCAGGGAAAGCATCGTGACACACATTTGCTTACGCCTGCTAACAACTTATTGTTATCTATACACTTAAATTTTCACAATAAGTCAATGGGGCCTTGTTAAATTCAGAAAATACCGATATTTAATTGAGTGTCCTGTGGTTAACATCCCATTAAGGAATAATCTAATAAATTATAATTCAATGATTTTGCGCGTTATTTTATCTGAGTTTTTTCTTGTAAGAATGACTTCTGCTCGCCAAAATTGACTGGTAATAATGGTTCCATCGGGAGCACATCGTAAACGTGAAGGCAGTTTTTTGGCTGGATTGAGCAAAGCATGAGCACTTTTATCACCATTCTGGCTGTCATGCTGGCCTGCTCTCTGATAGCAGGAATAGGTTATTGGTACGCTATGCGGCATCGTCCGCCGTTGGCGAAACCGCTGCCGTTTATAAGCCCCCCCTGCCGCAAACTCACTGATGAAGAACGTCATGCTATTGAAGCGTACATTGCGTCCCTGGCGAAACAGCAAAAACAGAGTACTGCCCGCTCCTCAAAGAAGTCGCGTGAAACCGAATCCCTGACGCTCACGGCGCAGAGCAGCAATGTTTATCCTGTCACACGTTCCATCACTCGCTATGGTCTCTCAACGGATGATGCGCATCAATGGCGCTACTACCTCGATGAAGTGGAAGTGCATCTGCCACCGCTGTGGGAGCAGTACATTGCGGAAGAGAATTATGTTGAGCTGATCCGCACTCAAACGCTGCCGCTGGTGATCTCACTCAACGGTCACTCGTTAGTAAACTATGCCGTAGAACAACCCGCCTTGCCGCCGCTGGTGCGCTCAATGTCGACCAACGCCTCTATTCGTAAAGAGGAGAGCGAAAATGTCGAGTTGCTGCAAGTGCGTAAAGAGTCGCCGGAAGAATACCGTCTATCGCGGCCGGATGGCACGCGCGAGGCCATTGTTATCTGCTTTGCCTTCCTGCTGTTCTTACTCAGCCTGGTGCTGCCCGGAAGCCTGATGCTGTGGATTGCCCTGTCAGCCTGCGCAATGATTGCGGTTAGCTTGTGGTTCCTTTACCGCTTCCCGGGTGAAAAAGGGCTGCGCGATGTGCACTGCTTGCGCGGAGCACCGAAACGCTGGGGCCTGTTTGGTGAATCCAATCAGGAGCAGAGCAATATCTCGCTGGGCATTATCGATTTAATTTATCCCGCCCACTGGCAACCCTATGTGGCGCACGATTTGGGCCAGGTGACGGATGTCGACATCTATCTGAATCGGCAAGTGGTGCGACAGGGGCGTTTCCTCTCCCTGCACGATGAAGTTCGCAACTTCCCAGTTCAGCGCTGGCGCAAAAATCTGGTGCTGGCATGTGGTTCGCTGGTGGTGCTGGTGATGCTGTTTACCTGGATTCCGCTCAGTATGCCAATCAAGCTCAGCCTCGCATGGGTAAAAGGCACCGAAAGCATTGAAGTGAATAGCGTGGATAAACTCAACGCCCTGCCGCTGCACATCGGTGACAACCTGAAGGTGAGCGGAACCGGCATGTGTTCCGTACCGGGCAACTATCAAAGCAATCGCAGCTATGCGTATATGCCGTTCGATTGCTCAGCCATTTACTGGAATAACGCAGCACCTCTGCCGCAGCCGCAGTCGGATATCATCGATAAAGCTGCCGCTCTGCTTGATACCACCACACGTCAGCTGCATCCGGAAACCAACACCGATCCGAAACTCAATCCACAGCTCGCCTCCGCGATACAGAAATCGGGCATGATTCTGCTGGATGATTTCTCTGATTTAGTGCTGAAAACACAGGATCTGTGCAGCCAGCAGCAAGATTGCGTCCGGCTGAAAAATGCCCTGGTGAATCTGGGCAATGCTAAGGATTGGGATTCACTGATCCACCGCGCAGATTCCGGCAAGCTTAACGGCATGAACGTGCTGTTACGCCCGGTCAGTGCGGAAGCGCTGGAGAACCTGGTGAATACCGCGACCTCGACATTCTTCTCGCGTGAAACCCGTCGTGCAGCAGAAAATCTGAATAGCCCACCACCGGGCGGCTTCCTGATAGTGAGTGATGAGGGTCGTCAGATGGTGAATCAGCCACAGCCTTCCGTGTCGCTGTTTGATCTTGATGCACCATCGCAATGGCGCGAATTACAACGCATGTCCGGCATGCTGTTGCACACGCCGTTTGCTGCCAACGGCATCATTACCAGCATCACCACTGACGCTAACGGCACACGCCACATTGCGTTGCACAATGAACCGGATGCGATGGCGCAATGGCGATACCTCGGTACCGCATTATTGATGCTGGTGCTGATCCTCTGCGGCGTCACCAATGGGCTACTGGCCCTGCGACGTGTGCATCGTAATCGCCTGCGCATGGTGGAAATTCAGCAGTATTACGACAAGTGCTTCAATCACAATCTGAGCACTATGCAGAGCGTGCGCTCACTGTTCTGAGCCCTTCCCTTCTGTGCTACCCTGTCGCCCTATTTTTTAGGGCGAGAGAGTATGACGATGACGCTAAACTGGTCCGGGATTGATACCGTGCTGCTGGATATGGATGGCACGCTGCTCGATCTCGCCTTCGACCGCCATTTCTGGTTGGAACACGTTCCTGAAACCCTGAGCCGCGAGCGTGATATCACGCTGGCCGAGGCACATCAGCTGATTCAGCAAAAGTATCAAGCCGTAGTGCATACGCTAAACTGGTATTGTCTTGATTACTGGTCGCAAGAACTGGCCTTAGATATCCGCGCCATGACATGGGAAAAACGTCACCGTGCCGCCATGCGCGAGGATACGTTGCCGCTACTCCAGGCACTACGTGCTGCGGGTAAACGCACCATTTTGCTGACCAATGCGCATCCGTACAACCTCGAGGTAAAGCTGGAGCAAACCGGTTTGGCTCCCCACCTTGATTTATTACTTTCTACCCATACCTTTGGGTATCCGAAAGAGGATCCACGTCTCTGGCAGGCCGTTCAGCAGCAAACTGCATTCGATAGCGAGCGCACGCTGTTTATTGATGACAGCGAAGCGATCCTCGATGCGGCGGCACGCTGGGGCATTCGCTGGTGTTTAGGCGTCAGCAATCCGGATTCCGGTCGGCCCGATCAATCTTTCCAGCGTCATGCTGCAGTGCGAGACTATCGCCAGTTGTGTGAAACGCTGCGTTAAAGCAGGAGCCGCAATGAAAGAAAAAACCAGCGAAGGTGTCCGCCTCGATAAATGGCTGTGGGCTGCACGTTTTTATAAAACGCGCGCGCTGGCTCGCGAAATGATCGAAGGCGGTAAAGTGCATTACAACGGCCAGCGTAGCAAGCCGAGTAAAACCGTGGAATTGCATGCCGAGTTAACGCTGCGTCAGGGCAACGATGAGCGAACGGTAGTGATCACCGCGATTGGCGATCAACGTCGCCCTGCTACTGAGGCGCAAGAGATGTATGCGGAGACCGCCGCCAGCATTGAGAAGCGTGAAAAAACGGCGCTGGCACGCAAAATGAATGCTCTGACCATGCCGCACCCCGATCGCCGCCCGGATAAAAAAGAGCGCCGCGATCTGATGAAATTTAAATTGTCGGGCGATGAATAACCGTCGCCCCAACGAGAGAAACACTATGTCTGTTCAAGATCAACTGCACCGTTACCTGTTCGAAAATGTCGCCGTTCGCGGCGAGCTGGTCAACGTATCCGAAACCTGGCGTGAGATTGTCAAAAACCACGACTACGCCGAACCGGTGAAAAACCTGCTGGGTGAATTGCTGGTCGCGACCAGCTTGTTGACCGCAACGCTGAAATTTGATGGCGACATCACCGTTCAGTTACAGGGCGATGGTCCACTGACATTGGCGGTGATCAATGGCAACAACAAGCAGGAATTGCGTGGCGTTGCACGCGTGAAGGAAGATGCCGATATAACACCGGGTAGCAGCCTAAAAGAGATGGTGGGCAACGGCTATCTGGTCATCACCATTTCTCCGGAAAAAGGCGAGCGTTATCAGGGTGTCGTCGGTCTGGAAGCCGATACGCTGGCTGGCTGCCTGGAAGATTACTTCATGCGTTCTGAGCAGTTGCCAACTCGCCTGTTTATTCGTACCAGCGATAAAGGCGCCGCCGGTATTCTGTTGCAGGTACTGCCTGCACAAGAGCCGAGCCAGGATGATTTTAATCATCTGGCCACTCTGACCGAAACCGTGAAGAGCGAAGAGCTGATTGAGCTGCCCGCGACGGATGTGCTGTGGCGCCTGTATCATCAGGAAGAGGCCACGGTGTTTGATCCGACCCCGGTCAGTTTCAAATGCACCTGTTCACGCGAGCGCTGTGGCGAAGTACTGAACACACTGCCGGTTGAAGAAGTGGACGAAATCCTTGCAGAGGATGGCAAGATCGATATGCACTGCGACTATTGCGGTTCGCATTATGTTTACGATGCCGTAGACATTGCTGCGATTCGTAATTCACCTACAAATAACAGCGATCAATTGCACTAATTCCCCTACGGGCGGCATCGCCGCCCGCATTTCTGTCAGGAATTAACCCATCAACTTCCGCGTAATTTAACTAACTTACACTGACTTTAGTTTCTTAACTGGCAGAATTCACTGCTTGTCACGTTCCAGCTCGCATTTTTACCTCTCTTCACTTTTACGCCCTGCTCAGACGTGTACACTGCGCGCGATCTGCCCTGTCCGGCCATGCACGACAGGACGCAGACCCCCTCATAAAAATGCTATGAAGCATCGATCTAAGGAGCAGCCACATGCGCGTTCACGGCCTGACATCGCAAGACCTTGCCGCTTTGGGCATTAGCGGCACCACAGAAGTGGTGTACAACCCTGACTTTGATACGCTGTTTCAGGAAGAAACCCGCCCGGAACTTGAAGGTTATGCGCGAGGCACCCTGACGCAGAGCGGCGCCATTGCCGTGGATACCGGTATCTTTACCGGACGTTCGCCAAAAGATAAGTACATCGTGCGCGATGACACCACGCGTGACACCTTGTGGTGGAATGATGTCGGCAACGGTAAAAATGACAACCAGCCGCTGTCGCAGGAAACCTGGCAGGCGCTGAAAGATCGCTGCACCGCACAACTCTCTGGCAAACGTCTGTTTGTCATCGACGCTTTCTGCGGTGCGAATCCCGGCACCCGCCTGAGTGTGCGTTTTGTGATGGAAGTCGCCTGGCAGGCGCATTTCGTCAAAAACATGTTTATCCGCCCTGATGAAGCCGAGCTGGCCTCCTTTAAGCCGGATTTTGTGGTGATGAACGCCGCGCAATGCACCAACCCGGACTGGCAGGCTCAGGGTTTACACTCTGAGAACTTTGTCGCCTTTAACCTCACCGAACGCATGCAGCTGATTGGCGGCACCTGGTACGGCGGCGAGATGAAGAAAGGCCTGTTCGCCATCATGAACTACCTGCTGCCGCTGAAAGGCATCGCGTCAATGCACTGCTCGGCGAACGTGGGTAAAGCGGGTGACGTTGCGGTATTTTTCGGCCTGTCTGGCACCGGCAAAACCACGCTGTCCACCGATCCCGATCGCCAGCTGATTGGCGATGATGAACACGGTTGGGATGATGATGGCGTGTTTAACTTCGAAGGTGGCTGCTATGCCAAAACCATCAATCTGTCAGAGAAAGCCGAGCCGGAAATCTATCGCGCCATCCGCCGCGATGCCCTGCTGGAGAACGTGGTGGTGCGAGCGGATGGCAGCGTTGATTTTGCCGATGCCAGCAAAACGGAGAACACGCGCGTTTCCTATCCGATTGAGCACATTGAAAACATCGTGCAGCCGGTATCCAAAGCGGGCCATGCGCAGCGCGTGATTTTCCTGACCGCTGATGCCTTTGGTGTACTGCCGCCGGTTTCGCGCTTAACGCCAGAACAGACCCAGTACCACTTCCTGTCGGGCTTTACCGCCAAACTGGCCGGCACCGAGCGTGGTGTCACCCAGCCAACGCCGACTTTTTCAGCTTGTTTTGGCGCGGCCTTTCTGACATTGCATCCAACGCAATATTCCGATGCGCTGGTGAAGCGTATGGAAGCGGCGGGTGCAAAAGCGTATCTGGTGAATACCGGTTGGAATGGCAGCGGTAAACGTATTTCACTGAAAGATACCCGCGCCATCATCAATGCGATTCTGGCGGGTGAGCTGGACGACGTAGCGATGGAAACGCTACCGGTATTTAACCTGCAGATGCCTGCGACCCTGGAAAAAGTCGATGATGCGATTCTGGATCCACGTCGCAGCTGGCCGGATGAAGCCGCGTGGCATGAGGCCGCGCAGGGTCTGGCGCAGCGTTTTGTCACCAACTTTGAGAAGTATACCGATAACGATGCCGGCAAAGCGCTGGTTCAGGCTGGCCCGCAGTTGTGAAGTGAATGAGCCGCCAAATGGCGGCTCATTGATACTCAGTCTTAAGCGGCGTGATTTTTCAACTGTGGTGCTGAGGGCTACGCAGCCAGTCGCGGATGCCTGCAGGCGAAACAGTCATCGCTCCACATTTATCTGAGCGAAGCGTTAACTGTGATGCGTGCTGACTAACGCCGTACCGTTATTCTCCGGTATCGGCAACCACGCGCGAATGCGCAATCCGCCATGCTCGCTCTCACCTATCTCCAGCGAGCCTTCATGCGCGTCGATAATACGCTGCACAATCGCCAACCCTAAGCCGGTGCCACTGGTGCTGCGTGCGCTATCGCCACGTACAAAAGGCTGGAACAGATGCTGAAGCTGATCGGGCTTAATACCCGGACCATCATCTTCCACCTGGAACCAGGCGCGATTCAGTTCCTGGCCGCTGCTGACTTTGATCCAGCCGTTGCCATAACGCGCGGCATTCACCACCAGATTCGCCACGGCACGCTTAATCGACAGCGGATTGATATCCAGCATCAACTCTTCCGGCATCACCGCATTCTCAATCTCACGCTCATAGCCGCTTTCCGCCGCCACCACTTCACCCAACACACTGTTGAGATCGGCGCGCTCGGTCTGCATCTCCTGCCCGGTGCGCAGATAGTCGATGAACTGCTCGATGATGGCGTTGCACTCTTCGATATCTTTATTGATCGACTCGGCCAGATAGCCATCCTGTTCACTCATCATCTCGGTGGCGAGACGAATGCGTGTTAAAGGGGTGCGCAAATCATGACTGACACCCGCCATCAGCAGCGTACGGTCATCGGCAAGCTGTTTGACGCCCGCCGCCATCTGGTTAAAGGCTCGCGTTACGGAACGCACTTCCGATGCGCCATACTCACGCAGCGGAGGAGGAATGATGCCTTTACCGACCTGAAGCGCTGCATGCTCCAGGTCGACCAGGGGTCGGTTCTGAATGCGGATAAACAGCCAGGCACCGCCGATCGCCAGCAACATAATCGCCAGGGTGTAGCGGAACAGTGGCGAGAAATCGCCCTGATGGATTTCAGTCAACGGCACACGCACCCAGATGTCTGGCGACAACCAGGTTTTCAGCCAGACCACGGGGGAATTCTTGTTAACCTCGACACGGACATCGGTCGGGCCACCCAGCTGTTGCGCCATCTGCTCGCTAAGGAATTCGTAATGCTGTGCCCAGCGCAGGCCACTCTCTTCTGCCGCTGCGTTGGTGTACAACGAAATACCCAGTTCACGATAAATTTCACGCCGGAAGGCAGGTGGCACTTCCAGTTGCGTGCCATCTTCCAACTGCAGTCGATCGGTCATCAACATACGCACTTCGTAAGCGAGGACTTTATTGAACTGCTGCAAACTTGGAAGAATGGCGAAATTCAACACCACCAGATAGGTCGTTACCAGGCTGACGAACAGCAAGGTAACGATCAATAACAGGGTGCGGGCAAACGAACTGCGAGGAGAGAAGCGCAATCGCCTCATGCTTTACTGCCGTCCGGAACGAAGACGTAGCCAAGACCCCAAACGGTCTGGATGTAGCGTGGATGCGCCGGATCTTCTTCTACCATGCGGCGCAGACGGGAAATCTGCACGTCGATAGAACGTTCCATTGCACTGTATTCACGACCACGCGCCAGGTTCATCAGCTTATCGCGTGATAACGGTTCGCGCGGATGGCTCACCAGTGCTTTCAGCACTGCAAACTCACCGCTGGTCAGCGGCATTGGCTCATCTTCACGGAACATTTCACGCGTGCCGAGGTTCAATTTGAACTTACCGAAGGCGATAACCGCTTCTTCCTGTGAAGGCGCACCTGGCAATTCATTGGCCTGACGGCGCAGCACGGCACGAATACGGGCCAGCAGTTCACGTGGGTTAAACGGCTTCGGAATGTAATCATCAGCGCCGATTTCCAGCCCAACGATACGATCCACTTCTTCGCCTTTTGCCGTCACCATAATGATCGGCATCGGGTTGCTCTGGCTGCGCAAACGGCGGCAAATGGACAAGCCATCTTCGCCTGGCAACATCAGATCCAGCACCATTAAATGGAATGATTCACGAGTTAGCAGACGATCCATCTGCTCGGCGTTGGCGACACTGCGCACCTGAAAGCCCTGCTCGGTGAGATAGCGTTCGAGCAGTGCGCGCAAACGCATATCATCATCGACGACCAGAATTTTGTAGTTCTCTTGCATTGTTCAACTCCCAAAGGCGCCATTGCCTGAGTCAATATTGTGTAAAAAAGATGCCTGCATGTGACAGTTATTAATGGTTTATATTCTAACCGAAATTGTTACAAAGCATATTAAACAGCAGCTTATATTTAATTTAAGCCCTGAAATGCGCGTTGTCTCCCGCTTTTTATCGGGGCTTTCCAGCCGCTTAGCGCTAATCCGAAAATTTACGCGGTTTTCTTTTCGAAAATGGATCACAGGGCCGAAGACCGCTCGTTATCACAGCATTTGGGGCCATTTGGCTTAAGTCGACAGGCCAGAATCATTCGATGGGCGATCATTCGCAGCATAATATCTGGCTCTTTTCGTTTTCAGTGCTCATCTGCTCTCGGAACAATACGCATCTCGCGCCAGATAATGCCAGTGTTAAATAAAGTCTGATTAATCAGACAGTAATCAGCACTTTCTTCCTGCACAACGATCTCAGAAACTGCAAGGGTTCCTGCTGATATTGCGCATCTTTGGAGAGAAAAAAATGAAAAAAACTGCGGTCTTGCTGAGTGTACTGGTGCTGGTCAGCCTTTCTCAGGCTCATGCGGCCACCAGCGCGGGTGAAGCGGCGGGAGCCGAGGCCTCCACTACCGCCAAAGGCAATTCAGACGCGATGGGTGTGGGTGCCGTGGGTGCACTGTTAGGGGTGGCACTGGCTACCATGGGCGGCGGTGACAAAGGCACCAGCAGCACATCGACCACCACCGCGACAACGCCAGGCAAATAATCCAAATCTTTCAGGCGCGGCAATGCTGCGGCGCTTCCCCTTTTACGCCAGCCCATTTCGCCACCGGAGAATAAGTTGCACCCAAGGCTTTTTTACCCAAGCCATTATTCTCCGCCTCTTTTTTACTCTGGGTTCTTCACATACTCGATGCAGTTAACAAACCAGACTTTCTGTCCTTCCGGCGTATTCACCACGACTTCGTCATCCACCTCTTTTTTGATCAGCGCACGGGCCATCGGTGAATCAATGGAGATGTAATCCTTAACCGCATCGCCATAGATTTCATCCGGCCCCACAATGCGGAATCTCTTTGCATCACCCTGTTCATTTTCCACCTCAACCCAGGCACCAAAGAACACCTTTCCTTCCTGTTGCGGCGCATAATCGACAATTTTCAGATCGGCGAGGCATTTGCGCAGATAGCGCACACGGCGGTCTATCTGCCGCAACAGGCGCTTGTTGTAGGTGTAATCGGCGTTTTCTGAACGATCACCAAGGCTGGCCGCCCAGGAGACAATTTTGGTGATTTCCGGACGCTTCTCGTTCCACAAATAGTCGTGTTCGGCACGTAATTTGTTATAGCCTTCGCGGGTAATCAGTTGGGTTTTCATGACGTCTACTCGTGATAACAAGGTATCGTTACTGCAAAGAGGCCAACAATAAGCGACTACTTTGCTCTCAGCAAGGTGTGCACAGCGATGTGCGCGCTGCATTCAGAAAAAGACGGATTCACCTGTCCCCGGCTGGCAATTTGCCGCCCCAATCCGTATAACTGTCCCCTGTTTTCCAACCCTGTGTAAGCATTGTTAATGATGATGAAAGATTCACTGAGCCAGATTATCGCAAGTGAGCTGAAGGCTCGCGCCGACCAGGTTGACGCCGCTGTAAGCTTGCTGGATGAAGGGAACACCGTGCCGTTTATCGCACGTTATCGTAAGGAAGTGACCGGTGGGCTGGATGATACCCAGTTGCGTCAGCTGGAGAGCCGCCTTGGCTATCTGCGTGAGCTGGAAGATCGCCGCCAGTCAATTCTGAAATCCATCGACGAGCAGGGCAAACTCACCCCAGAACTCGCCACGGCCATCAATGGCACGCTGAACAAAACTGAATTGGAAGATCTGTATCTGCCTTATAAGCAGAAACGTCGCACGCGTGGGCAGATCGCCATCGAAGCGGGCCTGGAGCCACTGGCTGAAACGCTATGGAGCGATCCTTCTCAGGAACCCGAGTCATTGGCTGCAAGCTATGTGAATGCGGATAAAGGCGTCGCCGATGTGCGCGCAGCGCTGGATGGCGCACGTTATATCCTGATGGAACGTTTTGCCGAAGACGCCACGCTGCTGGCAAAAGTGCGTGATTATCTGTGGAAAAACGCGCATCTGGTAGCGCGTGTGGTGGAAGGTAAAGAGGAAGAAGGCGCGAAATTCCGCGACTACTTCGATCACCACGAACCTCTCAGTACCGTTCCTTCTCACCGTGCGCTAGCGATGTTCCGTGGTCGCAATGAAGGCGTGCTGCAACTCTCTCTGAACGCCGATCCACAATTCGAAGAAGCGCCGCGCGAAAGCCACGGTGAAACGCTGATCGCCGATCACCTGCAACTGCGTCTGAACAATGCTCCGGCAGACAGCTGGCGTAAAGCGGTGGTGAGCTGGACCTGGCGCATCAAAGTGCTGCTGCATCTCGAAACCGAACTGATGGGCACCATTCGCGAACGCGCAGAAGATGAAGCGATTAACGTATTCGCCCGCAACCTGCACGATTTGTTGATGGCGGCTCCGGCAGGCATGCGCGCCACCATGGGCCTCGATCCGGGCCTGCGTACCGGCGTGAAAGTCGCCGTGGTGGATGCCACCGGCAAACTGGTGGCACATGACACCATCTATCCGCACACCGGGCAGGTGGCGAAAGCCGCATCGGTTGTGGCAGCACTGTGCATCCAACACCAGGTGGAGTTGGTGGCGATTGGTAACGGTACCGCTTCACGTGAAACCGAGCGTTTCTTCCTCGACGTGCAGAAGCAGTTCTTGCAGATCAACGCGCAGAAAGTGATTGTCAGTGAGGCTGGTGCATCGGTCTACTCCGCATCGGAACTGGCCGCGCTGGAATTCCCGGATCTGGATGTTTCCATTCGCGGCGCCGTCTCCATAGCGCGTCGCTTGCAGGATCCGCTGGCCGAGCTGGTGAAAATCGATCCGAAATCCATCGGTGTCGGCCAGTATCAGCATGATGTGAGCCAAAGCCAGCTGGCGAAGAAGCTGGATGCGGTGGTGGAAGACTGCGTAAACGCCGTCGGCGTGGATCTGAATACCGCTTCAGTCGCCTTGCTGACGCGCGTGGCAGGCTTAACCCGCATGATGGCGCAGAACATTGTCACCTGGCGTGATGAGAACGGCCGCTTCCAGAATCGCCAGCAGTTGCTGAAAGTCAGCCGTCTTGGGCCAAAAGCTTACGAGCAGTGCGCCGGCTTCCTGCGCATCAATCACGGCGATAACCCGCTGGATGCCTCCACCGTGCACCCGGAAGCTTACCCGCTGGTCGAACGTATTCTGGCCGCGACTGAACAGGCGCTGAGCGAGCTGATGGGCAATCCGGGTGGGTTGCGTGATCTCAACGCGCGCGACTTCACCGACGAGCGTTTTGGTCTGCCAACCGTCACCGACATCATGAAAGAGCTGGAAAAACCGGGGCGCGATCCGCGTCCGGAGTTCAAAACCGCGCAGTTTGCCGAAGGCGTGGAAACGCTGAACGATCTACTGCCGGGCATGATTCTGGAAGGCGCGGTCACCAACGTCACCAACTTTGGTGCTTTCGTGGATATCGGCGTGCATCAGGATGGTCTGGTGCACATCTCTTCACTGTCAGACAAGTTCGTCGAAGATCCCCATCAGGTGGTGAAAGCGGGCGATATCGTCAAAGTGAAGGTGATGGAAGTGGATATGCAGCGTAAGCGCATCGCCCTCACCATGCGTCTTGACGAACAGCCCGGCGAGAGCAATGCGCGCGGCGGCAATAATCGCAGCAGCGGCAAAGGGAATGCACGTCCCGCGGCCAATAACAAAGCACGCGGCAAGCCGGCTAATTCGCCAGCTGGCAATAGCGCGATGGGTGATGCGCTGGCAGCAGCATTTGGCAAAAAACGCTAACGCCCAGCCCTGAATAACGCGCGGAGACAGCTTCGCTCCGCGCGTACACATTTGATAAATCCCCTCATCCGTCTACGCTGAAAAAATCCGTGTGAAAAAATGACCTTCCGCGTGGCCCAACGATCTGATGGACATAATCAACGCCCTACTTGATGAGATTTACGAAGGCCGCTTCCCCGTCGCCGCACGTGAGCGTCTGCTTTCCCACATTCGTGCAGCGCACGATACCGCTAAACTGCCGCGCAAAGCCCACTGGGACGAGAAGGATGTGGTGCTGATCAGCTACGCCGATCAGTTCCGTGAACCCGATCAGCCCACGCTCGCCAGCTTCTCGCACTTCTATCAGCAGCATCTGCAATCCACTTTCAACCTGGTGCATTTGCTGCCGTTCTTTCCCTATTCTTCCGACGATGGCTTCTCCGTGATTGATTATCACCAGGTGAATCCTCTCTGTGGCGAGTGGCAGCATATTGCGGCGCTGCACAGTGAAACCCGGTTGATGTTCGATTTTGTCTGTAATCATATGTCGGCGCACAGCCAATGGTTCCGCCACTTTTTGGCGCAGGATCCTGGCTGGGATGACTTCTTTATCAGCATGCCACCGGCCACCGATCTCAGCGCCGTGACGCGCCCTCGTACCTCGCCATTACTGACGCCGTTTGAGATGGCTGATGGTGAAACGCGCTTTATCTGGACCACCTTTAGCGCCGACCAAATCGACCTTAACTTTGCCAATCCTGACGTGCTGATTCGCATGGTGGGCGTATTGCTGGATTACCTGAACAAGGGCGCCGATTATGTTCGTCTCGATGCGGTGGGGTATATGTGGAAGACGCCGGGTACAAATTGCATTCACCTGCCGAAAACCCACCAGCTGGTGAAGCTGTTTCGCGCCATTTCCAACGAAGTGGCACCGGGCACAGTGATCGTCACCGAAACTAATGTGCCGCATAAAGACAACATCAGCTATTTTGGTAACGGGCACGATGAAGCGCAGATGGTGTATCAGTTTTCACTGCCGCCGCTGGTGCTCCATGCCATTCATTCAGGATCCGCACGCGCGCTGCGTCAATGGGCCAGCACGCTGGGCACCGGTAACGGCACCACCACGTTCTTCAACTTCCTTGCCTCGCACGATGGCATTGGCCTCAATCCTGCGCGCGGTATTTTGTCTGAAGTGGAGATCGTAGCACTGGTGCGAGATTTGGCGCTGGAAGGGGCGCTGGTGTCTTATAAAAACAATCCCGATGGCACCACCAGCCCTTACGAAATTAACGTCACCTATTTCGATGCTCTCAACCAGCAGAATGATGACGATGACACGCGTCTGCGCCGATTCCTGCTGGCACACGCCATTCTGCTCGCCTTTCCGGGCGTGCCGGCGATCTATATCCAAAGCATTCTGGGATCGCGCAACGACAATGAAGGCGTGCGCGCGGCAGGACACAACCGCGCCATCAATCGCCAGAAATACAGTTTGCGTGAAATGGAACAGTGGATCAGCGGCGCTGACCCATTGCGTCAGCAGGTGTATGAACGACTCAGCGCATTGATCCAGCTGCGCACCCGCCAGAGCGCGTTCCATCCGGATAATGCGATGACGCTGCTGGAGAGTGAAAATACCCTGCTGATGTTGCGGCGACATCCGTCAGGCAGTGAAGAGGGCTTATTGTGCGTGTTTAATCTCAGCAGCCGGGAAGTGACCACGCATCTGCCGCAGGCGCGACATTATCAGGATGTGATCAGTGGCGAGAAAATCGATGGCAGCCAGCCAATGACGCTGGCTGCGTGGCAATTTATGTGGTTGCGTGGCTGATTATTTGTAAACATCCGCCGTGGCGCTGAACTTGCCATGTTCGCGGCCCGCAATCACCAGAAAGTATTTGCCGCCTTTCTCATCGGCCGCTTTGGAGAGTTCGCGCTTCGCATCCATCGGTGAGGTGGTCTCCGCCGTAGTGGTCACCGTACCGATTTTCTCCAGATTCATTTTCTGCACTTCTTCTTTAGTCACTTCCTTTGCGGCGAACGCTGAAAACGACACCGCACTCATCACCAGAGAAGCCACAGCCCATTTCATCATCTTCATAGCATTACCCTCATCCATTTTTTGCATTATTGGGATGTCAGCGGCCGCGAAGCACAACAGGCGAGATAGCAAAAGAACACACCGCGAAGCAGCTCAGCTCACGTCAAAAGTATTACCGCTGGTGAAAGAATTTCCACTGCCGCAACAGATTTAACGGGTAACCGCTTGGATGAACTCGATAATATGCTGGCAAAATGTGTCAGGATGCGAGACAAATGGCGCATGCGCCGATTTTTCCATCACAATTGAAGGTGAACGCGGTAACGCTTCATCCAACTGCTTTGCAATTCGACGTGGTACTAATCCATCCAGCGATCCATACAAACGCATCAAGGGCATTGCCAACTGCGGCAGCTGCGCGCGCAGATCCACTTCGCGCAATATCTCCAGTCCACCTTCCAGCACTGCGACCGAAGGCATTGGCTGCGATAGCACCACGTCTTTGAGCTGACGTGCATCCTGGCGCGCATTTTCCGTACCCATGGTTTGCAAGGCCAGGAAACGTTCTACGGTGCGCTGGAAATCATTGCTCAGCTGCTGCTGGAAGCTTTCCAGCGTCTCAGGCTTGATGCCCGGCCAATCCTCGTGCGCGGTAAAACAGGGCGACGACGCCACGCTAATCAGCGCGGTGACACGTTCAGGCTGCATCAGTGCAATCTGGCTGGCAACCAGTCCCCCCAGCGACCAACCGAGCAACACTGCACGCTCAGGAAGTTGCGGAAGCAGCTGTTGAGCCATGTCGGCTAAGGTCAGTGCACCAAATCCCTGGCTGCGGCCAAAGCCGGGCAGATCCACCAGGTGCAGACGAAAATGCGGGCTGAGTCGTGGAACAATGTTCTGCCACACTTCGGCATTCAATCCCCAGCCGTGCAGCAGCACAAGATCGCGATCGCCTGTGCCTGTGGTGTGCCAGTAAAGCGAACTCATCGGTTACACTCCCGAAAAGTGAAAAGAGGCCGCTATGCTATCAATCCCTGCCCTGTGTTGGCTATGCCGCCTGCCATTACAGATTGCCAGACACGGGCTATGCAGCCGCTGTGCGCAACAAATCCCGGCGCTGCCCGCGATCTGCCCCTGCTGTGCACTGCCGGCCAGCGGCACCCGATTGTGCGGCCGCTGTCTGCGTTGTCCACCGCCGTGGCACAGCCTGACTTGCGTGAGTGATTACCTGCCGCCGCTGAGCGATTGGGTCATCCAGCTGAAATTTTCTCGGGCAACCGCACTCAGAGTGATGCTGGCACGACTCCTTTTGTTAAAATTGTTAAATAGTCGCCGCGATAACCTTACGCCGCGCATTGATTTGGTGTTGAGTGTGCCGTTACATCGGCGTCGTGCCTGGCAGCGTGGCTATAATCAGGCTGAGCTGCTGGCAAAACCGCTGGCACACTGGCTAGGTTGTGAATATCGTGCGGGGGTGCGCCGCAGACGGCGGGGCTTGGTCCAGCATGCGTTGCGCGCTTCGGCGCGGAAAAAGAATCTGCGCGGGGCCTTTTCCCTTGAAATGCCAGTGCGCGGACGCCATATCCTGCTCATCGACGATGTGGTTACCACCGGAAGCACGGTGGCAGAAATCAGCCGCATTTTGCTGGCGCAAGGCGCGGCCAGCGTGCATATTGGCTGCCTGTGCCGTACCTTGTAGAGCGGCGGCGTTGGGCGTATTATAACCAAGTAATTTAGTCAACTATTGAGCAATCGCCATGATCGTTATTACTGATGCTGCGCAAGAGCACTTCTCAAAATTGCTGTCAAAACAAGAAGATGGCACACAAATTCGCGTATTCGTCATTAATCCGGGTACGCCAACCGCGGAATGCGGTGTTTCTTACTGCCCACCCGATGCAGTAGAAGCCACTGATACTGAAATGAAGTTCGAAAAGCTGTCAGCCTATGTTGATGAGTTGAGCGCGCCTTATCTGGAAGATGCTGAGATCGATTTTGTCACCGATAACCTCGGTTCCCAGCTGACGCTGAAAGCGCCAAACGCCAAGATGCGTAAAGTGTCTGATGATGCGCCAATGGTTGAGCGCGTGGAGTATCTGCTGCAAGCGCAGATCAACCCACAGCTGGCGGGTCACGGTGGTCGTGTATCCCTGATGGAAATCACCGATGACGGTTACGCGATTCTGCAGTTTGGCGGCGGCTGTAACGGCTGTTCAATGATCGACGTCACGCTGAAAGATGGCATCGAGAAAGAGTTGCTGGCAGCGTTCCCTGAGCTGAAAGGTGTGCGTGACCTCACTGAACACCAGCGCGGCGAGCACTCTTACTATTGATTTTCTTGCGGCAGCGCACCCGCGCTGCCGCAGATTTCTACCTCGCTTTGCGTCCGTCATTCACCGCTTTCAGAACTTGCTTCACGGCTTTGTCGGCAAACATCTCTTCCAGCGTGACACATAACTTGCGCTGCCAGTTGGGATACTCATCCACTGTGCCAGGCACGTTGACCGGCATTGTCATGCCGAGCCAATCTTCCGGCTGCAATCCCAGTAATGCGCTCTCCGTGCGGGCCAGGTAACGGTGCATCGCCACATTGATCGCCGGCGTCAGCGGTTGCTTCAACGCAGGTTGACGACTGCGAGCTGGCATGGCCCCCGCCTGCTGTAAGGCGTCCAGCAAAGCCTGCTTTTGTGCTGTGCGCTGTTGTTGCAGGGAGTGCAGCACGCTATCGCGATACATGCCAAGCTTTTCACCCAATGCCAAATCTTCCGCCTGCCAGAATCCGCTCAACGTGGGCAAATCATGAGTACTGGCACTGGCAATCGACTGTCGAGGATAAGCCGCAGGCTGGCGGTAGCGGCCATCGCGCTCCTGTTCGAAGAACAGCACTTTCCACGAGAAAATGCCGTGGCTGCGCATCATGCGAACGATGATCGGCGGCACAATGCCCAGATCCTCGCCGATCACCATGCAGCAATGGCGCTGACTTTCCAGCGCCAGAATCGCCATCAAATCGTCCACCGGATATGACACATAGGCGCCTTTGTCTGCTGTCTCGCCATACGGAATCCACCACAGCCGCAATAACGCCATCACGTGATCGATACGCAGCGCGCCACAATCACGCATATTGGCGCGCAATAAATCGATAAAAGGCTGATAGCCGCGCGCGCGCATCTCATGCGGATCAAGCGGCGGCAACGCCCAGTTTTGCCCCAATGGCCCCAGGCGATCCGGCGGTGCCCCCACCGAAGCACCCAGCTTATACAACTGCGGGTCCTGCCAGGTTTCTGCGCTGTGCTGCGCCACACCGACCGCCAAATCCCGGTACAATCCCACCGTCATGCCGAGCTGCTGGCTACGCTGCCAGCAGGCGGCAAATTGCTGCTGCGCCAGCCACTGCAACCAACACCAGAATTGAATCTCGTCCTCATGTGCAGCACACCACTGCTGAACTTCTGGCTGATGGGCATTGCGCCAGGTTTCCGGCCACGATGCCCACCCCCACTCCTTCTCCTGCTGAGCGCTGCGTTCTGCCAGAATGCCGTCAAACGCCGCCTGATAGCGCAGATGCTCGCCGCCCTCGGCGACAAATTGCAGGAATTCCTGCTCAGGCTGATAATGCTGCCAGGACAGGCGTAGCGCGGTGATTTTCAACTCAGCCACCGCTCGATAATCGACATAGTCAGTGGCGCGCGCGGCTTGCACAGCCTTGCGCGTTTTGGCGAGTTTCCACCAGCGCTGTGCTTCAGCGCTTTGAGCGAATGCCGCCACCTGATTAACGTCGATATACAGCATATTCAGCCAGCGACGCGAGGTGGGGCTATAAGGGCTGGCGTGGTCAGGCTGCGCAGGATAAAGCGCGTGTAGCGGGTTGAGGCCAACAAAATCGCCTCCGTGAGCGGCGATCTGCTCCAGCATTTGCGCAAGATCGCCAAAATCACCGATCCCCCAATTGCGATCGGATCGCAGCGTATAAAGCTGCACCAGCGCTCCCCAGCGTTTGTCGCCTTGCGCTAGCGGTTCGGATAAATAGCAGCGACGTGGCGCGATAATAATGCGCGAGTGCCACTGCTGACGTCCTTGCTGTAAGGTCAAACGGTGATACCCCTGTGGCAGACGCGGCGGCAATGTGAAGGTCTCGCCTGCCTGAAGCGTGCCGCTGTAAGTTTTGCCCCGTTCGGTCTCAAGCTGCCAGCTAAATTCGCCTTTGCCCTGCGGGCAACACTGACGCGGACGGCGCGGAGTGAAAACCAGCACCGGTGGCAGTGGTGGCGTTTTACCTTCCGGCGTATTCATCACCGCCAGCAGTGCACGTTTGGTGTCGTCGCTAATGCGCACCCGCTCACCGTTCGCATTGGTAAAATCTACCGCAATACCCGCTTCCTGCGCGGCCTGATCCAGTTTGCTGAACGTCATCACGTCTCCTTGGGTGCAGTGCGTATCAATACGTATCCGACGAAAACCTTATCGAAACCATGTCGAGCGGCCATCAATAGCGAGCTGGAAATCAGCGCGCGGCCTGCCAGATGCGTTGCTGGTAATCGCGAATCGAACGATCGGAACTGAATCGCCCAGTGCGCGCGGTGTTGAGAATCGCCGCTTTAGTCCAGGCTTCCGGGTTCTTCCACAAGGCTTCAACCTGTTGCTGCGCGTCGAGATACGCCTCGAAATCGGCCAGCACCAGCCAGGGATCGCCACCTTTGGTCAGGCTGGTGAGCAGCATATCGAATGCCTGCTTATCACCTTCGCTGAACTTGCCCTTCTCCAGATCTTTCAACAATCCATCCAGATACTTATTTTGCTTGCGCAGTTTTTTCGGGCTGTAACCGTTGGCTTTGAGCGCCTTAACCTCATCCACGGTATTGCCGAAGATAAAGATGTTCTTCTCGCCCACCGCTTCGGCGATTTCGACGTTCGCACCATCCAGCGTGCCAATGGTCAGCGCGCCGTTCAGCGCCAGCTTCATATTCCCGGTGCCGGACGCTTCATAACCGGCAGTCGAGATTTGCTCCGAGAGATCGGCTGCCGGAATCATCAACTCGGCGGCGGTAATGCGATAGTCAGGGATAAACACGACTTTTAACCGATCGCCGACTTTCGGGTCGTTATTGATCACCTCGGCCACTTTGTTAATGGCGTAGATGATGTTCTTGGCAAGGTAGTAGCCCGGCGCGGCCTTGGCACCGAACAGGAATACGCGCGGCACAAAGTCGGGGTTATCAGGATTGTCCCGCAGCTGACGATAGCAGTGCAGCATATGCAGCAGGCTGAGGTGCTGACGTTTGTACTCGTGTAGCCGCTTAATCTGCACATCGAACAGCGCATCAGGATTCACATCAATGCCGGTCACGCGTTTGATGTATACGGTCAGGCGCAGCTTGTTCTGCTGCTTGATGGTGCGGAACTGCTGACGGAAAGCTTTTTTACGCGCATAGGGCGCCAGCCACTCCAGCGCATCCAGATCGTTGGCCCACTCCACCTGCAACGTTTCATCAATCAGGTTCGACAGCAGCGGATTGCACTGCTTCAACCAGCGGCGCGGCGTGATGCCATTGGTCACATTATGGAATTTGTTTGGCCACAGAAGGTGGTATTCCGGGAACAGATCCTTCACCACCAGCTCAGAGTGCAGCGCAGCCACGCCATTCACGGCGAAACAGCTCACCACACACAGGTTCGCCATACGCACCTGTCCATCAGCCACCACCGCCAGCTTTTGCCATGTCGCGCTATCGCCGGGCCACTGCTTCTTGACGATTTTTTTCAGACGCTGGTTAATTTCGCGGATGATCAGCATATGGCGCGGCAGCAGATCGCGCACCAGCGACTCATCCCAACGCTCCAGCGCTTCCGGCATCAAGGTGTGATTGGTATAGGCGAAAACGCGGCTGGTGATGTGCCAGGCTTCATCCCAACTCAACTGATGCTCATCCAGCAGGATACGCAGCATCTCCGGGATGGCGATAGTGGGATGCGTGTCGTTGAGCTGGATGACTTCAAAATCGGGCAAGGTGTGGATCGAGCGCCCGGCAAGATGGTGGCGGCGCAGAATATCGCCCACCGCACACGCGCACTGGAAATATTGCTGCATCAGGCGCAGGCGTTTACCTTCTGCGTGATTATCGTTGGGATACAGCACCTTGGTGAGTTTGTCAGCATCAATGCCGGGCTGTTCGGCCTGCAGGAACTTGCCATCATTGAACAGGGTGAGATCGAACGGATGCACGCTGCTGGCTTGCCACAAACGTAACGGCAGCGTCACACCATTACGGTAGCCGACAACCGGCAAATCCCAGGCTTCACCTTTAAGCTGAAATTTAGGTCGCCACTGTAGCGAGCCATCGCTGTTTTTCTTCACTTTGCCGCCGATGCCAACCTGCACATCCTGTGCGGCGTTATGGCGAAACCACGGATAACTGTTGCGCTGCCAGTCGTCTGGCGCCTCTTTTTGCTGGCCATCGTCAAAGGTCTGGCGGAACAAACCGTACTGATAATTAAGGCCATGTCCCATCGCGGCCTGCCCGACAGTGGCCATCGAGTCCATGTAACACGCGGCCAGGCGCCCCAATCCACCGTTGCCAAGCGCCGGATCCACCTCTTCCTCCAGCAACTCACTGAGTTCTACCTGATGCGCGGCCAGCGCTTCCTTCACCTCGTCGTACCAACCCAGATTCAGCAAGTTGTTGCCGGTCAGGCGGCCGATAAGAAACTCCATCGACAGATAGTTCACATGGCGTTGGCCTGCGCGCGGTGTGGCGGGCGGCTGCGTGGCGAGCATCTCGGTCAGCACACGGCTTAATGCCTGCCACCACTGATGCGGTGTCATTTGCTGGGCGGAGGTGAGTCCAAGGTGCTGCCATTGGCGGGTAAGTGCGGCGTCGAAACGTGTTTTATTAAATTTTTGCTGCGACATATCAATCCCTTCGAGTCCGTTAACGGTAAAGACGGGCGAGCGCATAACCAGAAAGGATAAGTAAAGCCGGGGGCGAAGAAAAAAGCGACAGGGAAATGCGGATGGAGGGAAAAAAAGTGGATTTACGCGTGGCGCGCAACCTGATGCCATTCTGCGGGCGGCATAGCAACCGCCCCGACAGGATGGATTAGCAGAGTTCGAGATGGACTTCGTGTTGCTCAATCACCTTCAGCACGCTGGCAGGCGGCGTCTGATCGGTATACATGTAGTCAATCAGGCTCATATTCCCCAGGTTCACCATCGCATTACGGCCAAATTTCGAATGGTCCACCACCAACATCACGCAGCGTGAGTTTTCGATTATCGCGCGTTTGGTGCGGACTTCGTGGTAATCGAACTCCAGCAGTGAGCCATCCATATCGATGCCGCTGATGCCGAGAATGCCGTAATCGAGGCGAAACTGGGAGATGAAATCCAGCGTCGCTTCACCCATGATGCCGCCATCCCGCGTACGCACTTCGCCGCCAGCGATGATGACGCGGAAATCCGGCTTCGCCATCAGCAAAATCGCCACATTGAGGTTGTTGGTCACCACGCGCAGATTGTTGTGATTCAGCAACGCATGCGCCACCGCTTCCGGCGTAGTGCCGATATCGATAAACAACGTGGCACCATCCGGGATCTGGCTCGCCACACGCTCGGCGATGCGCGCTTTTTCCGCTGACCACATCATTTTGCGGTCCTGCCATGCGGTGTTTTCAGAGCTGGAAGGCAGCGCCGCGCCGCCGTGATGACGCTGAATTTTATTCTGATCGGCCAAATCGTTCAGGTCACGCCGAATGGTTTGCGGGCTCACCTCAAAGTGATCCACCAGCTCTTCCGTACTGACATATCCCTGGCGTCGCACCAAATCGATAATGGCGTCATGACGTTGCGTCTGCTTCACATCTCTCTCCTCGGCTCAGAGCCGTTTTCTTTTTATACCTGCTACCGACGAGCCACATTGCGCGTATCGACAAACGCCATGGCCAGGCCGACCAGCAAGCCGGTGACATGTGCAGCGTTAGCAATCGACAGCCCAAAAGCGCCGTACCAGCCAATAATCAGCCATACAATAGCGAAGCCCATCAGACCACGCTCCAGATAAATGCCACTTTCGGGATCGCGCTCGCCACGCAGCCAGCAATAACCCATCAGCGCATACACCACGCCCGATAGTCCGCCGAACAGCACACCGCTGAATTTGGCCTGCATCCAGCCGCTCAACAGCGCGGAAATGAGCATAATCACAAACAGCTTACCGCTGCCAATACGCTTTTCCACTGCGCCACCGAGATACCACCACCACATCAGATTGAACAGGATGTGCAGCAGTGAGAAGTGCAACAACGCATGGCTAAACCAGCGCCACACCTGGAAATACTGTGAGGAGTCAGCAGGCCACGCCAGCCAATCCAGCGCCACATCATCGCCAACAATCTGCATCATGATAAACACCGCCACGCAGGCGATCATGATCGTCATGGTGAGCGGACCTGCGCGTTCACGAATATTTGCCCAGATATTGCTGCGTTCATAGCGCAAGCCACTTTCGGTACTGCCTGTGTGCCAGCTGGCGGCCTGATAGCGCGGATGATTAGGGTCGCGTACGAACTGGGCAAGTTCGTTTTCAACCATCTCCAGTCTGCCTTCATCATCCAGCATAATGACATAGTGGCTTTCGCGCTCAATTCGCAGCGTGACGCCGCGCGTTGCCATGTAATCCACAAACGCCTGCGCCATACGTGGGTTGTTGAACTTTGTGATGCGCATCGTGCGGGTTCTCCTTCCTTTGTGTGATCGTCTCAGACGCTGCCAGTATCTACCTGCGAGGGGAACACGGCGCGCCAGGCGTCGAAACCACCATCAATGCTATAGGCAGCGCTGAAACCCTGCCCTAACAGGAACTGTGCTGCACCTTTGCTGCTGTTGCCGTGATAGCACATCACCAGCACCGGCAGCTCATGATTCGCCTGCGCGATAAAGTCCGCCAGATTGTCGTTCGACAGATGTAACGAGCCTGTCGCGTGGCCCATGGCATAGCTTTGTGGGTCGCGAATGTCCACCAGCTGCGCGCCTTGTGCCAGGTGCTCGTTAGCCTGCTGAACCGAAATACATTCGAAGTTTTCCATGGTGTCTCTCATAAGGTCGTCACAATTAGCGCCTAGTTTAACCTGAGAATCCGTCGCGATAACCTGACAAAAGTTATGGCTATGGATTTTTTTTCCTGCAGGAATGTTAGCTATATCACGCAAAAATGTTTTTATTGAGTTAAGCGCTGGCATCAATGTTGGTTTCCGATTATTATTACGCTCGAAAACGAACATTTTAGAACTATTCCGAACATCGGAGGAGATGACGTGGAAACCAAAGACCTGATCGTGATCGGCGGCGGCATTAACGGAGCCGGCATTGCAGTGGACGCTGCAGGACGCGGACTGTCAGTGCTGATGCTGGAGGCGCGGGATTTGGCCTGTGCAACCTCCTCCAACAGCTCTAAATTAATCCACGGTGGCCTGCGCTACCTGGAACATTACGAATTCCGTCTGGTGGGCGAAGCGCTGGCTGAACGTGAAGTGCTGCTGAAAATGGCACCGCACATTGCCTTCCCAATGCGCTTCCGCTTGCCACATCGCCCGCATCTGCGTCCGGCGTGGATGATTCGCCTTGGCCTGTTTATGTACGACCGTCTGGGTAAACGCACCACTTTACCGGGCAGTAAAGGCCTGCGTTTTGGCGCGGAATCGGCCCTTAAGCCTGAGATCACGCGCGGATTCGAATATTCTGACTGCTGGGTGGATGATGCGCGTATGGTCGTGCTCAACGCGCAGGAAGTGGTGAAACAGGGCGGCGAAGTGCGCACCCGCACCCGCGTGACCCGTGCATGGCGTGAGAGTGGCCTGTGGATGGTGGAAGCGGAAGATATTGATACCGGCAAAACCTTCACGTGGCGTGCCAAAGGCCTGGTCAATGCCGCTGGACCTTGGGTAAAAGAATTCTTTGATGATGGCCTGAAGCTGAAATCGCCGTACGGTATTCGCCTGATCAAAGGCAGCCACATTGTGGTGCCGCGCGTACACCGTGAAAAGCAGGCTTATATCCTGCAGAACGAAGATAACCGTATCGTGTTTGTGATTCCGTGGATGGACGAGTTCTCTATCATCGGTACGACGGATGTGGAGTACAAAGGCGATCCGAAAGACGTGAAGATCGATGACAACGAAATCAGCTATCTGCTGAAAGTGTTTAACGGACACTTCAAACAGCAGCTGAGCAAAGATGACATCGTCTGGACTTATTCTGGTGTGCGTCCGCTGTGTGATGACGAATCGGATTCACCGCAGGCCATCACCCGTGATTACACGCTGGATGTGCATGACGACAATGGCCAGGCGCCGCTGCTATCGGTGTTTGGCGGTAAGCTCACCACCTATCGTAAGCTGGCAGAGCACGCGCTGGAAAAACTGGCGAAGTACTATCCCAACGCCGGCCCAGCCTGGACTAAATCAGCAGTACTGCCAGGCGGTGATTTCTCTGGCACCCGTGAAGATTACGCCGCAGGTCTGCGTCGTCGTTATCCGTTTATCAGCGAAGGCATGGCGCGCCACTTTGCCCGTACCTACGGTAGCCGCACCGAAGAACTGCTGGCAGGCGCAAGCAGTCTGGCGGATCTGGGCGAGAACTTCGGTCACGAGTTTTATGAAGCTGAATTGCGCTACCTGGTGAAAAATGAATGGGTGCGCGAACTGGATGACGCAATCTGGCGTCGTACCAAACAAGGTATGTGGCTGACAGAAGCCGAGCAGGCACGCATTCGTGAGTGGCTGGCGGTCAACGGTCAGAAACCGGCGCTGTCGCTGGCTTCATAATCCAGGCCAAATAGAAAGGCCGTTATCCTGTAAGGGATAACGGCCTTTTTTATTGTGTCTGATGGTCATAAGAGCGCGATAAATCGCGCATCATTGAACTTATAAGCCGGTATTCTCGCGAATATATTTACGCGCTTTCACCGCATATTCGAACGGATTGGCCAGCGCCGGATCCTGCTCCGCTTCCACCACCATCCAGCCTTTGTAACCGTAATCGTCGAGGATTTTGAACACCGGTTTGAAATCAATCACGCCGTCGCCCGGCACGGTGAAGGTGCCTTTCTTCACGCCATCGAGGAACGACAGTGATTTTTCACGCACTTCAGCCACCACGCTGTCACGCACATCTTTCAGGTGCACGTGGAAAATACGTGGCAGATATTTGGTCAGCACATCCAGCATCGCCTGCTGTGAGCCTTCGGAGTAGTAGATGTGGCCAGTGTCATACAGCAGGCCGACATTCTGATTGGTTGATTCCATAAAGCGATCGATTTCCGCTGGGGTCTGAATGCCGGTCCCCATGTGATGGTGCAGCGTTACGCGCATGCCCTTCTTCGCCGCGATCTCAGCCAACTCGTTGTAGCCTTCCGCTGTCAGACGCCACTCTTCATCGGTGAAGATCGGCTTCTGCTCCAGCACTGCCAGTGTGGTGCCCTGAATGCTTTTACTCTGCTCAGAGCAACCAATCACGCGCGCGCCCATGGCGTGCAGGAAGTTCATGTGCTGGGTGAACTCGTCGATGGTTTTCGCCTTGTCGCCGTTGGCGAAGAAGGTGCTGAACCAGGCATTGCAGATCTGAATACCGCGAATTTCCAGCATCGGTTTCAGCACTGCCGGATCTTTCGGATATTTGCTGCCGACTTCACTGCCGGTAAAGCCTGCCAGCGCCATTTCACTGACGGTCTGCTGGAAGGTGTTTTCGCTGCCCAGTTCTGGCATGTCATCGTTGGTCCAGCCGATTGGCGCAATCGCCAGTTTTACATTGTCTTTGTTCATTTCAATTCCCTGATTCTGAGAGAGAAGTGTTAGCGCACAGGCTCAGTTATTTGGCGTAAAAGTCTGGACGCGCTGGCATGGTCACCGGCTCGATAGCGCCGCTGTTCTGGGCTTTATGGCAGGCATCCGCCGCAACGGAGGCAGCAAAACCATCCCAGGCGGAAGGCCCGGTCAACTTGCCCGCTGTGGCGTCATTGATGAAAGCTTGCAGCTCAACGTCGTAAGCCTCGATAAAACGGTCTTTCCAGTCAGTGAGCAACGCATTGCCGAGACGCGCGTTTTTACGCATCTGAATAGATGAAGGCTCAGGCAGTTTGGCAATGCCCTCTTCGCCCACCACTTCACACTGAATGTCGTAGCCGTATGCGCAGTTCACGAAGATCTCGACATCAATACGAATGCCCTTCTGGGTTTCGAACAGCACGATTTGCGGATCTTTCAATTTGGCATGGCTCTTCGAGGTGGAACGCGGGAACACCACCTGCACCGATTTATAATCGTCTTCGGTCAACCAGCGCAGCACGTCCAGCTCGTGAATCAGGGTGTTGGTGATTGCCATATCGGTGGTGTAATTTTCCCCCACGCTCTGGTTGCGGTGCGCACAGTGCAGCATCAGCGGCTCGCCGATTTCACCGTCAGTGATCACTTTCTTCAACGCGCGATAGCCTGAATCGTACGGACGCATAAAGCCCACCTGCACCAGGCGTTTACCGTGTTTGATTTCGGCATCAACGATGCGACGGCAGCCTTCGGCGCTCATCGCCAGCGGCTTCTCGCAGAACACGGGCTTGCCAGCAGCAATGGCGGCAAGGGTGAATTCTTCGTGGGTCGGATCCCATGATGTCACCAGAATGGCATCCACCTCCGGCGAGTTAATCACCTGATGACCATCCTGATACACCTCAGCTTCGATATTCAAACGCTGCAGCGCCGCGCGGGCCCCTTCCACGTTGATATCTGAAACCGCCACCACTTTCGCGCCCTGCAACACATTGTTGCAGCGACGAATGTGATCCTGACCAATTGCACCGGTACCAATTACACCGAGTTTGAGCGTCATAATTACACCTGTAGAGTCGGATAAGTATGCCCTTCATATTTCAAGATGCAGGTGCGTTGGCTGCTCTCGTTGGCCGCCTTCCTGACTCTCGAATTATTTGGGGGACATAGGGTTAATCAAGGCCGGCGATCGCCGGCCTAAAAAGGGTGTTAGTACTTACGTGCTTGTTCGATATGCACGTTAAGTTTGTCGGCCACTTCCTGCGTGCGTTCAGACGTTGAAGTCTGAGCCACACCAATGTGCCACCAGCTGAAATATTTGTGAATCATGGTTTTTGGCAGCACTTTGATGTCGAATAGCACTGAAACGGTCTGTTTCTGCGCGTCAATCAGTGCAGCTTCCAACTGTTCCAGCGTGGTAATGCGATAGGTTTTGCAACCGTAACCGCCCGCAATCGCCGCGAAATCGACCGGAATAAAGCCGCCATCCAGCTTGCCGCCTTCCGGGTTGCGGAAACGGAACTCGGTGGTGAAGCTGTCCATGCCGTGTTCCATCTGTAGGTTGTTAATACAGCCGTTGGTCATGTTATCCAGCAGCACCACGTTGATTTTCGCGCCTTCCTGAATCGAGGTGACCAGCTCGGAGTGCAACATCATGAACGAGCCATCACCCACCATCACATAGACTTCACGCTGCGGCTGGGCCAGCTTCACGCCCAACGCGGCATTGACTTCGTAGCCCATACAGGAATAGCCGTATTCAACGTGGTACGAGTTGTAATCTTTGGTGCGCCACATGCGTTGCAGGTCGCCCGGCAAACTGCCCGCTGCCGCGACAATCACTGCATCCTTTGGGAGCTGCTCGTTTAAGGTGCCCAGCACGCTGCTCTGCGTCAGCACTGACTGCGTCAGGCGCTCAAACTCAGTAAACAGCGCTTCACGGTCAATGTGATCGGCGATTTCGGGAATAAAATCGTCGGTGTTATAAGTGGCGGCATACACACGCTGCGTCTCTTTCAGTAGCTTGCTTTGTGCCTGCTCAACCTGACCGCCCCAGTGGTTCTCAAAGCCTTTCAGTCCGCTTTCCAGTGCGGTCAAACCTTCGCGAGCATCCGCTAACAGCTGCACTGCATCGAGCTTGTAGCTGTCGAAATTGCTGACGTTGATGTTGAGGTAGCTCACTTCAGGATTCTGGAAAATCCATTTCGAAGCGGTGGTGAAATCGGTGTAGCGCGTGCCGATCCCGATCACCAGGTCGGCTTCTTTCGCCAACAGGTTAGCTGCCAGGCAGCCCGTTTCGCCGACGCCACCCACATTCAGCGGATGATCAGAAACAATGGTGCCTTTACCGGCCTGTGTTTCCGCAAACGGAACGTTAAAGCGTTCCGCGAATTTCAGCAGCGCGGCACCGGCATCGGAATATTTCAGACCGCCACCCACGATAATCAGCGGCTTGTGTTTGCGCGCAATCAACGACAGCGCATCTTCTAACTGGGCTGCTGTCGGCAGACGGCGATCCAGACGGTGCACACGTTTCTGGAAGAAATATTCCGGGAAGTCCCAGGCCTCACCCTGCACGTCTTGCGGCAGTGCGATGGTCACGGCACCGGTTTCCGCCGGATCGGTCAGCACACGCAAGGCATTAATACAGGCAGTCATCAGCTGTTCAGGACGGCTAACGCGGTCCCAGTATTTGCTCACCGCGCGGAAGGCATCATTGGTACTGATGCTGAGATCGTGGCTCTGCTCGATCTGCTGCAAAACGGGATCGGGCTGACGCGTGGCGAATACATCGCCCGGCAGCAGCAGTAAAGGAATGCGGTTCGCGGTCGCCGTGGCAGCTGCGGTGATCATGTTCGCCGCGCCCGGTCCCACTGAAGAGGTACAGGCAATAATCTGACGACGCAGCGACTGCTTGGCGAAACCAATCGCCGCATGCGCCATGCCCTGTTCATTACGACCCTGATGCACCACCAGATCGCCGCTGTCCTGCTCCAGCGCTTGCCCCAGTCCCAGCACGTTACCGTGGCCAAAAATGGCAAAAATGCCTTTCACAAATTTGGTTTCAACGCCGTCAACGTTCAGATACTGGTTATCAAGAAATTTCACCAGCGCCTGTGCCGTGGTAAGTCTGATTGTGCCCATATGCTTCTTCCTTTACATGCTGGTACCTGACGTGAGGTACAACGCGGTTCGGGTTTTCGCTGCCGTGACGGCACCCGCGGATAAGTGAAACGTGTGGCGATTATAAACAAATATTTTTTTCATTAAACGTAATTACAGAAGAAACATTTCATTTTGCGATGGAGATCAAATTCAGCGATGAAACGTTGCCAGCGAAGGCCGTTGCAGGGGAAAAAGTGAAATGACAAAATAGCATTTTAACAAGATAGCGAAATTTCATTTCACTTCAGTAGCTTCCTTTATTCACAGCCATTTTCCTGCGACCTGGCTCACAAGCCATAGCATCAGTGAAACCGATGCTAAACAGCATGCCGTGATAGCGCATTGTGCAGAGTTTTACCTCGGTCACAAAATCGCGACGGATATTTCATTTCATATTGTATTTGGAATTTTTATTCCTCATACTGCCACCATAGCCAATCAGGCACCTTGAGAACCCGGAAGCATAGCGCTTGATGTTGGGCGTTTTCGCCCCAGTGTCTGCTTATCACAGAAGGAAACCACAGGTATGAGTACACAACAGAAGCGGCTTGATGTGATTTGTATCGGACGCATCGCCGTCGACCTCTACGGTCAGCAAATCGGATCACGTCTGGAAGATATGACCAGCTTTAATAAATATCTGGGCGGTTCTTCCGGTAACGTGGCCTATGGAACAGCCATTCAGGGCCTGAAATCAGCCATGCTGGCGCGCGTAGGGGATGAACATAACGGCCGCTTTCTGCGAGAAGAATTGCAGCGCGTGGGTTGTAACACCGATGGGCTGATCACCGATAAAAACCGCCTGACCGGTCTGGTGATCCTCGGTATTAAAGATGAGGATACCTTCCCACTGATCTTCTACCGCGACAACTGTGCCGATATGGGCCTGGTGCCGGATGACATTAAAGAGGAATTCATCACCTCTTCTCGCGCTGTCGCGGTCACCGGGACGCATCTTTCACATCCGCAAACCCGCGCGGCAGTACTGAAAGCGTTGGATATCGCCAAGCGAAATGGTCTGCGCACCGCACTGGATATCGATTATCGTCCGGTGCTGTGGGGGCTGACGTCACTGGGCGATGGCGAAACGCGTTTCGTTGAATCCGGTGAAGTCACGAAACAACTGCAGGAAGTGCTGCACTATTTCGATTTGGTGGTAGGAACGGAAGAAGAGTTCCATATTGCCGGCGGCAGTACGGATACGCTGACAGCACTGAAAAATGTGCGCCAGGCAAGTAAAGCCACGCTGGTCTGTAAACGTGGACCGCTGGGGTGCGTGGTGTTTGAAGGTGATATCCCGGACAGCTGGGAGCAGACAAAATTGCAAACCGGCGTTCGCGTTGAAGTCCTGAACGTGCTGGGTGCAGGCGATGCCTTTATGTCTGGCCTGCTGCGCGGCTGGCTGAATGATGAAAGCTGGGAACAGGCTTGCCGCTACGCCAACGCCTGTGGTGCGCTGGTGGTTTCACGCCATGGTTGCGCGCCGGCGATGCCAACCAAAGAAGAGCTGGACGATTTCCTCGGTCGCGACAAAGACGTAAAACGCCCGGATCTGGATGCGCGTCTCAACCATCTGCACCGCGTCACCACGCGTAAACAACAGTGGCCAGAACTCAATGTGTTCGCGTTCGACCATCGCAAACAGCTGGCCGATATGGCCCGTGAAGCAGGCGTCAGTGAAGATAAGATCCCACAGTTGAAACTGCTGCTGTTGCAGGCGGCGCAGGAAGCGGCCAATGAAGCAGGCTTAAATGAAAAGAGTGGGATTCTGGCGGATACCACCTACGGCCAGAAAGCACTGAACGCGATTACCGGTAAAAACTGGTGGATTGGCCGTCCGATCGAACTGCCAAGCTCGCGTCCCCTGCGTCTGGAGCACGGTAACATCGGCTCGCAACTGGTCGACTGGCCAGCAGAGCACGTGGTGAAATGCCTGGTGTTCTACCATCCGCACGACAGCGCCGAGCTGCGTAAAGAGCAGGATGAACTGGTACTTGATGTGTGGAACGGCTGTAACAAGAGCGGGCATGAGCTGCTGCTGGAACTGATTCTGCCGGAGAGCAATCCGGACCGTAATGAATCGTACTATTACGACATGCTGAGCCACTTCTATAGCCTGGGCATTCAGCCGGACTGGTGGAAACTGCCACCGCTGTCGGCAGAGAGCTGGCAGGCTATCAGCGGGTTGATCGAACAGAACGATCCCCACTGCCGCGGCATTCTGCTGCTCGGCCTTGATGCGCCGGAAGAGACGCTGAAAGCCGGTTTCGCCGCTGCAGCGCAGGCACCGTGGGTCAAAGGCTTCGCCGTCGGCCGTACCATCTTCGGTCAACCGTCACGTCAGTGGCTCAACGGCGAGCTGGATGACAAAGCGCTGATTGAAACGGTGAAAGGCAACTATCTGCGACTGATTGGTTACTGGCGCGCCGCGCGTGGCTGATTGGCGTTAAAGCAGTACCAAAGCGGCTCATAAGGGCCGCTTTTTTTATGGGCATCAGCACTGCCGCTAATCACTTCTTTTTGTGAGGCATTTCATAAACCGATGAAATAAGCGTCACGATAGCGTCAAACAAATGAAATTTTCCATCCATCTGGTACTATAGCGCTCATTATCCAGCCATATTTTCATTTTTTGACGGGCCGAAGTCATGACCAACAATCCAACTCAATTAACCTTGTTACAGGACGATATCCGTCGTCGCTATGAGACGCTGAGTAAACGCCTGAAGCAGGTGGCTCGTTATATTCTTGATAACAGCAACAGCATTGCATTCGATACCGTGGCTTCCATCGCGCAACAGGCCGATGTGCCGCCCTCCACGCTGATCCGCTTTGCCAACGCCTTTGGTTTCAGCGGTTTCAACGAAATGAAACAGGTTTTCCGTCAGCACCTGATGGAAGAAACCGTGAACTACACCGAGCGTGCTCGCCTGTTCCGCCAGACTGCCACTGATGACAGCGCCAGCTCGCCTGAAAGCCCGGTAGAAATCCTCAACGTCTTTACTATGGTGAACAGCCAGGCATTGCAGCAGTTAGCGATGCAGGTCAATCCGGACCAGCTGAACAAAGCGGTGAAGATGCTGGATGAAGCGGAGAATATCTACATCATTGGCCTGCGTCGTTCATTCAGCGTTGCGTCCTATCTGGTGTATGCGCTGCGCCATCTGGAGCGTCGTGCATTCCTGATCGACGGCCTCGGCGGCATGTTCACCGAGCAGTTGAGCATGGTGAATCCAAAAGACGTGGTAATTGCCATCAGCTACTCGCCGTATGCGCGTGAAGCGGTTGAGCTGGTTGAGTTGGGTGCCAAGCGCGGCGCACATCTGATTGCTATTACCGACAGCCAGGTGAGCCCACTAGCCGCCTTCAGCGATGTGTGCTTTGTGGTGCGCGAAGCGCAGGTGGATGGCTTCCGTTCGCAGGTGGCCTCCCTCTGCCTGGCGCAGACGCTGGCGGTTTCATTAGCGCTCAATAATACCGGCACCGGCGAATAACTTCGCCAGATGTTGTACATCAAAAAGGGCAGCCATTTGGCTGCCCTTTTTACATTTGTCATTCATATCTTGCGGTGTGCTGCCAGATGCACATCACTGTGCACCCAACAACAAGCGTATCGCTAGTCGGTAGCGTCGCCATTATGGCGACCTGCGACTTTATTTGCTGCGCGGGTACTTATCGCTGTTCACCCAGGCGTGATCTTTCTCCCAGGTAAACTTCCACAAACGCACCGGACCGGCCATCACGTTCAGATAGTAGTTATCGTAACCCGCGATGGTCGCCACCGGATGGTAGCCACGCGGAACAGTCACCACATCGCGGTTATACGGCGCCATGCACTCGTCGAGTGAACGGTCGTCGGTATACACGCGCTGCATGGCGAAGCCTGGTTCTGGATCGAAACGGTGATAGTAGGTCTCTTCCAGATAGGTCTCATCCGGACTGGTTTTCTGGTCGTGCTTATGGCTGGGGTACGAACTGGTCGCACCCTCGTCGGTATACACTTCCACCACCAGCAGGCTGTCCGCTTCTTTGTTGTCCGGCAAAATGTTGTGCACCAGACGCTGGTTGCGTCCTTTACCACGCTGCTCCACCCCCACATCTTCCGGTGCAATCAGGCGTGCAGGCAGATTGCCTTTGCTTGGTGCATTACACACCGCCAGCTCGAGATCGCTATCGGCGTAGACTTCTACTTCATCATCGTGCGGCACATACACCGAGTACGGTGGAATACGCTCGAACGGTGACAGGCGCTTACCCAGGTTCGGGAACTCCGCGTTGCGGGTTTTTACCGAGGCAAAACCCGCCACCAACACCAGACACAGTTCTTTATCGCCGCTGCTGAGCTTTAGGCTCTGGCCCTTCTTCAGCAGGTAGGCATCAAAGCCGACGTACTCCCAGCCCGCACTTTCTGGCGTGACGTGCTGGATACGACCATTACTGTCTGGCTGCTGCGCTTTCGAAATCAAAGACATCATCGATCTCCTAAGTTAAGCGAGATTAGCCCAGCGTTGGCATGCTGAACTCTGAAACAGTCTGCTGACCGCTCGGCCAGCGCACGGTGGCGGTTTTCATGCGGGTGTAGAAACGCACTCCGTCTGGACCGTGCACGTTCAGCGCACCAAACACCGAACGCTTCCAGCCACCGAAGCTGTGGAACGCCATTGGCACTGGCACCGGCACGTTAACACCCACCATGCCCGCTTCCACGTTCTGCACAAACTCACGCGCGGTGTGGCCGTTGCTGGTGAAGATGGCACTGCCGTTACCGAATTCATGGCTGTTGACCAGCTTCAGTGCACTGTCAAAATCAGTAGAACGCATGATGCTCAATACCGGCCCGAAGATCTCTTCACGCCAGATCACCATGTCCGGGGTAACGTTATCAAACAGGGTGCCGCCCACGTAATAACCCTCTTCATGGCCTGCGACTTTTACACCACGACCATCTACCACCAGTTTTGCGCCCTCGGCTTCACCCTTGTCAATGTAGCCCAGCACTTTCTTCTGATGCGCGGCAGAAACCACCGGGCCCATTTCGTTCTCTTCAGCACCTTTTTGGATACCGGGGCCGATGCGCAGCGCTTTGATCAGCGGAGTCAGACGCGCAATCAGTTTGTCAGCAGTATCATTGCCCACTGCAACAACCACAGGCAGCGCCATGCAACGCTCACCGGCAGAACCAAACGCGCCGCCCATGATGGCATTCACAGTGGCATCCAGATCGGCATCTGGCATCACGATAGCGTGATTTTTCGCCGCACCAAACGCCTGCACACGTTTGCCGTGGGCGCTGGCGGTTTTGTAGATATGCTCGGCCACGCCGGAAGAACCGACGAAGCTCACTGCCGCAATACGCGGATCTTTGTACAGCTGCTCAGCATCTTCGTTAGAGGAGTGCACCACGTTGAACACGCCATCCGGCAGTCCCGCTTCTTTCAGCAGTTCAGCCATACGCACAGAGGCTGATGGATCCAGCGCCGGTGGCTTCAGGATAAAGGTGTTACCGCACGCCAGGGCGATAGGGAACATCCACAGTGGCACCATCGCCGGGAAGTTGAATGGCGTGATACCCGCCACCACGCCAACCGGCTGCATCAGCGAGTAGCTATCCACGCCGGTGCCGACGCTTGGTGAGTTTTCACCTTTGATCAGATGCGGGATTCCGCAGGCAAACTCGATCACTTCGATACCGCGCGTCAGCTCACCCAACGCATCCGACCACACTTTACCGTGCTCAGACACGATCAGCGCAGCCAGTTCGTCACGGTGTTTTTCCATCAGTGCTTTGAAGTTGAACATCACACGGGCACGACGCAGCGGCGCTGTTTTCGACCATTCAGGGAACGCGGCATGGGCGATTTCGATCGCTTTTTCCACTTCAGCAGCGGTGCTCTGCGTGAGTTCACGCGCGACCTTGCCGGTGGCTGGATCGTATACCGGGATGGTTTCATTGCTGGCGCTGTGGGTAATCTTGCCGCCGATAAAGTTTCCTACGATAGTCATGTCGTTGCCTCTTTGATGTGAAGTTCCCTGCAGGCAGTCGGTTATCACTGCAACGCCACCTGACCAGGCAATACGAAAAGCGTGCTATGAAGCTATTACAATGAAATAAATTTTTCAAATACTTCTTTTTGGAAAATTTCCTTTTAGCGGCATGGATCGCATTTTTCCCGCCTTCCCTGCAGCAAGGCCGCAAACCTCGCTCGATCGGCGCCCTGCCTCTCTTGCCGACACGCAATCATAACCCTTTGTGACCACACAATTTCCACTGAGATCACGCCAGCATGATGTTACGCGAAACGAAATATGAAATTTTTGCGAGGAAGATCCAATATCTGATATTTCATAATTAACTAACAATGAAATAAATGTTTTCTTTGCAGCATCTGAACCGTATCCTATTACAGGAGCCACACATGGCCATCGATCCAACCCGTTTCTGTATCAACCGTAAAATTGCGCCCGCGCTCTCACTTGAAGCCTTTTTCCAGTTAGTTCAGCGACTGGGTTTGAGCAAAGTGGAACTGCGTAACGATATGCCGGGCGGCAAGGTCACCGATGGTCTGAGCGCATCGCAGCTGCGATCGCTGGCGGATAAGTATCACATCGAGATAGAGACCATTAACGCGCTTTATCCGTTTAACCGCCCTGATGACGCGCTGTTGAGCAAAGCCGAAGCGATGTTGCAAGAAGCGAAAGCCATTGGTGCCAAAGCGCTGGTGATGTGCCCATTGAACGAGGGTATTGCCATCGCACCAGAGAAAACGCTGGAGGCGTTGCAGATCCTGGCACCGCGCTTCGCTGAATACGGTATTCAGGGGCTGGTTGAGCCACTGGGCTTCCCGGTGAGTTCACTGCGCTCTGCGGTGCAGACGCAAAAGCTGATTAAGCAGGCGGGCGTGCCGTTTAAATTGCTGTTGGATACCTTCCATCATCACCTTTACGAGAACGCCGAGCAGGAGTTCCCGCAGGAGATTGAGGTGAACCAGATTGGCTTAGTGCATCTCTCAGGCGTGGAAGATACCCGCCCAACGGCGGCACTGACGGATGAAGAGCGCATTATGCTGAGCGACCGCGATGTGCTGAACAGCGTGGCGCAAGTGAAGCGTCTGGAGATGCTCGGCTATAAGGGCATTTACGCCTTTGAGCCATTCTCCTCGGAGCTGGAGAAGTGGGGCGCGAAAGAGATTGAGCGCGAGATTCGCCAGAGTATTGAGTTGCTGCAAGCCTGATTTATAACGGCGGCCGAGGGTGTGTGCCGCCGTTTCCCCTACCCTTATCTGTGTCCATAACAAGACACACTTTGTTAGTGTTGGCCTCGGTCGGAGGCCCTTTTTTCCATCCTCGTCATATTTTACGTCATAGCTGCGTTGGCCGCGTTTGTGCGCCCCAGTCACTTACGGACGTAAGCTCCTGAGGACTTACAAACTTGCCGCCTTGCTCTGACGTAAACTATTTAGAGGATGCCTGAGCGATTGAAGACCCTGTTTAGATGCGCCTGAGCGATTGGGATGAATGATGTGAGGGTGCTTTATTCATAGAAGTCAGGCATTTTCTTTGATTTCCACAGCCGCTTCTTGTGGCTGCCGCTTCATCATGCGTAGCGTGCAGAACAGCGCCAGACATACCAGCAGCGCGGTGAGCAGATAGACCAGCGACACCCCGGCGTAACTCATGATAAAACCCGCAATCGGTCCGGTGATACCTAGCGACAAATCCATAAACGCCGTGTAGGTCGCCAGCGCGCTGCCCTGATTCTGCTGGGGCACCACTTTCACCGCCACCACACCAATCGCCGGGAACACCAGCGAGAAACCTGCACCGGTCAGAAACGCCCCCATTTTCGCCATCCACGGATCGAACGATCCCGCCACCAGAAACAGTCCGACCGCTTCAACGGCAAAACAGATGCTGGCGACGCGCAAGCCACCGAGCTTATTAATCGCGTTGGGGAACAGCAGACGCGTACCGACAAAGGCGGCGCTGAACATCGTTAAGGCAAAGGCGGCACCATCCCAGCCCTTATCCTGATAGAACAGGGTGATAAAGGTAGCGATCACGCCAAAACCTGCCGATCCCATCGCCAGAATCAGGCCGAAGCCGTAGATTTTTCCCAGCACATCGCGGAACGGTAGCGGTTTGGCTTTGCTGCCTTTCACTGGCGCACGCGGCAGCGCCAGCGCAATCGCCAGCACGCAGATGGTGATAATAATGCCCGAAAGCAGCAGTAAACCGCCGCTGCGGAAAATCACCACACCGAGCGGCGCACCGATCGCCATCGCGCCGTAGGTGACAATACCGTTCCAGGAAATCACCCGGCCAATATGCAGCGACCCAACGCGCGCCACACCCCACAGTGACGTGCCGGTGCCCGAGAAACTTTGCCCCACGCCCAGTATCACGCGCCCCAGACACAGCAAAATCAGACTGAGCACGCCCTGCCCTTCAGTCAGTGCCGAGAGCAAAATACAGATGCCGCTGATCAGGCAACCCACCAGCCCCAGCACCACCACTTTCTTTGGCCCCCACATGTCTGCATAGCGACCCGCATGCGGACGGCTTAATAGCGTGGCGATGTACTGCAGGCTGATCACGACCCCAGCCCAAAAGGCGCTGTAGCCCAATCCGTCATGGACAAAGCCCGGCAGCACCGCCAACGGCAGGCCAATCGTGAGATAGCTGGCGAAGTTGAACTTCACAATGGAGAGGATCAGAAGATTCAGGCGAAGTCGGCCGTGTTCAGGGGCCGCGGCAGGCTGGTCAGGCATGAGTGATTGCGCTCGTGGGTGACTAAATATTTGTATAGAAGGCTAACTATACGCCTTTTCCTGCGTACTGCATCCGGTGATCGCCCTAATTTGTGGTCATCATTTCGTCATATCGCCCACTTACACTCGCGCCCATCAAATCCCAAAGAGGATACACAATCTGATGCTGCTCCTGATTTGCTGTCAGGCGCGCGTGCCGCAGTGCCACTCCTTTGCCGGAGGTGGCCAGTGACGCATGCCGTGCCTATCGAACTGAAAAATCTCAGATGGTCAGTGAATAACCTGACGATTCTGCACGATCTCTCCCTGACGATTCCCGCAGGCGAAATCCTTGCGCTGCTCGGCCCGAGCGGCTGTGGCAAAAGCACGCTGCTGAAACTGCTGGCGGGCCTGCTGCAACCCACAGCAGGCGAGTTGTGGATTGGCGATCGCTGCGCTGCCTCCGCGCGTCATTGCGATGCGCCGGAGATGCGCAACCTCGGCATGGTTTTCCAGGATTACGCTCTGTGGCCGCATATGACCGTGGCACAAAACGTGGCGTTTCCGCTGCGCATGCGCGGTGTGAAAAAAGCGGCTGCACGTGAACAGGCCGATGCGGCGCTGGCGCAGGTCGGCCTGGCTGATTTTGGCGATCGCAAACCGGCGTTGCTCTCTGGCGGACAGCAGCAGCGCGTCGCCCTCGCCCGCGCTTTGGTCGCTAAACCGGCGATTTTGTTGTTCGACGAACCGCTCTCCAATCTTGACCGCGACCTGCGTGAAACCCTGGTGCACACCATGGCGGATTTACTGCGCAGCGCGGGCATTACCGCTGTTTATGTCACGCATGACCGCGAGGAAGCCAACACGCTCGCCGACCGCATTATTCACCTGGCACAGGGCCAGATTGTTTCCGTTACTCACCTCTCAGGGGACCGCAATGCCATCTCTCAAGTCAGTTAAAACAGGAGCCATCAGCGCGATGATTTTGACCTCCGCTATGATGATCAACGATGCCCAGGCACTGACGGTGTACACCGCCGGTCCGGGTTCGCTATCAAAAAGTCTGGCCACCGGATTCGAAAAGCAAACCGGTATTAAAGTGAATATCTTCCAGGCCACCACCGGCAAAGTGATGGCGCGTCTGGAAGCCGAACAGGCTAATCCGCAAGCCGATGTGCTGATCTCTGCCTCATGGGATACCGCTGAAGATCTGCAACATCGTGGCTGGCTGTTGCCGTACGAAAGCGCCAATGCCGCTAAAGTGCCGGATCAGTTCAAAACGGCCAACTACGTGGCACAGGGCATTTCCGCGCTCGGCATCGTGTGGAACACCAAGAGCGGCACGCCAGAGCCAAAAACCTGGCAGGATCTGACTGCATCCGCGTTTAAAGACAAAGTCACCACCCCCGATCCGGCACTCTCTGGTGCTTCACTCGATCTGCTGATTGGCCTGCAAAATAGCGAAGGTGAAAAAGCCTGGCAGCTGTTTGACCAGTTAAAAGCCAACGGCATGGTGATGAGCGGCCCGAATGCCCAGGCGGTGACGCCAGTATTGCAGGGTGCGAAAGCGGCGGTGTTTGGTGCAGTGGATTACGTCACCTATAACAACATTGCGCAGGGTGAAAGCGTCAAAGTGATCTTCCCGGAAAACGGCACCGTGGTGGCTCCGCGTCCGATGATGATTCTGAAAAGCAGCCAACATGCCGATGATGCGAAGAAGTTCGTCGATTATGTGCTGTCGGATGAAGGCCAGGAGCAGGTCGCGAAGGCCTGGCTGATGCCGGCGCGTACCGATATCAAAGCGCAGCGTCCGCTGTTCACCGAGATCAAATTGCTGCCCGCCAATAGCGATGGCAGCAGCGAGCGCTCGGCGGTGCTGAAGCACTTTGGCGCTCTGTTCGGACAGTAAATGATGTCGCGTGCCCTGAATGGATTGATTCTGCTGGCGCTGATGCTGCTGGTGGCACTGCCGCTGCTGTTTATCGTGCTGCAGGCGCTGTTTCCACAGCTTGGCGAGGGGAACTGGAGTGGGGCTTTCAGCGCGTTACCGGCGCTGTTTGAAGATCCCCAGCTGGTTCCGATGTGGCTGGGCACGCTGAAAATCGGCGGCGGCGTGGCGCTGTGCAGTTTGCTGCTGGGCTTACCGCTCGGCGCACTGCGCGGCCTGTTCCGTCTGCCGGGGGCGGCAATGTGGGATCTGCTGTTTCTGATCCCCTTCCTCACCCCGCCCTATATCGTGGCGCTGTCATGGACGCTGGCACTGCAACGCAACGGCTATCTGCAACAACTCACTGGCTTCAACCTTGATAGCCTGCTGTTTAGCAGCACCGGCATGACGCTGGTGATGACGCTGAATATCTTCCCGGTGGTCTACTTTGCGGTATCGCGTTCATTGATGGCGAGCGGTCAACGCCTCGCCTGGGTGGCTCGCGTGCACGGCGCATCAGCCTGGCGCGCTTTTGCCCAGATCACATTGCCGCTGACACTGCCAGCGTTAGCCGGTGGCGTGCTGCTGGCATTCACGCTGGCGATTGAAGAGTACGGCGTGCCTGCGGCGCTCGGCACTCAGGCGCATCTGACGTTGATGACGGTCGGTATCGAAACCAAACTGGCGGACTGGCCAATCGATTTACCGGGCGCGGCATCGCTCTCGTTGATGCTGAGCCTGGTGGCGCTCACCGCCTGGTTCCTGCAACGCAAACTGACCGGCAGCAGCGATGTCACGGCCGTTAACGGCAAACCGGTGGTGCAGGAGCTTGCCGAGGGCGGGCGCTGGCTGCCGCTGATGTTGCTGCCGTTTATCCTCACCGTTTTACTCGCCGTGGTACTGCCGCTGGGCGCAATGACGCTGAGTGGATTACTGAATACCCTTTCCGGCGGCCTGCATCTGGATAACCTGACGCTGCGCCACTTCGGCGCGCTATTTAGTCAGCAAGGGGATGCGTTAGCGGCCTTCTCCACCAGCATTGGGCTGGCGCTGGGCGCAGCACTGCTTACTGGGCTGCTCGGTTTCCTGATTGCCTGGTGCATGTCAGAAGGAAAAACGCGCCTGCTGGCGATGATGGATGGCCTGGCGCTGCTGCCTGCCGCCATGCCCGGCGTGGTGGTCGGCGTCGGGTTGATTCTGCTGTGGAACCGCGGCTTCTGGCCGGTTTCCCCTTACAACACAATGTTTATTCTGCTGCTTTCCTACAGCTGCCTGCTCCTGCCGTGGCCGGTACGCTATGTCAGCAGTGCGCTACGCCAACTGGCCCCCACGCTGGAACCGGCGGCGCGCGTGCACGGCGCGTCACGCTTACAGGCGCTGCGCCTGATCGTCCTGCCGCTGGTCGCACCGAGTCTGCTGGCCGCGATGATGATGGTGTTTGCCGTGGCATCACGCGAACTGGTGACCTCGCTGCTGCTGGCACCCGCCGGGACGCAAACCGTGGCGATTTTTATCTGGCGTCAGTTCGAGCAAGGTTCCGTGGGGCAAGGGATGGCGATGGCCACCGTGACACTGCTTGCCAGCCTCACCCTGATGCTGGGCGCCACAGCGCTAATGCAACGTCAGGGGAAATAACACACTGACGTTTCGCTTATTCCTAAATAAACAATCACTTACTTTCGTTCAACTACACTCTCCTGAGCCATTGATGACTCAGGAGAGTAAATGAACAACCTGCCCCAGGAAAAAATTGGCCAGAACATGCTGGTCAAAATGGCGATGCTGGTGATTATTCTGGCGGGCATCCGTGCTGCGTCAGAAATTCTGGTGCCCTTCCTGCTCGCCAGCTTTCTGGCGATTGTGCTGAATCCACTGGTCACCCTGCTGATGCGTCGAGGCGTGCCACGTGGTCTGGCCATCACTGCGGTGATCAGCGTGATATTTATCGTCATCCTGTTGTTGGTTGGCGTGATGGCCAGTTCGGCCAGTGACTTCAGCGACACCTATCCGCAAATCCGCAGCATGCTGGAACAAAAGCTCGGCGTGGTGCAGCACTTTGCCGCTCGCTTTCATATCAATGTCTCAACGGAAGCCTTAGCTGCCCGGCTCGACCCGAATGTGATGATGGATCTGGCCACCACGCTGCTGAAACAGTTTTCCGGTGCCATGACCAACGTGCTGCTGCTGATCCTCACCGTGGTGTTTATGCTGTTCGAAGTGCGCCATCTGCCCTACAAAATGCGCAACGCGATGATCAATCCGCAAATCCGCATTGCGGGGTTACACCGCGCATTCAAAGGCGTGACCCACTACCTGGCGCTAAAGACCCTGGTCAGCGTCATCACCGGGCTCGCGGTATGGCTGGTGCTGGAATTGATCGGCGTGAAATTCGCGCTGTTCTGGGGCGTGGTGGCGTTTATCCTCAACTTCGTGCCCAATATCGGCCCCATCATCGCCGGCATCCCGCCGTTTATTCAGGCTCTGGTGTTAAATGGCGTCTACGATGCGCTGTTCGTGGTCGCGCTGTTCAGTGCGATTCATATGGTGTTTGGCAATATGCTGGAGCCAAAGCTGATGGGGCGCGGATTGGGGCTCTCGACGCTGGTGGTGTTTCTGTCGCTGATATTCTGGGGCTGGCTGTTGGGGCCGGTGGGCATGCTGCTGTCAGTACCACTGACCAGCGTCACTAAGATATTGATGGAGACCACGCCGGGTGGCAGCCGACTGGCGATAATGTTAGGCAATGGGCGGCCGGGATCGCGTCCGCGTTAATAGCCAGGGGTTTGCGCCGCTACAGCATGTGCACATCAGCGTCGCGGCGAGAGGCTTCGCGCAGGTTGATGTGCACATAAGTGTAACGGCGCGATTATCGCGCCGGATTGGCGATTATTCTGTAAACACGCTGTTATCGGTAATCGCCTGCACATCGACTTTGTTCGGCAAAATCTTCAGCTCGCTAAACAGATTTGACACCTTCTGCACTTTCGCCACATCTTCTGCCGTTACACCCCGAACGCCGTGTGAAATGCGCGGCGTAATCTTCTGCGCATCTTCCGGCGAGAGACGTGTTAACTGGGCATAGACTGCGTTGTACTGCTGCGGGTGCTCCAGTGCCCATTCGCGGGCTTTGGCTAAACGATGGGTGAAATCGACAATCGCCGCCCGCTTAGCGGGATCGTCCAGCGAACTCTGCGTGGCAGTGACAAACGACAGTGCCGTGGTTAACCCTTTGCCATCGCGCAGCAGGCGTGCACCGTGCTGTTCAGCAATCCCCAGATAGGGATCAAACGTGGCCCAGGCGGCAATCTGCCCGGAATTAAACGCTGCACTGGCATCGGTTGGCAAAACAAACCGCACCGGCACCGTATCGCGTTTGACCTGCGCTTCTTCCAGCGCTTCATACAACAGATGCTGCGAAATGCTGCCGCGCGCCGATGAAACCACCACTTCTTTTCCGGCCAGATCTTTTACGCTGTGGATTGGCGAATCCGCCGGAACGATCAATCCGTTCGAACCGGCATCGCCGACGTTGGTGGCGATGATCTTCAACGGTACGCCACCGGACGCCGCCATCAATACCGGCAAATCTCCGGCGTAGGAGGTATCGACCGCCCCCGCACGCTGTGCTTCAAACAGCGGTGCCGCCCCCTGGAAATTCGCCCAGCGATATTGATAGGGCGCATCTTTCATGACATCGGCGGCCTCAATCAGCGAACGCAAATTGCGCGCCTGATCGCCCAGCACCAGAGTGACTTTGCTCAAATCAGGTGCCGCCTGACTACTAAACGCCGCGCACAGCAACAGCGTCGACACTACCGGTTTCAGCCATTTCATAAGGGATTCTCAGAGTGCGTTGCGGTTGAGCTGGCGGATGTAGGCATCCCAGTGCAGCTGATATTTGTGGTTACGGATGCTGTTGTCGAAGGCTTGCGCCGCTTTCTCGGATACCTCATCAGGCAGGATGATCAAATCCGCACCGCCCGACTGAGCCGCTAGTTGCGCCTGGCAAGCACGCTCCAGGTAGTAAAGGTTATAGAACGCTTCTTCAATACTGCCGCCGCAGGTCAGCAGGCCGTGATTGCGCAGGATTAGCGCATTAAGATCGCCGAGATCGGCCACAATGCGTTGCTGCTCATCAAGATCCAGCGCAATGCCTTCGTAATCGTGATAGCCAAGACGATGGTGGAAGCGCGTGCTGTGCTGCGAAATCATCAGCAACCCGTTGCGCTGCGCAGAGACACCAATGCCCGCCGCCGTATGCGTATGCAGCACGGCATGCGCATCCGGACGTGCACGGTGAATTGCGCTGTGAATCACAAATCCCGCGTGGTTAATCCCCAGCCCCGTCGGGTCATCAATGATGTTTCCGTCAATATCAATTTTCACCAGCGTCTCCGCCGAGATTTCATCGAAGGTTTGACCGAAAGCGTTAATCAGAAAAAGGGGCTGATCGCCCGGCACACGCAGAGAAAAGTGGGTGTAGATATGGTCGGTCCAGCGCAGCCTGGCCGCCAGGTGATAGGCCTGCGCCAGCTTCACACGCGCCTGCCATTCGCCTTCGCTGATGCGTTGGCGCAGGGAAGCCACATCCAGGGTTTCAGTGCTCATTTTCGCTCCTCATTTCAGGTCAATATGCTTTCCCATCATCGTGGCACAGCGCTTTTCCCGCTGGGAAATGCCAATAACGGCAAAACATTGTCAATTAACGCAAAGCGACGCCGATATTTGACCTGAGTCAGCCCAGAGCAAAATCAAAACGCTAATATGCACGGCCCCTGGAAGTGTTATGCTGCTGACGCCGCAGCTTAGCCCTCATCTGCTGCTTAAAATGACCGAGGAAAGTCAGGTGCCACCGCAAAGAAAAAATCGCGATTTTGGCTGGCTGTTAATTGTCTGTGCCGGGTTATTACCACTGGTACTGGGCATCCTTTGTACGGCCATTGAAGCGCGGCACACGGTGAGCCAGCAGCAGATCTCCACCGCTGACTCCTTACTCACTCAAGCCGAAAAAATGAGTGATAACGCCTGGGATATGATCACCCAGCTGCGTCAGTACCATTATCAGCCTTGTGCGAAGATCGAGGATCAACTGCAGCGCGCTGGCACCCTCAACGCCTATTTCCGTTCCGTCGGTCTGCTGAGTGGCGAGAACATCAGCTGCTCATCAGCGTTTGGTTTGGTGCATGGCACCCTGACCCAGATGATGATGCAACCACCGCCGATCACGGGTAAAGCCTGGTGGAGCCTCTCCATTCGTGGCACTTACGGCGTGCCCAATCGGCCCGCCGTGGTGTTTGTGCGTCAACTGCCAGATAGCACCGGCTTCTGGGCGGTGATTGATGGTCAGTATCTGATGGACTTTATGCACGCGATTGGCGAATCGCGTGGCTATCAGATGAGCATGCGCTTTAGCGGCGGTGCACCCATTACCAGCGGCCCGGCCGATATCGAACCCGAACTGTATCTGAAAAGTGAGCCTTATCAGGCCGAATCCGGCCGCTACCCCATTAGCGTGAATGTCACCGTGCCTGCCTCCGAGTTGCTGAAAGCCTGGCGTCAGGCGCTGTTTATCTTCCTGCCGATGGCGGCGATTTTTTCTATCCTGCTGATGGTATTGACCGCCAACTGGCTGCGCCGCCGCATTTCGTGGGCCGATGAAATCCGCCGCGCGATGCGAAGCCGTCAATTCTCGGTCCATTACCAGCCGGTTTACAGCACGGAAATCGAGCGCTGCAAAGGCGCGGAAGCCCTGTTGCGCTGGCAATTGCCGAATGGTGAGATGATCCGTCCGGATATCTTTATCAGCCACGCCGAATCTGAAGGGATCATTGTGCAGCTGACCCAGCATTTGCTGGATCTGATGGCGGAAGATATTCAGGGCTGGCAGGTTGAGCCCGGTTTCCATATTGGCCTGAACGTGGCAGCAGAACACTTGCAACATGCCGATTTCGTGCAGGACATTCAGCGCTTTGCCCGCCGCATTAAAGACAAGCAGATGGTGGTGACGCTGGAGCTCACTGAGCGCAGCCTGATTGATGACGGCGAACTGGTGGCGCGTAAACTCCGCTACCTGCAGTCACACGGCATGAAAGTGGCGATTGATGACTTTGGTACCGGCCACTGCTCACTCTCTTATCTGCTGACCTTCCCGCTGGATTACCTGAAAATCGATCGCGGCTTTATTAACGCCATTGAAGGTCTTGAGGTAGAAACGCCGGTGCTGGATGCCATCATAAATCTGTGCCACAAACTCAAGCTGGATGTGCTCGGTGAAGGTGTGGAGACCTCGTTGCAGTTCGACTACCTGAAGCAACGTGGCGTTGTCTACATTCAGGGCTACTATTATGCCCGTCCGATGGATAATGACCGGCTTCGCGCCTGGCTCAATGAGCAAGGGCGTCAGCCACTTCTCGTTGAGGAATCCCATGAGCCTGAATTGCGTCATTCTTAATGATTACCAAAACGTTGCCCTGTCGCTGGCCGATTGGGCATCGCTGCAACCAACCGTACACACCACCGCACTAACCCAGCATTTTGACAATGAAGATGAGCGGGTGCGCCATATCGAACACGCCGATATCCTCGTTGTTATGCGCGAGCGCACACCGCTCACGGCCGAACTGATTGGTCGCTTGCCTAACCTGAAACTGGTGGTCACCTCCGGCATGCGTAATGCCTCGATTGATCTGCACGCCTGTGCCGAGCGCTATATCGCCGTGTGCGGCACCGCCAGCAGCAGCGCTGCACCGATGGAGCTCACCTGGGGTTTGCTGATTGGGCTGGCACGCCACATCAGGTTAGAAAATCAGGCAATGCGCAATAACGGGCCGTGGCAGCAAACGCTGGGGCTCGGTTTGCAGGGCAAAACGTTGGGCTTAGTGGGGCTGGGTAAAATCGGTGGCGAGATGGCCAAAGTGGCGCAGGCCTTTGGGATGCGCGTTTGCGCATGGAGTCAAAATCTCACCGACTCACGCGCGACCGAATGTGGCGCAGAACGGATGCCTTCGCTGCACGCCTTGATGCAAGCGAGCGATTTTGTCTCGGTGCACCTGGTGCTCAGCGAGCGCTCGCGACACGTGATCGACCACGCTGCACTGGCGCAGATGAAGCCAGGCGCGCTGTTGATCAACACCTCACGCGCCGCACTTGTCGACCAGCAAGCGATGATTGCCGCGCTGCAATCCGGTCAATTGGCTGGGGCCGGAATCGATGTGTTCGAACAGGAACCGCTACCTGCTGACCACCCGTTGCGCCATCTGCCCAATGTGCTGGCCACGCCGCACCTTGGCTATGTCGCCGACAGCAATTACCGCACCTACTTCACGCAGGCAGTGGAAGATATTCAGGGATGGATAAGCGGCGCACCACTGCGATCGCTACTCTGAGCGACGGCGTTTTTCGGCGATACGCAGCGCCACTTCCAGTGTGTCATCCGCCAGCGTGACTGGCGGGCGCTGGCCATTCAGGCGCTGGTTAATACGTTCTAAGGTCGGCGTCAGCTGTCCTACCAACTGCTGATACTCATCAAGCTGGGTAATGGGTTGATTACGCGCGATGCTGGTTTGCGTCAGGCGTTGCAGTTGCCGCAAACTCTCGGCCGCCTGGCTGGTGAGCAATCCCGCCTGCCGCCAGGTTTTCAGGCGTTTCAGCAGTTCATCAGGTTGTTGGGCCAGTAATGCCAATTGGGCATCGGCACGTTCACCGCAGTCAATCCAGCCAATCGGTGCCACAGGATCGGTGAACGTTCGCCGTGCATCAGGCGCATAATTGATAAGATTCCTTTCTACACTGTCAATTTGCGACAGCCAGGGATTCTCAAACAATCGGGCGTTTTTTCTCGACATGAACACTCCACCTGAGCCAGGCGGCAGAGTATTACCGAATGATGACAGGCTGGCAAGCAAAGCTTACCGCTTCGCTTAATGATAAGAATTTCTTATTTATTTGCGCAACAATCAGGTATAGCAATCAAGCCGCCACTTGTCAGAACAATGGATTAATCAATCAGCGATGCGCAGTTGATATCGCTGATAATCATCAAAATTTTCTCCGCGTTTTTTTCAGAAAAAAAATAAATGACACCCTTTGCCACCTTTTTGATGCATTCCTGGCTGAAACGCACGCATTACGCGGCCTGACGCGCGATAACCAGGATTTTATAAGCTGCGTTTCCCCCCTCATTCCGCCAGAGTTTTAGCCAAAAAATAGCCAGTTGCTGGCTGAAACATGACAAATATCACACAAAATCGGTATACTCTGTCGCGGGACGTAATCATTTCGCCCCTAATTATTACCGTTGCTACGCCGGATAAAGTCCTCTTTCACGGCTATGCTTAAATCTTCTCAACGCCGTGGACTGGCCACAAAATGTAGTCTGCAGCGTTGAGGATTTTTCGAATTCCAATACAGGGTTACAACATGAAACTACGTAGGAAGCGTGTAAAACCTATCGGGCTGGATGACGTCACGATTATCGATGACGCCCGTTTACGTAAAGCCATTACCGCTGCGTCTCTGGGCAACGCGATGGAGTGGTTTGATTTCGGTGTTTATGGCTTTGTGGCGTATGCGCTGGGTAAGGTGTTCTTCCCGGATGCGTCGCCAAGCGTGCAGATGATTGCTGCACTGGGTACCTTCTCGGTTCCCTTCCTGATTCGCCCACTGGGTGGACTATTCTTCGGTATGCTCGGCGACAAATACGGTCGTCAGAAAATCCTCTCAATCACCATTGTCATCATGTCGATCAGTACCTTCTGTATCGGCCTGATCCCCTCTTATGCCACCATCGGCATCTGGGCACCGATTCTGCTGCTGCTGGCGAAAATGGCGCAGGGCTTCTCGGTGGGCGGTGAATATACCGGTGCCTCGATCTTTGTCGCGGAATATTCGCCGGACCGTAAGCGTGGCTTTATGGGCAGCTGGCTCGACTTCGGCTCCATAGCCGGCTTCGTGCTGGGTGCGGGCGTCGTGGTGCTGATTTCCACCGTCATCGGTGAAGCGAAATTCCTGGAGTGGGGCTGGCGTCTGCCGTTCTTCCTCGCGCTACCGTTAGGGATCATCGGTCTGTATCTGCGTCACGCGCTGGAAGAGACACCGGCGTTCCAGCAGCACGTTGATAAGCTGGAACAAGGCGATCGTGAAGGTCTGCGTGACGGCCCGAAAGTATCCTTCAAAGAGATTGCCACCAAGCACTGGAAAAGTCTGCTGGCCTGTATCGGTCTGGTGATTGCCACCAACGTGACCTACTACATGTTGCTGACCTACATGCCGAGCTACCTGTCGCATAACCTGCACTACTCGGAAGATCACGGCGTGCTGATCATTATCGCCATCATGATGGGTATGCTGTTTGTGCAGCCGGTGATGGGCATGCTGAGTGACCGCTTTGGCCGTCGCCCGTTTATCATCATCGGCAGTATCGCGCTGTTCGCCTTCTCGATTCCGGCCTTTATGTTGATTAACAGCGGCGTGCTGGGGCTGATTTTTGCGGGTCTGCTGCTGCTGGCGGTGATCCTTAACGCCTTTACCGGCGTGATGGCTTCGTCGCTGCCGGCGATGTTCCCAACGCACATTCGTTACAGTGCGCTGGCCAGTGCCTTCAATATCTCGGTACTGATTGCCGGTTTAACCCCGACCTTCGCCGCGTGGTTGGTTGAAACAACCAACAATCTGTATATGCCGGCTTATTATCTGATGGTGGTCGCGGTGATTGGTTTGATCACGGGTATCTATATGAAAGAGACCGCCAACAAGCCGCTGCGCGGTGCCACACCGGCGGCGTCGGATATTGAAGAAGCGCGTGAAATCCTGCAGGAGCATCACGACAACATTGAGCAGAAAATCGAAGATATTGATGAAGAGATCGCTAAGCTCGAGGCGAAACGTAAAAACCTGGTGCAGCAGCACCCGGACATCAACGAGTAATCTTCCCCACTCCCGCCGCCCGGCGGGAGTTTTCGTTTCCGCACACAATCCTTCATCCCCGCTGGCGAAAAGGGGTAAACTATTGTCACTTTTTTCACCAGCAAAAGTTGTACGAACATGTCTGAATTCAATCTTCTCCAACGTCCAAGAAGACTGCGCAAAAGCGCATCAATGCGTGAAATGTTCCAGGAATCCCACCTTCGTCTGAGCGATCTGGCCCTGCCAATCTTCGTTGAAGAAGGCGTGGACGATTACGTGCCGATTAACGCCATGCCGGGTGTGATGCGTATTCCTGAGAAACGTCTCGCCTATGAGATTGAGCGTATCGCCAAAGCCGGTATTCGCTCTGTGATGACCTTCGGTATCTCGCATCACACGGACGCAACCGGCAGCGATGCATGGAATGAGAATGGCCTGGTGGCGCGTATGTCGCGTATCTGCAAAGACACCGTGCCAGAAATGATCGTGATGTCCGATACCTGCTTCTGTGAATACACCAGCCACGGCCACTGTGGCGTGCTGTGCGATCACGGCGTGGATAACGACCAGACATTAATTAACCTCGGCAAACAAGCCGTGGTCGCCGCGCAAGCCGGTGCGGATTTTATCGCCCCTTCAGCGGCAATGGATGGCCAGGTGAAAGCCATTCGTCAGGCGCTGGATGCCGCAGGCTTCACCGATACGGCCATCATGTCTTACTCCACCAAGTTCGCTTCTTCATTCTACGGTCCGTTCCGGGAAGCAGCAGGAACGGCATTAAAAGGCGATCGTAAAACTTATCAGATGAATCCGATGAACCGCCGTGAAGCGATTCGCGAGTCCCTGATTGATGAAGCCGAAGGGGCTGATTCACTGATGGTAAAACCGGCGGGTGCTTACCTCGATATTCTGCGTGATATCCGCGAACGCACTACTCTGCCGCTGGCTGCGTACCAGGTGAGTGGTGAATACGCGATGATCAAATTCGCCGCGCAGGCGGGTGCCATCGACGAACGTAATGTGGTTCTGGAAAGCCTCGGTGCGATTAAACGTGCCGGTGCTGACCTGATTTTCAGCTATTTTGCCCTTGATCTTGCCGAGCAAAAAGTGCTCTGAAAATCGTTACGCTTAGCAATGGATATCGCAACCGTTGCTAAGCGCTTTATGCCGTTATGGCAGCAAAGCACCAGTCAAGTTGTACCCGAATAATTTAAAAGAAAGAGTAACGCGATGAAAGCACCTGCACTGCCTGCGGACGAGTCACGTCGTCTGGCCCAGTTACGTGCGCTCAACATTCTGCACACGCCTGCAGAAGAGCGTTTTGATCGTTTAACCCGCCTTGCTCGTCGTTTGTTCGGCGTGCCGGTTGCGCTGGTTAGCCTGCTGGAGGAGGACCACCAGTGGTTCAAATCTATCGCTGGCCAAAGCGCGGCGACCGCACCCCGTAATACGTCGTTCTGTGGCCACGCGGTCCTGCAAGACGATGTGATGGTGGTCGAAAACGCCCTTGAAGATGAGCGTTTCCACGATAATCCGTTAGTGAAAACCTCAGAGAATCCCGTGCGCTTTTACGCGGGTTGTCCGCTGCGTACGCCAGCGGGTGCCAAAGTGGGCACGCTCTGTATCGTCGACCACCATGCGCGCGAATTTAATGCGGATGACATGAATACGCTGCGCGATTTGGCCGCGATGGCCGAAGCAGAGTTGGTGGCGTTCCAGACAGCGACCTCGGATGAACTGACACAAATCACCAACCGTCGCGGATTTATGACGCTGGGACAGCTCGCGCTGAATGAGTGCGAAGTCAGGCAACTCCCGGCCAGTTTGACCTTCCTCGACCTCGACCGTTTCAAAGCTATCAATGATACGCTCGGCCACCGCGAGGGGGATCGTGCATTGATGGATTTTGCGGATGCGATGAAAGTGAGTTTCCGCCACGCTGATATCTTTGCCCGCCTGGGCGGTGATGAGTTTGTGGTGCTGTTTAACGGCTTACAGCAGGCCGATGCCGAGGGCGTTTTGGCGCGCTTTGATCGTTTCCTGCAAAAGCAAACTCAGGATCTCGACCGCCGCTACGCACTGCACTTCTCATCAGGCATTGTGGAGTTTGATCCCGACCATCCGCTGTCGCTGGAACAGCTGCTGGAAGGCAGCGATGCGCGTATGTACGAAGCCAAAAACGGCAAAAAAAAGCAGGCACAGTAATGCCAGGGCGTGCATAAGCACGCCCATTTGCCACCGCATCTTACAATGGACGCGCCAGATCGCTAATCAGCGTCTGATTAAACTTCTGCGGCTCTTCCATCTGCGGCGCATGTCCCATACCTGGGAACTCAATTAAATGTGCCTCCGGAATCATCTTTGTCACCTGTTTGCCCAACACATTGTAATGACCTAACTGCGCGTTGATCGCAGCGGGAGCAATATCGCTGCCAATCGCGGTGGTATCGGCGGTTCCGATCATTAGCGTTGTCGGCACTTTCAGGTCTTTGAATTCGTAATAGACCGGCTGGGTGAAAATCATGTCGTAAATGAGCGCAGAGTTCCACGCCACCTTCTTGTGGCCTGGCCCGCTGTTGAGACCTGCCAGCATATCCACCCACTTGTCGTACTCCGGCTTCCACTGACCGCTGTAGTAAGTCGTCTGCTCATACTTTTTAATACCCGCCGCACTGAGCTTCAGTTCGCGCTGATACCACTGATCCACCGAGCGCCACGGTGCGCCTTTGGCTTTCCAATCCTCCAGTCCAATCGGGTTCACCAGCACCAGCTTCTGTGTCTGCTGTGGATACATCAGCGCATAGCGCGTCGCCAGCATGCCACCGGTTGAATGCCCGATAATCACCGCCTTAGCAACGCCAAGATGCGCTAACAGTTGATGGGTATTCAGCGCCAGTTGCTGGAAGCTGTATTGGTAATTGGCGGGTTTCGTCGAGCTGCAAAAGCCAATCTGGTCCGGCGCAATCACCCGATATCCCTCCTGGCTAAGCGCTTTGATGGTGTCTTCCCAGGTTGCACCACAAAAATTCTTACCGTGCAGTAATACCACCGTTTGACCATTAGCCTGCTGCGCGGGTTTGACATCCATGTACCCCATGCTCAGCGGTTGCTGCTGTGAGGAGAAATTAAAGTGTTCAAGTGGATAGGGATACTGAAAACCTTCCAACTGCTCGCCATACACATTGGCCGCTAACGCGGAGGTGGTGGGTAGCGCAGCCATCGCCGTCAAAATCACGGCAAGTGACTGTTTTAGAGGGAAACGAAAAGCCATGCGCACTGCTCCTGAGCTATGAAAAAACCATCAGTCTGGCACGTTAATCGCCAGTGCGTATTGATGAGGTGTGCCAGCGCCACGTTTTCTCATACTGTTAAGCTCGGCAAAGTGATGGAAAATTTGAGTTAAAAATAACGGGCGTGATTACGCTAAATATTCAACATCGATTCAACAAAAGCGGCCTTAATTTCACTAAAAGCAAGACCAGCCTTGATGACAAATAATAAAACAGCCAATTCCTTATAAAACTTTACGTTAATCGGATGTATGGAAAGATTAATTATTTTACACTATGTCCAGTTAATGGAGGATCAAAAAGATGCCGCAAAAATACAACGAAGGGGTTATTGATTCGGTGACCAAATGGATTATGGACAATCTGGATCAGCGCTTAAGCATTGATGATATCGCAGTGAAATCGGGTTATTCTAAATGGTATTTGCAGAAATTATTTGCCCGCTATCATAATGAAACGCTGGCACGGTATATCCGTAAAAAGAAACTGGCATGCTGTGTCAGCGAGCTGAAATACAGCAACGCACCGATCATCAGTCTGGCCGTAAAATACCATTTTGAAAGCCAGCAATCGTTCACTCGCTCCTTTAAGCAAGTGATGGGTTGCACCCCACTCTACTGCCGTAAGCGTCAGCTGGGGAGCGAAGCCGAGCAGCAATCGAAAGAGAGCACTGATCCATGCGTGATTTGCCGTAAGCATGGATTTAACAGCAGTGAGAAAATGAAAGAAGTGAGAACGCCAGCGCTGCGCTCAGGTCAATTTCCCTCACGTATTGATTGTGTGATGCGTTAATAATTCGCGTCACTATTTTTCTTTGCAGGATTTGCATAACAACGGATGGTTCGCCATCCGTTGTTAAGAATAGCCCTCATTGGCCACGCTGAAATATTCTTCTCATCAGATAGCCTGTCAAAATGATCCGGGAATAATTTTACCCCTCCTATTTTCAATGCATTCTTATCAATAGGTTGATTTACAAACCATTAATTCACACCCGACCACGAAATGTTTTCCGGTATTGTAACGGAGACGTATTCAAATTCTTTTTAAAATGTCGCCTTAACATTAATGGCGAAGAGAATCCGGCTTTTTCTGCGATCAGCTCAATCGGCTGGTCGGTTTTTTCCAAAAATCGCTGCGCCAATGCCAGACGCTGATTCACTAACCAATCACTGAAACAGCTGCCGGTGGTTTGGTTAAAACGGCGCGTAAAACTGCGACGACTCATCAACGCTCTCTCCGCCAACTGATCCAGCGTGAGGGCCTGCTGCAAATTTTCGGTGGCCCAACTGAGCGCCGACATAAATCGATCGTTGCCCGCCGAGTGATAGACCGGCTGCTCAATATATTGTGCCTGGCCGCCCTGCCGATGCGGCGGTACCACCAGCATGCGCGCCACACTGTTGGCCACATCCACTCCACACTGTTCACGCACCAGATGCAGGCAGCGATCGATACTCGCTGCAGTGCCCGCCGAGGTCACAATCTGCCCTTCGTCGATATACAACACGTCACGGTCAATCGTCACATCGGGGTAAAGCCGTTCAAAATCACTCATCCAACGCCAGTGTGTCGTGGCGCGCTGCTGATGCAGCAAGCCAGCGGCTCCGAGCACAAAGGCGCCAAGACACAAGCCAACAATCTGAGCCCCACGCTGGGCAGCCTGCTGTAACGCCTGCAACAACGCGGGCGGTGGCGCAACGGCAGGATCGCTCCAGCTGGGCACCACCACCATATCCGCTTCGGCCAGCATAGCCAGTTCATGCTCCGCGACAATCGAAAAACCGCTGTTGGTGCGAAGCGGACCGGCGTGGGTGGCACAGATCATTAATTGGTAGCAAGCTCGGCCATCTTCGCGTTCCGCCTTCTCAAACACCGCACAGGGAACGGAAAGATGAAACGGGATGATGTCGTCAAACACCACAATACCGACCTTAATGGGCGCATCCAGGTGCGCCATTTTTGGCGCAAAGTGAACGTTATTTGTCATGCGCAGTACTCCTTCACTTTCGGCACAATCGCCATACTGCTGTGCATCGGAAGTCACCCTGACTTCTCAATCAAAGAGATGATTAGTGATGAAAAACCTTTTTGCTCCAGGCACCTTAGCATTAGCGATGGCAATTTCAGGCAGCGCTATTGCCGAAGAACACAAAGCTGAAAATGCACCGACCATTCGTACCATGAGCGGTGCCACCGCCACCCCCCAGCTGACGGCCAATCAAACCGCGGTCATCGTGATTGATATTCAGAACGAATACTTCGCTGGCGGCAAAATGCCCATTCCAGACGGTATGAAAGCACTGCAAAACAGCAAGCGCCTGGTTGAATTTGCACACAAGCATGGCATGCCGGTGTTCTTCGTGCGCCATGAAGGCGCGGCAGATGGCCCGCTGTTCGCCAAAGGCAGCCGCTTCGCTGAATTCCACAAGGATTTGCAGCCGGGCAAAAATGATCGTGTCATTACCAAAGCCACACCGAGTTCTTTCGTGGGAACCGATTTGAAACAACAACTCGACAGTCTGGGCATCAAGCAGTTAATTGTCACCGGTCTAATGACCCATATGTGCGTGTCGTCCACCGCACGTGATGCCGTACCGCTTGGCTACTCGGTCATTATCCCGGAAGATGCCACCGCCACGCGCGATCTGGCGACCTGGGATAACAAGGTAGTCGATCACAAGGTGCTGCAGCAGAGCGCATTGACAGGCGTTGCTGATGTGTTTGCCGAGATCAAAACCACCGACGCGGTATTAGCGCTGCCCGTGCATTAATCACTGCACTGCTCTACCCGGTAATAACTTTTCAGACATCACCTTGCGGCAGGACAGACTCTCCTGCCGCGCCTGCTGTTGCTGCTCCGCTGACAAATCCTGCCACACGCTTTGCAGATGTTCTGCCAGACCTGACTGGAAATGAATTTTCTGCAGCGCATAGTCCGAGTTGCTGCCTTCAATAATCTGTTGCATCGCCAGGGGTGAGTTGTCGCGCCCGTCATGGGTCAAGGTGCAGAACATGGCGATGTAATAGCCTTTATCTTCATCGCTATAGTGCGGCATCAGCCACCAAACAGCCGCGCTGATGACGATAAGCACGGGCAGAAGGAATTTAAGTTTGAACATGGAATCATGGGCCTGTTGGAAAAAACGCGGCGATCTTAACAGATTCATCGGTTAACAGCCCTTAAACACCCACGGCAACGGTACGGCAAGTGAATGCGCCTGCGTATTCTCTGAAAGTAACGTTTTCAGAGTTTATTTATTGAGCAGCTCGGCGCTGTTTGTTAATTTTGAGCCACTTTTCGCGCCATTGCGCTTCATCGTGCCCGCTGTCACAGGGCCAGTTTTTCGCCCTAAAGCGGCAGAAGCTGGGATAGCGGCCGACAGGGTTACAGGAATGATCATGTCCAACCATAAACTTAAAATGCATTTGATTTCGCTGGCGTTGCTGGCGGAAAAAAAGCTGACCACACGCAAACGCCTTCCCGCCTATCACGCCGCAGCCGAACAGGATATTAACCTGCAGGGTCGTGCTAATCCGCCTGCGCCCATTCCGCGTCAGGTTTGGATGTACTGGGAAAGTGAAAAGCTCCCGGCTGAAGTCCAGATTTTTGTCGATAAGATTGCCCGTGAAAACCCTGGCTATGCGTTGACGGTAATCAACAATCTCAATCTGCATGACTATTTACCAGGCCTGAAGTTTGTCCACGCGGGGATGCGGGCTTCGCACAAAAGCGATGTGATTCGCCTGGAGCTGCTGCATCGTTATGGCGGAATCTGGATGGATGCCACCATTATCCTCAATCGCAGCCTCGATGAGCTGTTAGCGGTGAATGCGGATGAGCGTTATGACCTGGTGGCTTTTTATCGCGAGGAATCCACCCGCGATCGCGCTTATCCAGTTATGGAATCCTGGTTTCTCGCCGCGCCGAAAAACAATGCCTTTATCGGCCGCTGGCTGCACTGCTTCCGTCCGATTGTGGAGTTAGGCTCTGAAGCCTTCTTCCAGCAATTATTGGCGCTGCCGAACTACGACACAATTCTGCAGGGCATCAAGACGCCGGATTATCTGGTGGTGTATATCGCTCAGCAGCAGGCGCTGCGGGAAGAGAATCACTACAACTTCTACTTACGCAAAGCGGAAGCCGGTGCGTTATTGTATCAAACGCTGAGCGGCTGGCGTCCGGTGAAGCTGAGCCGCATGCTGATGGTGGACGCTTTACCGGAGGTGTTGCCACCGGTGTATAAGCTCACCAGCTTTGACCGCAAATATATCGCAACGCATCTGAAGTATGGCGTGGTCAACAGCGATAGCCTGCTGGGGCAAGTATTGCTGCACGACCAGCCGAAAAACCTGACACCTGCAGTGACGCCGTTACGCAGAGCCAGGCATTAGCGCTGCAACCTCAGCATAAAGCTGAACCTCGTACACTGGCGTCGCCTTTGATGGCGACGTGATAACTCACAGCGCCTGCGCACATGCCCAGGCTGAACTCCACGCCCACTGGAAGTTGTATCCGCCGAGCCAGCCGGTGACGTCCATCACTTCACCAATAAAGTACAAACCGGGCACATCGCGCGCTTCCATGGTTTTGGAGGAGAGTTGCGTGGTATCGACGCCGCCCATCGTCACTTCGGCAGTGCGATAACCTTCGGTGCCATTCGGCTGCACGCGCCACTGATGCAACGTGATGACCAACTCGGCCTGCTGCTTGCTATTGAGCTGCTTCAGCGTCACATCCGGGATCTGCTTCAGCTCCTGCAACACTTCCACCAGACGCTTCGGCAGGATTTTCGCCAGGCTGTTTTTCAGGCTGAGATTCGGATGCGCCTCGCGCTGCACGTTGATGAATTCTTCCAGCGAGGTTTCCGGCGACAGGTTAATGGTGACAAACTCACCCGGCTGCCAGTAGCTGGAGATTTGCAATACCGCCGGACCCGACAAACCGCGATGGGTAAACAGCATCGCTTCTTTAAACAGCGTGCCATCCTGCGCGGTGATGGTGGTGGGCAATGACACACCCGATAAGGAATTCAGCTGCTCAAGCAGTGGCTTATGCAGCGTAAACGGCACCAGGGCTGCGCGCGTCGGGAACACTTTCAAACCAAACTGCTCGGCCACTTTATACCCGAATGGTGTCGCGCCCAGACCCGGCATCGATAAGCCACCGCTGGCGATCACCAATTTCTCAGCCTGCACCTCGGAGCCATTCAGTTGCAGCCTGTAGCCATTTTCATCACGCGTCACGCTCAGCACTTCACTGCGCAAGCGCAACGTAACCTGCCCGTCTTCGCACTCTTTTAACAGCAAATCCACGATCTGCTGCGCCGACTCATCGCAGAACAACTGGCCGAGGGTTTTCTCGTGATACGCAATCTTGTGGCGATTCACCAGATCGATGAAGTCCCACTGGGTGTAACGCGCCAATGCCGACTTACTGAAATGCGGGTTGTGCGAGAGATAGGCGGCCGGTTCGGTGTACATATTGGTGAAGTTACAGCGGCCACCACCGGACATCAGGATTTTACGTCCCGCCTTTTTGCCGTTATCCAGCAACAGCACCCGACGACCCAACTGCCCTGCCTGCGCCGCACAGAACATGCCGGCAGCGCCTGCACCTATTACGATAACGTCAAACTTGTCCACAGCGTCTAATCCACATAATTGAAAGGCGGTGATTGTAGAGATCTGCGGCATTTCGCGCCAGCGTCAAAAAAATGCCGTAAATGTGTCATATTGTAACTCGCTTATTTTTCAGTCTTTTTACCTTGTCTGATGGGGTTTGTGGCAATTTAAAGACAAAAAAGGACTATATTTTCCTTTCACATCATGCGGGTTGTCGCCGATAATGCGCCGCGTTCATGTCCTCCAAAAAATGGCGTAACGTTTATGCTACATCTGTTCGCTGGTCTTGACCTCAGTACCGGCCTGTTTTTGGTTATCGCTCTGCTGTTTGTATTGTTCTATGAGGCAATCAACGGTTTCCACGACACTGCTAACGCAGTCGCTACCGTCATCTATACCCGCGCGATGCGGGCGCAATTGGCGGTTGTGATGGCGGGTGTTTTCAACTTCTTAGGCGTTTTGCTGGGCGGCTTGAGCGTGGCTTATGCCATCGTGCATATGCTGCCAACTGATTTACTGCTGAATGTGGGTTCCGCGCACGGCCTGGCCATGGTGTTCTCCATGCTGCTGGCGGCGATTATCTGGAACTTAGGTACCTGGTATCTGGGTTTGCCTGCGTCCAGTTCTCACACCCTGATTGGCGCCATTATCGGTATTGGTCTCACCAATGCGCTGATGACCGGCACCTCGGTGGTTGATGCCCTCAACCTGCCGAAAGTCATTAATATCTTCCTGTCACTGATCCTGTCGCCGATTGTCGGCCTGGTGATTGCGGGCTCGCTGATTTTCATCCTGCGTCGTTACTGGAGCGGAACCCCTAAACGTTCGCGCATCCACATGACACCGGCTGACCGTGAAAAGATCGATGGCAAGAAGAAGCCACCGTTCTGGACGCGTATTGCCTTGATCGTTTCGGCGATTGGCGTGAGCTACTCCCACGGTGCGAACGATGGTCAGAAAGGCATTGGCCTGATTATGTTAGTGCTAATCGGTGTTGCGCCTGCGGGTTTCGTGGTCAACATGAATGCCTCAGGTTATGACATCACCCGTACTCGCGATGCGGTGAATCATCTGGAACAGTATTATCAGCAGCACAGCGATTCACTCACCCATATCGTCCAGATGGCGCCGCCTGCGGTGCCAACGCCGGAAGAGTCTGTGGGCGGGCCGCATGAGTTCCATTGCGACAGCAGTCGTGCGCTGCAGGCTATCAATCGTGCACAAGTGTTGCTGACCAATCTGAACAGCTATGACCAACTGACGGTGGATCAGCGCAGCCAGATGCGTCGCCTGTTGATGTGCGTCTCGGACACGGCCGATAAAGCCGCGAAACTGCCAGAGACCACCCCGGACGATAAGCGCTTCCTTAACAAGTTGAAGGGCGATTTGCTGGGCACCGTCGAGTACGCGCCGATCTGGATCATCATGGCGGTGGCGTTAGCGCTGGGCATTGGCACCATGATTGGCTGGCGTCGCGTGGCGACCACCATCGGTGAGAAAATCGGTAAGAAAGGCATGACTTATGCGCAAGGCATGTCAGCGCAGGTCACTGCGGCTGTGTCGATTGGTATCGCGAGCTATACCGGAATGCCGGTTTCCACCACGCATATTCTGTCATCATCCGTTGCCGGTACCATGCTGGTGGATGGCGGTGGATTACAGAGCCGTACGATCAAAAACATCGCCATGGCGTGGGTGTTCACCCTGCCGGTGTGTATTGTGCTTTCAGGTTCGCTCTACTGGATAGCGCTGAAAATTATCTAAGCCGCTAGCGGCAAACAAGAGGGCGACTGTTCAACACAGGTCGCCCTTTTTTATTGCCGCTATTTAATGCCAGATCGCCAGGCCAACCAGACTCACCACCACCAAAAAACAGAGCCCGCTGGTCAGGACAAACTGCCTGCGCACGCGTTCGCAGCGGCGAATAAATTCGTCGTCGTGATGATCGCGATAGCGTTTATCCCAGATATAACGCACCAGCCGCACCTGCTTGCTCGGCTGACCATGAGACGTGAAGAAACCCGCCCCATCCACATATTGATACAGCAGCGGATCGCAACCGCGCAGCACAGCCAATAGCGAGCGCAAAGAAGAGAAGTAGCGCGCCATATTCACCAGACAAACCACACACAGAGCCCAAAAAAGCGCGATAGTGCTGATCATGTTCCCCTCCCAGCTGGAGCCGCAATGACGTCGAAGGCAGCGGGGAAATGCTGTAGACGCCCCACGGGAAATTAACCAGCCACAGATGAATCGAATTGCATTGTTGTTATGCGAACCCGAGCGCGTTACCCAGACGGCAGTGGCACTCATTTTCAGTGTAGGAGATCTGTTCAATTTTTTTCCAGCGATGATTTTCGTTCACCGCGAGTGAAAATCGCGATAGCGCTTGATCTTCCTCACAAGCGAGCCGTGGATTGCAGCATTTGTTAACAACTCTGGCTATACTCAGGACATAACAACAGAACGCCTGCAGGGCATAAATTGTGGTTGGTGGCGCTTCATCGCTGTTTCGCGCAAAGGATTTCGCTCGCCGAGCGGCGGGAATTCAGGTAGCCCCAGAATCTTGAGAAGGAGTTTTATCATGGCTTATAAACACATCCTGATTGCAGTAGACCTTTCCCCGGAAAGCCAGTTACTGGTTGATAAAGCCGTTTCGCTGGCCCGTCCTTACGATGCAAAAATCTCGCTGATCCACGTTGATGTGAATTACTCAGACCTCTACACCGGGCTGATTGATGTCAATCTGGGCGACATGCAGAAACGCATTTCTGAAGAGACGCACACTGCGTTGAAAGAGCTTTCCACCAATGCCGGTTACCCGATCAGTGAAACCCTGAGCGGCAGCGGCGATCTCGGCCAGGTGCTGGTGGATGCGATTAAGAAATACGATGTGGATTTAGTGGTCTGTGGCCACCATCAGGATTTCTGGAGCAAGCTGATGTCATCAGCGCGCCAGCTGATCAACACCGTGCATATCGATATGCTGATTGTGCCGCTGCGTGACGAAGAAGACGAATAAAAACAGGGCCAGTAATGGCCCTGTTTTTTTGGTAGCGGCGTAATACATCGCGCGTCTTTAAAGCCCGCGCGATAAATCACGCCGTAACGCCATTATGCAGAATCATACCAATGGCGGATAAATATCAAAGCGATGGCTTTTGGTGACCACGGCCGATTGGGTTGCAACGCCCGCTAACGGCGGCGCGTAATCCGGGCGTTTCACCACAATGCGCTTCTTCGCCAGACGACGAGCGGGTTCCAGCAGCGCATCGGCATCCTCATCGGGTCCCACCAGCGACTGAAACACCCGCATCTCCTTCTTCACCATCGCGCTCTTTTGACGATGGGGATACATCGGATCGAGATACACCACATCTGGCGCGGGCGTGATATCACTCAACGCCTGCTGACTCACCACATGCAGCAGCGTCAGACGTTCACGCAGCCAGCCGCCAATCTCCGCATCTTCATAGCCACGACGTAAGCCATCATCGAGCAGAGCCGCAACCACCGGATGGCGTTCCAGCATGCGCACCCGGCAACCCAGCGCCGCCAGCACAAAGGCATCGCGCCCCAATCCTGCCGTGGCGTCGATCACGTCCGGCAAATAGCCACCTTTGATGCCCACCGCTTTCGCCACCGCCTCGCCGCGCCCACCGCCAAACTTGCGGCGATGCGCCATAGCTCCGGTGACAAAATCCACAAAGATGCCACCCAGTTTAGGCTCATCCTGTTTGCGCAGCTCAAGGCGCTCCGGCGTCAGCACCAGGGCCATTACAGCCTGATCGTCATGCTGTAAGCCCCAGCGCTGCGCCAGATGTAATAAGGCGCCGTCTCCGGCGCCTGATTCATCGATTAAACCGATTTTCACAAGCAGGCTTATCCCTGAATTCCGTAGTGTTCCAGCATCGCGTCCAGCTGTGGTTCACGGCCACGGAAGCGTTTGAACAGCTCCATTGGCTCTTCGGAACCGCCGCGCGTCAGGATGTTATCGAGGAACGACTGGCCGGTTTCACGGTTGAAGATGCCCTCTTCTTCGAAGCGCGAATAGGCATCCGCCGCCAGCACGTCGGCCCACAGATAGCTGTAGTAACCTGCGGCATAACCGCCGGCGAAGACGTGGCTAAACGCATGCGGGAAGCGGCCCCACTCCGGGCTTGGCACCACGGCAACCTGTTTCTTCACTTCACGCAGGGTTTCGAGGATTTGCGCACCTTTTTCCGGATTGAACTCGGTATGCATACGGAAATCGAACAGGCCGAACTCCAGCTGACGCAGGATAAACAGCGCCGCCTGATAGTTCTTCGCTGCCAGCATCTTATCCAGCAGGTCTTTCGGCAGCGGTTCGCCGGTCTCGTAGTGGCCGGAGATAAACGCCAGCGCGTCCGGCTCCCAGCACCAGTTTTCCATAAACTGGCTTGGCAGCTCGACCGCATCCCACGGCACACCGCTGATACCCGACACGCCCGGCGCTTCGATGCGCGTCAGCATGTGGTGCAGGCCGTGACCAAACTCGTGAAACAAGGTGGTGACTTCATCGTGGGTAAACAGCGCGGGCTTGCCCTGTACCGGACGGTTGAAGTTACAGGTGAGGTACGCCACCGGCTTCTGCAGGCTGCCATCGGCTTTACGCATCTGGCCGACGCAATCGTCCATCCACGCCCCGCCACGCTTGTGTTCACGCGCATACAGGTCAAGATAGAAACTGCCGCGCAGCTCGCCGCTTTCATCAAACAGGTCGAAGAAGCGCACATCTGGATGGTACACATCCACGTCTTTACGCTCTTTGGCGGTGATGCCGTAAATGCGTTTCACCACTTCAAACAGGCCGCTCACCGCACGCTCTTCCGGGAAGTACGGACGCAGTTGCTCATCGCTGATGGTGTAGAGATGCTGTTTCTGCTTCTCGCCGTAATAGGTGAGATCCCACGGATTCATCTCGTCAACGCCATACTCTTTTTTGGCGAAGGCGCGCAGCTGAGCTAACTCTTTCTCACCCTGCGGACGCGCACGTTTGGCGAGGTCGGTCAGGAAGTCGATCACCTGAGCCGGGTTCTCAGCCATCTTGGTCGCCAGTGATTTGTGCGCGAAGGAGTCAAAGCCCAGCAGCTGTGCCAGCTCGTGACGCAGCGCCAGCTCTTCGGCCATGATCGGGCCGTTATCCCATTTACCGGCGTTGGGACCCTGCTCAGAAGCACGCGTTGAATAGGCGCGGTACATCTCTTCACGCAGCGCGGCGTTATCGCAATAGGTCATGACTGGCAGATAGCTTGGGATATCCAGCGTCAGCAGCCAGCCTTCTTGTTCTTTAGCTTCGGCCTGCGCTTTGGCCGCAGCCAGCGCGCTTTCTGGCATGCCCGCCAGATCGGCTTCATCGGTGATCAACTTGCTCCAGCCCATGGTGGCGTCGAGCACGTTGTTGCTGTAGGTCGAACCCAGCTCAGACAGGCGCGCGGCAATTTCGCCGTAGCGCTTCTGCTTCTCTTTATCGAGACCGATACCGGAGAGTTCGAAATCACGCAGTGCGTTATCCACCGCTTTCTTCTGCGCGATATCCAGCGCGGCATAGCTGTCGCCCTGTTTCAGATCGCGATAAGCCTGATACAGGCCTTCGTTCTGTCCCACCCAGGTGCTGTATTCTGACAGCAGCGGCAGCGTCTGCTCATAAGCTTCACGCAGTTCCGGGCTGTTCTTCACCGAATTCAGGTGGCTCACCGGCGAGAAAATACGGCTCAGACGGTCATCCACTTCTGCCAGTGGCTGCACTAAATTGTCCCAAGTGTAAGGTGCACCCTGTGCTACAACGCGTTCAACTTCAGCGCGGCAGTTGTTCAGCGCTTCAGTCACAGCGGGAACCACGTGCTCAGGTTTAATCGCGGAAAACGGCGGTAGCGTGTAAGGGGTGAGTAACGGATTGGTCATAAGCGCAGTCCTTTCTTCATGGAGTGGGGGTGGCGCGCAATGGCGCGACGCAATCTTTCTAACATGCGGTCAGTTAACGTGAAAATCAATGCTACTGAGAATGGACCCGTAAAGAAAAAAGCGCGAGCGCCGAAACGTCAGCAATTTTTACGCAGCGCGGCTATAATCGCGCCACACACGATGTTTTTATCTCCTTTGATCCAACCGCGGACCCCTCTTTTTTATGCTGAGTTATCGCCACAGTTTTCATGCCGGCAACCATGCCGACGTGCTCAAACATACCGTTGAAAGCCTGATCCTCACCGCCCTGATGGAGAAGGAAAAACCGTTTCTCTATCTGGATACCCACGCCGGTGCCGGACGTTACCAGCTGAGCGGAGAGCACGCCGAGCGTACCGGTGAATATCTGGAAGGCATTGCGCGCATCTGGCAGCAGCCGGACGCGCCAGAACTGCTGAAGCCTTATCTGACGGCCGTTCGCAACCTCAACCCGCATGGCACCTTGCGCTACTATCCAGGCTCGCCGCTGATCGCCCGCTATCTGCTGCGTGAAGAGGACAAGCTGGAGCTGACCGAACTGCACTCCAGCGACTATCCGCTGCTACGTTCCGAATTCAGCAAAGATGCCCGTGCACGCGTAGCGCGTGGCGACGGCTATCAGCAGTTAAAAGCCAAACTGCCTCCGCTAAGCCGTCGTGGTCTGATTCTGATCGATCCGCCGTACGAAATGAAAAGCGATTATCAGGATGTGGTGAAAGGCATTCAGGAAGGCTACAAACGCTTTGCTACCGGTGTGTATGCGCTGTGGTATCCGGTGGTGCTGCGCCAGCAAATCAAACACATGATTAAAGACCTGGAAGCCAGCAACATCCGCAACATCTTGCAGATCGAACTGGCGGTGCGTCCGGATAGCGATCAACGCGGCATGACTGCCTCCGGCATGATCGTGATTAACCCGCCGTGGAAGCTGAAAGCGCAGATGGAAGAGCTGCTGCCGTGGCTGCATCAGAAGCTGGTGCCGGCGGGTACCGGTCACTACAGCGTGACGCAGATCGTTCCAGAATAACGGGCTTATAGGGTGCGGTTTCTGAGCCGCCCTTTGCCGTTGCCCTTCTAAGGACACTTTTTATGTGGATCATTCTGGCTGGCGCACTCACTGTGCTGTCACCTGCCAAACGCCTTGCCGTACTTCTGCTGTTATTGGCGACGATAATGGGCCTGTTCCAGGATGTGCTGGACTGGCCTGCTCTCGCCATTTTAGGTGCCATCGCTTTGCTGGCGTGGGTGCGGGTGGAAAATCCCACCAACCGTGCCGTGCTGCTGATCAGCGAAGCGCTGCTGGTGCTGATCGCCGGTGGCCTGTTCCTGCATCTGCTGCCTGGCTTTAACAACCCGCGCCAGATCGAGGAGATGCAGGTTGGCCCCAACAGTGTGCCGTTCAGCTTCTACTACAACTTTGATAAAGCGCTGATTCCCTTTGTGCTGCTGGCTGCCTTGCCCACGCTGTTCCGTACGCAGCAGTTTCCTGCGCCGCACAAGGTTCTGTGGCTGCTGTTACTGGCGGCGATCCCGCTGCTGCTGTACGTCGCGGTGCTGCTGGGTGGACTGGCGATTGAGCCACACTGGCCGGACTGGCTCGGCAGCTTTATGCTGGCAAACCTGTTCTTTGTTTCGCTGGCCGAAGAAGCGTTCTTCCGTGGCTATGTGCAACAGCGCCTGCGCCAGAAAATCGGTGGCGTAGCGGCACTGTTGCTCACCGCACTGCTGTTTGGTCTGGCGCACTTCCCTGGCGGCATGATGCTGGTGGTCTTCGCCACTCTGGCCGGGTTAATTTACGGCCTGGCGTGGCACTGGAGCGGGCGTGTGTGGGTCGCCACCGGCGTCCATTTCCTGTTCAACATGACGCACCTGCTGTTCTTTACCTATCCGGCGTTACAGCACTAAATTTCGAACACCGCGAAATCCCGTGCCAGCTCGGTCGCTGCAAACACCGACTGGCACTCCGCCAGCAGTCTCTCTCGATCGCTCGACAAATAACGCGAACTGAAGTGCGTGGCGATCATGCGTTTTGCACCTGCCAGTTTTGCTACTTCGGCGGCCTGAATCGTCGTGGAGTGGCCGCGACCATTGGCTTTTTCGGCCATTGCGGCTTCCAGCGTGGTTTCATGCACCATCACATCCACATTGGCCGCCAGCGCAAGCGCCGCTTCGGTCGGACCAGTATCGCCGAATATGGCGATCACTTTGCCCCTGGTCGCCGGACCGAGATACGCCGCGCCGTTAATTTCGCGCCCATCCTCCAACCGGATGCGTTTACCCTCTTTCAAATCCTGATACCAGGGCCCGCGCGGCACGCCTTCCGCTTTCAGGCGCGGCGCATCGAGGAAGCCCGGTTTATCATGCTGTTCAATGCGATAGCCATAGCACTCCACCACATGATTCATCGGATAGGCGATGACGCGGAACTCGCCATCATCCAGCACTTCGCCCGCTTCAATTTCTATGATCTCAAGTGGGAAGCCGGTGTAAGAACCACTGAGACTGAGCGCCGTCTCGACAAACTGTTTGATGCCTTTTGGACCGTAAATCGTCATCGGCTCCAGCAGCCCGGCCATCGAACGGCTGGTGAGCAAGCCCGGAAGACCGAAGATGTGGTCACCGTGCAAGTGGGTAATAAAGATTTTTTCCAGCCTGCTCGGCTTGAGTGCGGAGCGCATAAACTGGTGCTGCGTCGCTTCACCGCAGTCGAACAGCCAGGTGTCGCCCCGTTTCGACAGCGTCAGTGCAATCGCCGTGACGTTACGTTGCAGGCTCGGCGCACCCGCGCCGGTGCCGAGAAAAGTCAGATGCATAATGTCTTCCATGTAAGCGGAACCTGGATTTAACCCTATCACAAACATAGGCTGAACCTTTGCGCCTCTTGCGCAAGCAGCGTTACACTCTATGCCAATTTTCTCCCAAAAGATGGACATTCCGCATGACCCGACATTTTGACTACCTCGCCATCGGCGGCGGCAGCGGCGGTATCGCCTCAATTAACCGTGCCGCGATGCATGGCCAGAAATGCGCGCTGATCGAAGCGAAAGAATTGGGCGGCACCTGTGTCAACGTTGGCTGCGTGCCGAAAAAAGTGATGTGGCATGCGGCGCAGATTGCCGAAGCTATTCACCTGTACGGCCCGGACTACGGTTTCGATACCACCGTGAACAATTTTGACTGGTCAGTGCTGGTGAAAAACCGCAGCGCCTATATCGATCGCATCCACACCTCGTATGACAACGTGCTGGGTAAAAACAACGTCGAAGTGATCAAGGGCTTCGCCCGCTTTATCGATGCCAACACCGTGGAAGTGAATGGCGAAACCATCACGGCCGATCACATCCTGATCGCCACAGGCGGTCGTCCAAGCCATCCAAAAGTGCCTGGCGGGGAATACGGTATCGACTCTGACGGTTTCTTTGAGCTTGATGCGCTGCCGAAGCGTGTCGCGGTGGTCGGCGCAGGGTATATCGCGGTGGAACTGGCCGGTGTGGTCAACGCACTGGGTGCCGAAACCCATCTGTTTGTGCGCAAACACGCGCCGTTGCGCAGCTTCGATCCACTGATTATCGATACGCTGGTAGAAGTGATGCAGGCCGAAGGCCCAACGCTGCATACCGAGTCGATCCCGAAAGCGGTGATCAAGAACGCCGACGGCAGCCTGACGCTGCAGCTGGAAAATGGCCATGAGCAAACTGTCGATTGCCTGGTGTGGGCGATTGGTCGCGAGCCGGCGACCGACAATCTCAACCTCTCCGTGACCGGCGTGGCGCTGAACGAGAAAGGCTATATCAACGTTGATAAGTTCCAGAACACCAACGTGAAAGGCATCTATGCGGTGGGCGATAACACCGGCGCGGTGGAACTGACCCCCGTCGCCGTCGCCGCCGGCCGTCGCCTCTCCGAGCGTCTGTTCAACAACAAACCCGACGAGCACCTGGATTACAGCAATGTGCCGACCGTGGTATTCAGCCATCCACCGATTGGTACCGTTGGTTTGACCGAACCGCAGGCGCGCGAGCAGTACGGCGACGACCAGGTGAAAGTGTATAAATCTTCCTTCACCGCGATGTACACCGCCGTCACCCAGCATCGCCAGCCGTGCCGCATGAAGCTGGTGTGTGTTGGCCCGGAAGAGAAGATTGTCGGCATTCACGGTATCGGTATCGGTATGGACGAGATGCTGCAAGGCTTCGCTGTGGCACTGAAGATGGGCGCCACCAAGAAAGATTTCGACAACACCGTGGCGATTCATCCGACGGCGGCGGAAGAGTTTGTCACCATGCGTTGATCAATGGGGCGGCATTTGCCGCCCTTTTTACTGCATCAGCAACACCGGCACTTCCACTACCGCCACGTCCTGCTCACCGCTCTCCATCAGGCGGAACACCGTTTCCATCATGCCTGCCACATCCTGTTTCACCATGCTGATGTCTTTACACAACAGCGCGACGAACGGGTCCCAGTCGAAACAGCCAATCGCCGGGTGTTTATCATCGGATAACAGATCCTCAGCACGCAGAAACTGCACCACCCCTTCCAGCGAAATGGTCGAATTCACAAACAGGCCAAATTGCCCCGTTACATACTGCTGAAAGTGATTTTTCAACGCCGTTTGCGCTTTTTCTGGCTCGTAGCCACACAGCAGCAGATTTTCCTCCGGCACAGAAATGCCTCGTTCCTGATGTGCCGCCAAAAAGCCGCGCAGGCGCTCTTTACTGTTATGATCGCTGGCACGCCCCCCGATAAAAATCAGCGGCTGCGGGCACTTCTCCAGCAGGCTAAGCGTCAGGCTCAATGCGCCATTGAAGTTATCCGAAATCACTGAAGGCGCCAGCGAACCGGGCAGATCAAGATTCAGCGAGGGAACGCCCGCGGCCTGACAAAGTGCAGTGATACGATCTGGATCGGTGGCCCCGGTCACCACCATGTAATCCACCTGCCAGGAGAGCATGGTGCGCGCCGCTTCGAGTTCCAAATCAGGATCGCGCTGTGTGCAGGTAATGACCGGGAACAGGCCACGATCGCGCGCCATCTGCTCAAAACTTTCCACGATTGAGCCAAAATAGCGGTTGTCGTATTTAGGCACGATCATACCGATGGTTTTCGAGCGCGTGGTTCGCAGCATGCTGGCCTGTCGATTCAGCGCATAACCCTGCTCTTGCGCAATCCGGCTCACCTTCTCAGCAGTGCTGGCACTGATGCGCCGCTTCTTCCAGTTGCCGCTTAAAATCGCGCTCACCGCGCTTGCCGAAACTCCCGTGAGTTCCGCGAGGTCATAAATGGTGGTTTTCTTGTTTTTGCCGATCCCCGTCACAGAACCCATCCCTTTATTGCTCTTTTTGTTGCTGGTTAAAAGTCGGGGTGATAGTTGTGCTTCATCGATTGAGCACCACCTAAAACGCCATTGATAAAGGATTATAAGATGAACACGAACCTCTTCTCCATGCATAACCCACTCAACGGAAAAGTTGCCGCCATTACTGGCGCTGCCTCCGGTATCGGTCTGGAGTGCAGCAAAGTGCTGCTGCAGGCCGGGGCTAAAGTCGTCCTGATCGATCGCGATGGCGACAAGTTGCAGCAGCTGGTGGCGGAACTGGGTCCTCAGGCATTGCCATTGCAAATTGACCTGATGGACGGCAAACAGGTTGACGGGATTCTCGACGACATTCTCAAGCTGGCGGGCCGCCTCGATATTTTCCACGCCAACGCCGGTGCCTACATTGGCGGGCCAGTGGCGGAAGGCGATCCCGATATCTGGGATCGCGTACTGAAACTCAACACCAGCGCGGCCTTCCGCTGCGTTCGTTCGGTGCTGCCGCATCTGATCGCGCAGAAATCGGGTGACATCATTTTCACCAGTTCGATTGCGGGCGTGGTGCCCGTGGTTTGGGAACCGATCTACACCGCATCCAAATTTGCAGTGCAGGCTTTTGTGCATTCAACCCGTCGACAGGTGGCACAGCATGGTGTGCGCGTCGGTGCGGTGCTGCCGGGCCCGGTGGTCACTGCCCTGCTCGATGACTGGCCGCAGGAGAAACTGGAGGACGCGCTGGCCAATGGCAGCCTGATGCAGCCCATTGAAGTGGCGGAATCGGTGCTGTTTATGGTGACACGTTCGCCGGGTGTCACAGTGCGCGATATTGTTATCCTTCCCAACAGCGTTGACCTGTAACCAGACGAGGTGCAGCAGCATGAGTAACGAAAAATATCTGATTGGTGTCGATGTTGGTTCGGCCAGCGCTCGCGCGGGCGTGTTTGACCGCGCGGGAAATCTGTTAGGCCATGCAAAACAGTCCATCACCACCTTCCGTGCCCACGGTCATGTGGTTGAGCAATCCGCCAATGAGATTTGGCAGGCGGTCAGTCACTGCGTGCGCGAGGCAGTGGCCACTGCCGCTATCGATCCCGCTGCGGTGGCTGGCATTGGCTTCGATGCCACCTGCTCGCTGGTGGTGATCAATGAACAGGGGCAACCGTTGCCCGTCAGCCCAAACGGAGAGGCGGAACGCAATATTATTGTGTGGATGGATCACCGCGCCACGCAGCAGGCCGATGCCATTAACGCGACGAAACATCCGGTGCTCGACTACGTGGGCGGACGCATCTCACCGGAGATGGAGATGCCAAAACTGCTGTGGCTGAAAGCCCACAACCCGCAAACGTTCCAGAACGCCGCACACTTTTTCGATCTCACCGATTACCTCAGCTGGCGCGCGTCAGGTGATACGGCGCGCTCATCCTGCACCGTCACCTGTAAATGGAACTATCTTGCGCATGAGCAGCGCTGGGATGCCGACTACTTCAGTGCCATTGGCCTGCCGGAGTTTGCCGAGGAGAAGTTTGCGCGTATCGGACAGCAGATCGTCGAGCCAGGCACACCGTGCGGCACAGGTTTAACCGCGCAGGCCGCCGCCGACTTTGGCTTATCTGCTGGCACGCCCGTGGCCGCCGGGTTAATCGATGCCCATGCAGGCGGCGTCGGTACGCTGGGCGCAGATGGCAGCCCGGAGGATAAACTCGCCTATGTGTTTGGCACCTCGTCCTGCACCATGACGCCGACGCGTGAAGCCGCGTTTGTGCCAGGTGTGTGGGGTCCGTATTACTCGGCGATGGTGCCGGGTTTATGGTTGAGTGAAGGCGGACAAAGCGCGGCAGGCGCCGCCATCGACCGCCTGCTGGAGATGCATCCAGCGGCTGCAAGGGCACAGCAGGCTGCCGATGCCGCTGGCCTTTCACTGCCGGTGTACCTTGCGGAACAGGCTTTGCAGCAATCTCGCAGTGAATCAGCAACGGTGGATTTAGTCGAAGGTCTGCATATCGTGCCGGAATTTGCGGGTAATCGTGCACCTTTTGGCGACCCTTACGCGCGAGCGGTGATTTGCGGTCTGGGTATGGACAATGACGAAGCCAGCCTGATCGCACTGTATATCGCCGGCTTGTGCAGCCTCGGCTACGGCCTGCGCCAAATCATTGAGGCGCAAACCAGCAAGGGTATCGTCACGCGGTCGATTGTCATCAGCGGCGGTGCCGGGCAACACTCGCTGGTACGCCAGTTGCTGGCGGACAGCTGCCAGCTTCCTGTGCAATCCACCCACTGCCCTGAGCCGGTATTACTGGGTTCAGCGATTCTTGCCGCTGCCGCCAGTGGCGTATATTCCGACGTCACCTCGGCGATGGCCAACATGACCACCGATGAAAAGCGCTGGCATCCTGAGCCGTCGGTTTCGCCACTGCATCAGCACCGTTATGATGCATTTAAATTATTGCAGAGCACCGCGCGTAATATTCGTCAGATAAGCGAATAAACGTCGAATAATATTTCCGTGCGCCGCACAAACGTCGGCGCACGGTTATTTTGCCCTGCCATTTCCTGCAAGATAAAATTTAATTTCTTCACTACTCAAGTTTACACCACCGGGATAATATTTATCCCTTAGCTAGCGCCCTTCGCGCTGGCATTTTTATGCGTTTTTTAAGGCAAGGGGAGCTGTATGCTTATCGGTATTAAGCCGTGGTTCGAGGTTCAGGCAACCGCATGAATATCATCAGCATTATCATGTCTGCGGGCAAATCCTCGGTGGATGTCGCGTTGTACACGCTTATTCCTATCATGGTGGTGATGTTATTCATCATGAAATATCTGGAAGTGAAAGGTGTGCTGGATTTTGTGGTACGTCATTCCACACCGTTATTAAAACCTTTAGGTATTACCGGACTGGCATTATTTGCCCTGATCCAGCTGAACTTTGTCAGTTTCGCCGCGCCGTTAGCGGCATTAGCGATTATGGAAAAACGTGGCACTTCCGATCGCCATATGGCGGCCACGCTGGCGATGCTGTTTGCCATGGGGCAAGCCAACGCTTTTTATCCGCTGATTCCTGCCGGGCTCAACTGGAGTGCCGCGATACTCATCTCCATCTGCGGCGGGGTGCTGGCGGCAGCCACCACTTATCATTTCTTTGGGCGCAAGCTCTCGGATGCAGCGCTGCTCAATGAAGATGAAGCCGTTGCGAATAATGAAAGCAAAATGGGACTGATCGCCATCATCAACAGCGCGGGTGCGGACGCGATTCGTCTGGCGCTGGGATCGCTGCCGATGCTGATTCTCTCACTGTCGGTGGTGGGGATTTTGAAAGAGTCCGGCGGGATTGAGATGCTTACCCGGCTGGTTTCTCCGCTGCTGGACAGATTCAACATCTCTGAAGTGTATATTCTGCCTGCACTGACCAAATGCCTGGCAGGCGGCACCGCCTACTACGGCGTGGTAGCCGGGCTGGTCGAAAAAGGTTTATACAGTGCGCACAACATCAACGCCTCGGCGGGTTGGTTTATTCAGACCTTTGATTTGCCGGGGATTGGTATCTTCCTTGGCCTGTCGAGTCGTTTCCCGCGTCTGTTCCGTTTCGCCGTGCCGGGCATCATCCTCGGCATTGCGCTGCGCGGTGTGGCACACGCTCTGATATTTTAATTAACCCTGGCGCTGAAAGACTTATTCAGCGCCTTGTTTAAATAACACTACAATTCCTGCGTGTTATTTTAAATTAACCCTATTCCTTTCATCGTTATTTTCATCAGTTGCATCACCTTTAATTATCGTACTATTATCACCAGCATGGTTTTGCACAAACCCATTAATCCCGATGAATTATCCGGTTAATTAATTCCTTAATTACATTGCAGGTAATATTCCTGTACGTCATCTATTGATACGCAGATAGGGTAGATCCATGAGCGGTAAGCAAATAACGTGGAATGGCGGGTTACAACCTGAAGCCATCGAGATTTTGTCCCAGGACGGCGGCATGATTGTGAGCCCAACGAAAGTCGGTTACATCATCATGACCTCCGATAAAGCCGGGTTAGAGCGTAAGTTTGAAGCCAAGCAGCGCAAGCGCAACAAGCCAGGCGTGGTACTATGTGGCTCGCTGGAACAACTGCGTTCACTGGCTCAACTGACGCCGGAAATTGACCAGCTTTATCAGCAGCATTGGGATCAGGATATTTTGCTGGGCTGTATTTTACCGTGGCGCGAAGATGCGTTGGCGCGTATTCCGGCTGACGGTTCAAAAGAGCTGATGATGGATGGCCGCCAGACCAGTTGCTTCGTGATTAAATTTGGCCGCCCCGGTGAAAATATTGCGAAAGCGCTGTGGGAAGAGCACGGGAAATTCTCCTTCGCCAGTTCCGCCAACCCATCGGGTCAGGGAAACCGTGGTCTGGTTGAGGGTATTGGCGAACGTATTGAAGCGCGTGCTGATTTAATTATTGAAGCCAATGACTACGTGAAATCCATTCAGCCTAACGACGAAAATAAAGTGCGCTACGAACAAGGCGTAATGGTGTCGATGGTCGATAGCGAAGGTCGTCTGATTCCACAGCAAAACGGCGAGCGTAAAATCACCCCGTGCCCGGTATTGATTCGCAAAGGCCTTGATGTCGATAAAATCATGGCGTTGCTGTCGGACATCTTCCCGTCCTGGGATTACCGTCACGGCGATTACTACTGATGTCACTAGCCTGTTTCCTGGTTTGGGAAACAGGCTAATTCGCGTTACCACTCCACGGTGATTTTGCCGAAGTGTCCCGCCGACTGCTGATGCTGGAAGGCCGCAGGCAGATCGTTCAGCGCACCGTAACTGTCACTGATCACCGGGCGAATACCCGTTTGCTCTAACGCGCGCACGAAATCCTGCTGCTGACGACGATGGCCGACAATCAACCCCTGAATACGCGCCTGCTTTGCCATCAATAGCGAGGTGGGTATCACGCCTTCGAACCCGGTTAGCACACCAATTAACGCGATATGACCGCCCACGCGCACCGCTTCAATCGACTGTGCCATGGTGCCCGGCCCGCCCAGTTCAATCACCACATCCGCGCCTTTGCCCTCAGTCAGCTGCTGAACCGCTTTGGCCCACTCCGGCGTGGTGCGATAGTTGATGCCCGCATCGGCCCCCAGCTCTTTGGCTCTGGCCAGCTTCTCATCCGATGAAGATGTGACAATCACTCGTGCGCCCATCGCTTTGGCAATTTGCAGCGCAGTAATCGACACGCCGCCGGTGCCCAACGTGACGATGGTATCGCCCGATTTAATCTGCGCATCGCCTACCAGTGCGCGCCATGCCGTCAGGCCTGATGTGGTAATCGTCGCGGCTTCGGCATGCCGCCAGCCGCGCGGTGCGAGGGTAAAGTGATGCGCAGGACGCACCACCACTTCGGCGGCAAAGCCGTCTGTTCCATCGCCGGGTGTCTGGGTGAAATTGCCGACCTGAGCAAACGGTAGCCCATCCTGCCACTGTGGGAAGAAACAGGACACCACATGGTCGCCGGGATTAAAGTCGGTGACGCCTGCACCGACCTCTTCGACCACGCCCGCACCGTCCGCCATCATAATGCGATCTTGCTCGGTGGGGATCGATCCGTTAGCCACCAGCAAATCGTGGAAGTTAAGTGAGGTGGCATGGATCGCCACGCGGATCTCTCCGGCGCCCGGTTTACCGGGATCGGGCAGATCCGCCAGCTGCAAGTGCTCTAAACCGCCGGGTTGTTTCAGGATCATCGCTTTCATAACCACTTTCTCCTTAGCAAAACGCTCAATACAAAGCATGCCGCTGCGAAACGTGCATGCCTTCTTTTGTGCGCTAAGTTTGGCAGCGATGCCGCTTCCCTGCCTGTTACTCCGTGCGGTTATGCGAAAAGCTTTTACACATCCGCACGATAGGCTATCTCTTTCTGCAAACGCAGCTCTGCCAGGCGTCGTTCCAGCGCGGCTTCGATATTGTCATACGCCGTGCTGCCCAGTGCCAGACGCAGCGGCATGGCGGGTTGATCCAGCGTGGCGATCATCGCGGTGACAGATTTCGCGGCATCGCCTTTGATCGCGAACTCGCCAGACATAATCGCGCGGCGCACTTCACCGGAGGCGGTGTCCCGATAAACATCCTGCGCCTCAGCAATATCCAGCCCGGCACCAAAGTGAGTGGCGGTTGGACCCGGCTCCACCAGCAGGAAATCGATGCCAAAGCTGGCAACTTCCTGGCGTACCGCTTCAACAAATCCTTCGATGCCCCACTTGCTGGCGTGATACAGGCTGAAGTTGGGATAAGCCACCTGCCCGCCTTCCGAGGAAACCTGCGCGATGCGCCCGCCGCCCTGCTGGCGCAGCAGCGGAATCACGGCGCGAATTAGCTGGATTGAGCCGGTGAGGTTGGTGGCGATCTGACGATCAATCTGCGTATCGCTCAGCTCTTCCGCCGCGCCAAACAGACCATAGGCGGCATTGCTGACCACCACATCGACGCGCTCAACGTTGGCAAATGCCTGCGCGATGGCTGGCGCAATGCTGGCGGTGTTCGCCAAATCCAGCATCATGACCTGTAACTGCCCACCGTATCGCGCTTGCAGATCCGCCATTGCCTCAGTGCGACGTACGCAGGCCAGCACGCGATCGCCACGTGCCAGTAAATCTTCACTCATCAAACGGCCCAGCCCACTGCTGGCACCGGTAATTAACCAGGTTTTCATTTTGTCGTCCTCCGGTTGAAAACCCGATGATAGATCGCTTTACTGGTGGTCATAATCTCCCTAATCGCGCATGACCTGGTGAGGAAATACCACCAATGAGAAGACCTTCCTGGCATGAACTTCAGGCCATCAAAACGTTGGGCGAGCAGCGCAGCTTCCGCCGTGCCGCTGAGATGCTCGGCCTGAAGCGCTCTTCACTCAGCCATCTGGTGAAAGCGCTGGAACAGAATCTGGGGGTACAGCTTTTTCAGCGCACGACCCGCAGCGTATCGCTCACTGATGCCGGGCAACAGTTAATCGATCGCCTCGCTCCACTACTGAATGAAATGGATGAAGTGCTACACGATGTCAGCGCCCGCCGCCAGCAGCACGCAGGCACCTTACGCATCAGTGCCAGCGATGCGGCTATTAGCATCCTGCTGGAAAAAGTGGTGCCGGGATTTTGCGCTGATTACCCGAACATTCAGCTCGATTTTGCCGCGCAGGGTGAACTGGTGGATATCACAGCCGCCGGGTTTGATGCCGGCATTCGGCTGATTGAAGATGTGCCGCAGGATATGGTGGCGATTGCGCTGGGCGGCCCGCTGAATTTTATCACCGTGGCTTCACCGGCCTATCTCGCCGCACACGCCCCCATCAAGCAGCCGCAGGATTTGTTGCAGCAGCAGTGCATTCGCCATCGTCTGCCGAGCGGGAAACGCTATCGCTGGGAGTATGAGAATGCGGGGAAACGCTATGAACTGGATGTACCGGGCACGATCACCTTAGATAATAACGCGCTGATGACCCGCGCGGCCATCAGCGGATTGGGCATTGCTTATGTACCGTCGCTTTACGCCGAAGCGGCGCTGCAATCCGGCCAGTTAGTGGAACTGCTCGCCGACTGGCGGGTGCAGTCGGCAGGTCTGGCCTTGTGGTTCCCGCCCAACCAGCATCAGTCGATGGCGCTGCGGCTGTTTATCGATGCGTTGAAAATCAGCCTGCCGCGCCAGTCGTAATTCAAGCCTGACGCTGTGGTGCTTTGTGCACCATGGTGTAGGCGTAATCCACGCCCATGCCGTATGCGCCGCTGTGCTCACGCACCAGATCCATCACCGCATCGTAGGTTTCTTTGCGTGACCAGTCGCGCTGGTACTCCAGCAACACTTGCTGCCAGGTCACTGGCACCGCACCGGCCTGCACCATGCGCTGAATGGAACGTTCGTGGGCATCGACGCTGGTGCCGCCTGAAGTATCGGTCACCACATACACTTCAAAGCCCTCTTTCAAGGCCATCAGGGCCGGGAAAGTCAGACAAACTTCCGTCCAAAGCGCTGAAATAATCAATTTCTTACGGCCGGTTTTCTTCACCGCTTCGACGAATTTGGCATCTTCCCATGAGTTCATCGAAGTACGCTCAATCGGCTTCGATTCCGGATGCACTGCCAACAGTTCTGGCCAAATATAGCCGCTAAAACTTTCGGTTTCTACAGAGGTATAAATCACCGGCACGTCGAAAACTTTGCCCGCTTTTGCCAAAGCGACGGTGTTATTTTTGAGCTGCTGGCGATCAATATTGGCGACGCCGAAAGCCATCTGCGGCTGGTGGTCGATAAAGATCAGAGTTGAGTTCTGTGGGTCGAGCAGGTCGAGTTTAGACATGATGTATTCCTCTAAAGTGTTTTTAAATTTGTGTGTTGTGCTGCTGGAATGAACTTTAGAGAAAGGGGCCGCTAAGAGATAACGCAAAGAATTTTACAACTTGTTCAAACTGTTTTTAGAAGACTGATTTAAAAAGATAAATTAACACTCAACACAGCAATTTCAGCCTCAAATGCGCTGTTTTTCACATTGCTTCCGGTGTATCAGCAGGCGTAACCTGTGCCAACAAAATCATAAAAAAACACCATCGCAAAATGATCGTACGTCCTCGTCAACACTGGTTCATCAGGTTGTTTGACTGGCACGGCTCGGTGCTGGTTAGCATTGTGTTTCGCCTGTCGCTCAACCTGCTGATGTCGGTGATCGCCATTATCGGCTATCCGTGGTACTCCACTTTCGGCATTCACCTCACGACTGCACCGTTCAGCTTGATTGGCGTGTCGATTGCCATCTTTCTTGGCTTCCGCAATAACGCCAGCTATGCGCGTTTTATCGAAGCGCGCACGCTGTGGGGCAATATGCACATCACGCAACGCTCACTGCTGCGCCAGATAAAATGCATTCGCGGCATCAGTGAAGCGCAAGTGCAGGAGTTTGTAGGGCTGCAGCTGGCATTTAGCTGGGCAATGAAACATCGGCTGCGTAAAACCGATGCGCAGGCCGATCTGGCGCGCTTGCTGCCGGAGAAGTGGCACAGTGCCGTATTGAGCCATCCGATGCCGACCTCACAGACCTTGTTATGCATGGGCGAATGGCTGGCGCAGCGGCGCGATGAGGGTCTGGTGTCGGATATTGTCTGGCAGAGTATCGATGACAATCTCAATCATCTGTCGGCTTATCTGGGCGGCTGCGATCGCCTTGCCAGCACGCCGATTCCGTTTGCCTACAGCCTGATTCTGCATCGCACCGTGTACCTGTTCTGTACCCTGCTACCGTTTGCGCTGGTGGCGGATTTGCATCTGATGACGCCGTTGGTGTCGGTGTTTATCTCGTACACCTTCCTGTCGCTGGAGTCACTGGCGGAAGAGCTGGAAGATCCGTTCGGCACTGCGCCCAACCATCTGCCACTGGATGCGCTGTGCGTGAATATCGAACGTAATTTGAAGGCGATGAACAATGATTTCCCGTTGCCGGAACCGCGCCAGCCGGATGAGCATTTTAATCTGACGTAAAGCGTCCATTTGCCTGGCGCGCATAACAGCACAGCCGGACATATGGCTAACAGCTCAGACCGACCACATAGCTAACACTTATGTGGTCAGTCTCTTCGGATAATACGTTTTTCTGTCCGATTAACTGTGCAGATCCAGCCAGCGCACATACGCCTGATCCCAGAGCGCAGCAGGCGTACCCGCTTTCCCCAGCCCAAAGCCATGCCCACCGCTGCTCAGCTCAATCAACTCCACTGGCACCTGCATCCGACGGCAGGCATCGCGCATCATTTCAGTGTTATGGGGATTGGAGGTGTGATCATCTTCCGCCTGCGCCAGGAACGTCGGTGGATATTGTCGGGTGACATAATTCTGCACTGACCAGTTCGCTTCCTGAGTGGGTGTCGCGTGATCGCCTACCATCATCAGGTGCGTCTTGGTGTTCTGATATGGCGCTTCAAGGGTGATGACCGGATAGATCAGGCCAACGCTATCGGCCGTTGGACGGATCTGGTCAAGCGGGTCCTGCGCCGGATAGGTTTCGAAATCAGGACGTGCGGCCGCCATGCCAAGCAGATGTCCGCCAGCGGAGAAGCCGAGCAGATGCACTTTACTCTCCATAGAACGCACCAGACGAATGGCGCGCTGCGCATCCTGCAGCGGCGCGAGGTTGCCCGCCTGCCACTTTTCTCCCGGCAAGCGGTAACTCAGCACATACACGGTGTAACCGTTGGCATTTAACCAGCGCGCCACCGGCCAGGCTTCACGCCCCATGCCGATAAAACGATAGCCGCCGCCAGCCGCCACGATCACCGCTTCGCCGTTGGGATTTTCCGGACGGAAACGCTGAATCGCGGGAGATACGATGTTGGTCCAGGAGCCGTTCATACTGACTTTCAACAGCCCAGACGGTCCGCCACCGCCTGGCGGATCGTCTGGCCACAATGGGATGATGTCATCACGGGCAAACAGTTTGCCTGCGGTCATCGAAAGGACGGTTGCCCCGGATGCTTGAAGAAAACCACGCCGTGTAAGTTTCATGCCCAGTAGCCAGTATTGAAAAATATGTCAGCCTTGTGGGCTGCGTCTCGTTATGTGATACGTGTCAACTTTCAACGCTGGCGATTATGTACGCATTTTGTACAAAAGATCCATAGAAAAAGCGCCTATAAAGGCGCTTATTTTATAGTGAATCCGCCAAATTTTTCCGCTAAATGAAAGAGAACACTCGAGATCACGTAATTGGTTAGACGCTGAAATCCCCTAAATAATTCGAGCTGTAGCAAGGCGGCAAGTGCGTGAGTCCCCGGGAGCTTACTTCAGTAAGTGACCGGGGCGAACAAACGCAGCCAACGCCGCTACAGCTTGAAGTATGACGGGGATTTAATTCCCTAAATAATTCGAGCTGTAGCAAGGCGGCAAGGATGCGAGTCCCCAGGAGCTTACTGCAGTAAGTGACTGGGGCGAGCAGACGCAGCCAACGCCGCTACAGTTCGAAGTATGACGGGGATTTAATCCTGTTGCTGGAATTGGGTCATAACTGTTTGCTCGCACTGCTGCTGATTATGGCGCAGCTGCGCGCGCTCATCCTCGCCCAGTTCCATCCAGGCGCTAATCACTTCCTGCGCGATTTCTTCATTAAATTCAGGATTATCCACGGCGGATGAAGACTGGCTGCCAGCCAACTGAGACTTCATCTTCGCGGTATAGGTATCCAGATCGCTGGTCTTTTTTTCGCTGCTTACCAGATGGCACAGCTGGCTGGCATACACATTCTCTTCGCTGGTGTTATCACCGTCAGCGGCGAAGAGAGGGGCGGAAAGCGAGAGCCCAACGAGGGCGATTAATATGGCTTTCATAACAGACTCCAGTAATTTCCAGAAAATCACTTTTGATTATGTTGCGCACGTGCCGCCTGACGGGCGGCACGCCAGTTTAATAACGGCGTCACCGTGATGCCGTGCAGTACGATGCTGCACACCACTAACGTCAACGCCATATCCACCATTTGCTCTGCTTGTGGGCCACGCATGCCGTGCACCCAGGCGTAAGCAATGTAATTGATACTGCCGATGCCGCGAATCCCCAGCCAGCCAATGAGCAAACGGCGCATGAGCGGTATCTCACAGCGCCAGGTGGTGATCCATACCGCCAGCGGACGCACGACCACAAACAGCAGCAGCGCGAGGCCAATGCCAGTTAGATTCCAGTGATGCGCCAGCGTGATACCCAGTACTACCATCAGGCCGGCAGCCAGCAGGCGTTCGATGGTATCGCCAAACGACAACGCATCGCCGACTACCAACCCCATTGATTTGACCATACCGCTGCCACCGTGCGCTAGTCGTTGATTGGGATTGACGCGCGCCTCAGCGGGCAAGTATTGCTCCTCTTCTGACAACTCGTCTTGCGGATAGTGCTTTACCACACGCAGCTCAGCGCGACGTAGCCCAACACCCGCCGCAAAGGTGGCGAGGAAGCCGGATGCATCTACCGCTTGCGCCGCCGCATAACTAAGCGCGATGAGTGCCAGCGCGAGAAAATCATTGGGTGCAATATCCTGATGCGCGCTGCGCAACTGGGTCGCCAGTTGGCCAATCAAGCGACCGAGCAGATAGCCAATGGCTACCCCGCCGCCGATGGCCCACAGCCCATCTCTCAACGCCCATTCACTCAAATGGCTGATACTCAGCGTATCGGACTGCATCATGAGCAGCGCCAGCATCAACAGCGGCAGCGCCGATCCATCGTTCATGCCCGCTTCGCTGGAAAGCGCCACGCGTAATGCGTCATCATCGCGCGCATCGTTAACGGAAATCAGGCTGGCCAGCACCGGATCGGTCGGTGCCACAATGGCACCAAATGCCAGCGACAGCGCCCAGTCAAAACCGGTCATCCAGTGCACCAGCAGCGTCATGCCGCCTACGGTGAGAAGCATGGCAGGAAACGCCAGCCGCACCCCCAGGCGCCAGGCATGGGCTGTGAGTGGCACGCGTAATTTAAGGCCTGTGATAAACAGCGAGGCTGCCATGGCGATTTCGGTGAGATGGGCGGCGAGTTCGGCGTGCCCGAGAATATCGAGTTGCAGCAGATTGAGCAGCCATGGGCCGCAGAGAATACCCGCGAACAGGTAAAGTCCAAATGCGGTCACTGGCCCACGGTGAATCCAACCGGAAGCCAGTGACATGAGAAGTAACAGACCACCGGTAGCGGCAGTCCAGGCCAGGAAGTTCATAACGCTCCGTTTTTAAATAACATTCTCCCTTAAGCCTGGCACAGGATTGACGATCAGTTTTTCAGGTGACGACTCGCCAGACGAATCAGCAACGCAAGCGCAGCGGCAAGTGTGGAGAGCGCCACCACGCCGGTCCAGCCAAAGTGCGCCAGCGCCAGGCTTCCAAGTGCCGCACCGGTCGCCATGCCAATAAACACCACGGTAAACATCAACGCATTCAGTCGGCTACGCGCTTCTGGTGCCAGGCTGTAGACCAGCGTCTGATGCGCTACCAGTGTGGCCTGCACGCCCAAATCGAAGCCAATGGTGCTGATGATGATCAGGCCAATCTGAGCCGGAACCGGCAACAGTGGCAGCAGGAACATCAGCGCAAATGACACCATCACCAGCGTGGCACCATACTGGGTGACACGGGCAGGGCCGATGCGATCCGCCACGCTTCCCGCCAGCGGTGCCGCCAGGGCCCCAGCCGCACCCGCCAGACCAAACGCCCCTGCTACTGCACTTTCAAAATGGAAGCGCTCACTCAGCATCAGCGCCAGCGTTGACCAGAAGGCACTGAAACCCACCGACAGCAAGCCCTGTGCCAGTGCGGCACGACGTAGCGTCTGATGATGTTGCCACAGGTGCGCCAGCGACAGCAGCAGACGTGGATAGCTGACAGAGGTGCCCGGTTTGAAGCGCGGCAACACACGCCACAGCGCGAGGCTAATCAACAGCACGGCCACCGCCGCCACCATGTACATGGTGCGCCAGCCCAGATATTCCGCCACCACGCCGCTCACCACGCGTGACAGCAGAATACCGACCAGCAAGCCGGTCATCACCGTGCCAACAGTTTTACCGCGACTGCGTTCTGGCGCTAACGCCGCCGAAGCTGGCACGATGTCCTGCGCCACGGTGGCGGTTAAGCCGGTGACAAAGCTGGCGATCAGTAACGCGTTGATGCCGCCCGAGAAGCCACACAACAGCAGCGCGGCGACCAGCATCAGGCCTTTAATCAGAATAATGGTGCGGCGATCGTGACGGTCACCGAGCGGTGCCAGCAGCAGAATACCCAGCGCGTATCCCGCTTGCGTCAGCATCGGCACCATGCCGACGCTACCAATTCCAACGTTAAATTGTTTGCTGATGATATCCAGCATCGGCTGGCTGTAGTAAATCGATGCCACGCTAAGCCCGGCTCCTGCGGCGAGCGTAAACACCAGCGGCGCTGGCAGTTTTTCAGCTGGCAATGCAGTAGATTGCGAAATGGCTGACATAGTGAATTCCCCCGTGAAAGTGCGCTTATTAAAGCGCGTCACGGCCATACGCGGTAGACTCATCAAACACAGAACTGTTATGCACGGTGCGTATGAGCAATCCAACCAGTATTGACCGCATTGAACTGATGCAGACCTTTATACGTATTGTCGAAAGTGGATCGCTGTCAGCCGCCGCTGCGCAGTTGGGCACGACACAACCCACCATCAGCCGCCGGTTGCAGGCACTGGAACAGCGGTTAGGACTGAAGCTGATTCTGCGCACCACCCATGCACTAAAACTCACCGATGACGGCGAACGTTGCTATGCGCAGGCGCGGCAGTTGCTGGCGACCTGGCACGCGCTAGAGGATGAACTAACAGGTTCCAGTGACGACCCGATTGGCACACTGCGCGTGCGTGCACCCCATGCATTTGGACAAGACCAGTTGATCGATCCGCTGGTGGATTACCTGCAGCGCTACCCGCGCTTGACGGTGGAGTGGATGCTCAATGATCGCACGCCGGACTTTATCAGTGAAAACGTCGACTGTGCGATTCAGGTGGGTGTAGTAAACGATTCCTCGCTGGTGGCGATTCTGCTGGCTGAAGTGCCGCGCTTTGTGGTGGCCGCACCTTCACTGCTGGCACAGCATGTGCCGATTGAGGATGTCAGCCAGCTCACCGAATTACCCTGGCTGGCACTGACCAGCTTTTACCGCAATGAGCTTGCACTACAGCGCTTGAGTGATGGGCAGCCGATGAATCTGCCGATTGCGCCTCGCCTCGCCAGCGACAGCTTATACGCCATCCGCAAAGCCGCGCTGGCGGGCATGGGTGCGGCGATTGTGTCGTCGTGGGTAGTACAGGAGGACTTAGCAAAAGGGGATTTGATTCAGCTGGTGCCCGAGTGGCAAGCGCCGCCGCTGCCGGTGTGGCTGACCTATCCGTGGGCCAGCTATTATCCCGCTCGTATGCGGCAGTTTTTTGCGATGATCAGAGAGGTGATGCCGAAACTGGCGGGCACACAGCCGGTGCGGTGAGGGGCCAGGGCGCCATAATGGCGCACCTGGCACACCAAATTACTTCTTCTCGACCTTCGACATATTATCCAGCCAGCCCATCACGAAGGCCGACAGCACAAAGGTCAGGTGGATAATCACGTACCACATCAGCTTGCTGTCATCGACATTGCGCGCGTCCATAAAGATGCGCAGCAGGTGGATCGATGAAATCGCTACAATCGAAGCCGCGACTTTGTTCTTCAGCGAGCCGGAATCCATCTTGCCCAACCAGCTCAGCTTCTCTTTGTTCTCATCAATATCCAGCTTAGAAACAAAGTTCTCATAGCCAGAGAGCATCACCATCACCAGCAATCCGCCGACCAGCGTCATGTCCACCAGCGACAGCAGCAGCAGAATCAGATCGTTCTCAGCAATGCTGAGTATGTTGGGCAACAGGTGAAAAATTTCCTGGAAAAATTTAACGGTCAGCGCCAGCAGCCCCAGCGAAAGTCCAATGTAAACCGGTGCCAGCAACCAGCGCGATGAATACATCAGGTTCTCGATAAAACGTTCCATAATTTCCCATTAATCAACAGACAAGTGGTCGATTATAACCGAACTTGTGTGAAGTTATTTCAGCGGTTCTTCAGAAATTTCAGGGGCCGCTGGCAGCGGCAGTGACAAGCGAAACTCTGCGCCCCCTTCCGGTCGGTTTTCCGCCCAAATACGCCCGCGATGGGATTCAATAATGGTTTTACTGATCGCCAGACCGAGCCCGACACCCGGCACCGGCGACTCCTTATCGCCGCGCGCAAATTTGTCGAAAATGCGCGTCATATTCTCTTCGGCGATCCCTGGGCCGTTGTCCCAGACGGCAATCTCCAGCCGCTCTTTGTCACGCCAGGCGCGAATGCCGTGCTGCGCGGCGTTGCCGGCATATTTGAGGCTGTTCTCGATCAGGTTGGTGAACACCCGCTCCAGCATCGCGCTATCGCCTTTGATCAGCACCAGTTCCGGCGGCAAATCGAGTGCAAAATCGTGTCCTTTCAATGAGGGGCCCATACTGCTCAGCGCCCCGCCAATCACTTCATCCAGCGCCACCCACTCCTCGCGCAGGTTGAGTCCACCAGACTGAATACGTGCCATATCCAGCATATTGCTCACCAGCCGAATGGTGCTTAACGTCTGTTCCCGAATCTGGTTCGCCTGGCCGACATATTTTGAGTTATCGCCGGCCAAATCCAGCATCAGCATTTCCGCCTGACCGAACAGCACCGTCAGCGGGGTTCGCAGGTCGTGTGAAAGTGCCGATAGCAGGGCATTACGCAGTTGCTCACGCTCTGCCGCCAAACGAGACGCCGCTTCACTCTGTGACAGCGCCATGCGTTCCAGCGCGTTGGCGATCAACACCGTGAAGGTTTCCACCAGACGCTGCTGTTCAGGGATCATCAGCTGGCGCAGGTTTTCCGGCTCCACCACCAACAGTCCACGGCAGTGATTGCCGCTCTTTAAGGGCAAAATCTGGTACGGCACCGCTGGCAAGGTATCGGTGCCTGCACCGGCGGGCTGTGCTTTGCTAAAGCTCCATTTGGCGATGCCGAGATCGGGTGGCGTACCAATACTGCTCTCACCCACCGCCTGTAACTCGCCCTGCTCATCCGGCAGCAGCAGCTGGCTGCGTGCCTGCAAGGTGACATCAATCACGCGCTGGCTGGTGGCGGCGATATCCTGCGGCGTGAGCGCGCTGCCGAGCGATTTTGCCATCTCATACAAATGCCGCGCACGCTGTTCACGATAGCGCGCGACTTTAGCCTGATAGCGCACGCCTGCTGTCAGGTTCCCGACGATCACCCCTACCGCCAGCATCACCGCGAAGGTCACCAGATACTGCAAATCCGATACCGCCACGGTGCCGGTCGGGGCGACAAAGAACAGGTCAAAAGCCAGGATGTTGATCACCGTGGCAAACACCGAGGGCCAGCGGCCAAAGCGCAGCGCGACTAACACCACGGCTAACAGATAAATCATCACGCCGTTGGCCGGATCGAACTCCACCAGTAGCCAGCGACCTACGATCGTCACCAGAATACACAGCGCAATTGCCATAAGGCAGCCGCGCAGATGCAGCCGCCACTTATCACTGTTGGCCTGTTTACCGCCCATCGGATGCGGCGCGTCGCGCACCGGTTCGTCCAGTGCCACCACCAGCAAATCGAGGTCTGGGCCAAGCTGGCCCAAACGCTGGGCAAAACTGTCGCGCCGCCAGCGCCGTTGCGGCTGACGACCGGTGACGATTTTGCCGAGATTATGCTCGCGCGCGTAACGCAGCACGGCGCGGGCTTCATCGGGATCGGACAGGGTGGCGGTTTCCGCACCCAGCTCTTGGGCCAGTTGCAGCGTGCGTAAAATGGCACGACGACGTGCTTCCGGCAGGCGATTCAGACGCGGCGTTTCTACGTATACTGCGTGCCACTCGCTGCCGAGACGCGCGGCTAAACGCGCGGCGGTGCGCACCAGTTTTTCACTGCCGGTGTCATCGCCGATGCACAATAAAATGGCGTCACGTGTGTGCCAGACTTTGTCGCGGCCTTGCTGGTCGCGCCAGGCACGCATCTGGTCGTCCACGCGGTCTGCGGTGCGGCGCAGTGCCAGTTCGCGCAGGGCAAACAGGTTGCCTTTGCGGAAGAAGTTTTCAATCGCGCGCTCGGCGCGATCGCCGACGTAGACTTTGCCCTCTTTCAGCCGCTGACGCAGATCGTCCGGCGGCAGATCCACCAGCACCACCTCATCGGCGCTATCGAAAAACGGATCGGGGACGGTTTCTCGCACCTGGATGCCGGTCACGCCACCAACCACATCGTTGAGGCTTTCCAGATGTTGCACGTTGACGGTGGTGATCACGTCGATGCCCGCTTCCAGTAGCTCTTCGATGTCCTGCCAGCGTTTGGGATGGCGCGAACCCTGCACATTGGTGTGTGCCAGTTCGTCCATCAGGATCACCGCCGGATGACGCGCCAGCGCCGCATCCAAATCGAATTCCGCGTGCCGCGAACGTCCGGTGGCGCGACGCGGCAATACCGCCAGGCCATTGAGCAGCGAAGCGGTTTCTTCACGTCCATGGGTTTCCACCACGCCCGCCAGCACATCGAGGCCTTGCGCACGTAAACGCTGCGCCTCCTGCAGCATGGCGAAGGTTTTCCCCACGCCCGCGCAGGCGCCAAAGTAGATTTTCAGCTTACCGCGATGGCTGTCGCTGTGATTCAGCAACAGCGCATCGGGATCGGGGCGGGTGATTTCATCGTTCATCAGTTATCCGTCGAGAAAAGCGCGATAAATCGCGCTATCAATCAATTATCCCTGCAGCGCATCCAGCGCCATATTCAGCCGCAACACGTTCACCGTCTCTTCACCGATAAACGGCAGCAGCGGACGCTCAGTGTTACGGGCAATCAGCGCTTCCACATCCTTCAGCGCCATATTGTGCGCTGCCGCCACACGCGGTGCCTGCCACAATGCGGCTTCCGGTGAAATATCCGGATCGAGCCCACTCGCCGATGCGGTCACCAGCTCAACCGGTACCGCAGTTGGAGCCTGTGGATTGGCGGTGCGCAGGGCAGCCACGCGCTCGGCCACCGCTTTATCCAGTGCCGGATTGCTCGCCGCCAGGTTGCTGCCGCTGGAAGCCAATGCGTTATAGGGCGCATCGCCGGTTGCCGATGGACGGCCCCAGAAATGGCCGGGCTGCGTAAATACCTGACCAATCAAATCGGAACCGCGCTCCGCGCCATCCTGCTCAATCAACGAACCGTTGGCCTGTGACGGAAACCACCACTGCGCTAAGCCGGTGGTCAGCAGCGGATAGACCGCGCCGGTTAACAGCGTCAGCAGTATTAACAATACAATAGCCGGACGTAACTGACTCATTTCTCTTCTCCTTAAACCAGACCAAACAGCGTCAGCAGCAGGTCGATGGCTTTAATGCCAATAAACGGCACCACTAATCCGCCGACACCGTAAATCCACAGGTTGCGACGCAGCAGCGCGGCAGCACTCATTGGGCGATAACTCACACCTTTCAACGCCAGCGGGATCAGGAACACAATCACCAGCGCGTTGAAAATGACCGCCGACAAAATCGCTGAGTTCGGTGAGTGCAGATGCATCACGTTCAGCATATTGAGCTGCGGATAGGTGGCCGCAAACGCCGCCGGGATAATGGCAAAGTACTTCGCCACGTCGTTGGCGATACTGAAAGTGGTCAGCGAACCGCGCGTCATCAGCATCTGTTTACCAATGTGCACCACTTCCAGCAGTTTGGTCGGGTTGGAATCGAGATCGACCATGTTCCCGGCCTCTTTTGCCGCCTGAGTGCCCGAGTTCATCGCCACTGCCACGTCCGCTTGCGCCAGCGCGGGGGCGTCGTTGGTGCCGTCGCCGGTCATCGCCACTAAACGCCCTTCCGCCTGATACTGACGAATCAGTGCCAGCTTGGCTTCTGGTGTGGCTTCCGAGAGGAAATCATCCACGCCCGCTTCTGCCGCGATGGCCGCCGCCGTCAGCGGGTTATCGCCGGTAATCATCACCGTCTTAATGCCCATTTTGCGCAGCTCGGCAAAACGTTCTTTGATGCCGCCTTTGACGATATCTTTTAGCGCCACCACGCCCAGCACCTGTGCGCCTTCGGCCACCACCAGTGGTGTGCCACCCGCGCGCGCCACTTCTTCGACGCTGGCGTTCACTTCTGCCGGGAAACGGCCGTTGTTGGCTTCGATATGGCGGCGAACCGCGTCAACGGCCCCTTTACGAATCAGACGATCCTGCACGTTGACGCCGCTCATGCGCGTCTGTGCCGAGAACGGAATAAAACTCGCGCCCATGCTGCTGAGATCGCGTTCGCGCAGGTTAAATTTTTGCTTCGCCAGCACCACGATGCTGCGCCCTTCCGGGGTTTCATCCGCCAGCGAGGCCAGCTGCGCGGCGTCCGCTAACTGCTGCTCGGTGACGCCAGGTGCAGGCATAAACTGCGTCGCCTGGCGGTTACCCAGCGTGATGGTGCCGGTTTTATCCAGCATCAGCACATCGACGTCGCCCGCTGCTTCCACCGCACGACCGCTGGTGGCGATGACGTTTGCACCGAGCATGCGGCTCATCCCCGCCACGCCAATCGCCGACAGCAAGCCGCCGATAGTGGTCGGAATCAGACACACCAGCAGCGCCACCAGCACCGTTACGCTCACCGGCGTGCCGCCGTAGGCCGAGAACGGCCACAGGGTGGCTGTCGCCAGCAGGAACACGATGGTCAGCGACACCAGCAGAATAGTCAGCGCGATCTCGTTCGGCGTTTTGCGACGTTTGGCACCTTCGACCATGGCAATCATGCGATCAAGGAAGGTTTCGCCCGGATTGACGCTGCACTGGATCACCAGCCAGTCGGACAGAATGCGCGTACCGCCCGTTACCGACGAAAAATCGCCACCGGATTCACGGATCACCGGAGCCGATTCGCCGGTAATCGCACTTTCATCCACTGACGCGCCGCCTTCCAGCACTTCGCCGTCACACGGGATGATGTCACCCGCTTCCACCAGCACCATGTCGCCTTTACGCAAGGTGTCTGCCGCTACCGGCTGCCACTGCGCGCCATGACGTGGCTCAGCCAGCTTTTTCGCATCACTGGTTTTGCTGATGCCTTTCAGGCTGTTGGCCTGCGCCTTACTACGCCCTTCCGCCAGCGCTTCAGCGAAGTTGGCAAACAGTACCGTGAACCACAGCCAGATGGCGACACCGGCGGTGAACCCGGCGTTACCGCTCAGATGGCCTGTCAGCATGCCGATGGCCAGCAGCGAGGTCAGAACGCTGCCGAGCCACACCAGGAACATTACCGGGTTGCGAAACTGCACGCGCGGATCGAGTTTCTTCACCGCATCCAGCACCGCGGTTTTCGTCAGCGCTGCATCAAACAGCGCCAGTTGTTGACGACTCATGATTCCGTTATCCCTGAATTAATTGCAGATGTTCCGCCACCGGGCCGAGAGCCAGCGCGGGGATAAAGGTCAGTGCCCCCACCAGCAATACGGTGCCAATCAGCAGCGCGATAAACAGTGGACCGTGGGTCGGTAACGTACCGTTGCCCACCGGCTGGATTTTCTTCGCCGCCAGTGAGCCAGCGATCGCCATCACCGGAATGATGATGCCGAAGCGTCCCACCAACATGCAGAAGGCCAGCAACAGGTTCCAGAACGGGGTGTTGGCGCTCAAACCGGCAAAAGCACTGCCGTTGTTGTTAGATGCAGACGAAACGGCATACAGCACTTCGCTGAAGCCGTGGATGCCTGGATTCGCCATACCGGCGCGCCCTGCATCCGTCATCATTGCCAGTGCAGTGCCGAGCAGCACCAGGGTAGGCGTCACCAGAATCGCCAGTGCGGTCATTTTCATCTCCCACACGTCGATTTTTTTACCCATGTATTCAGGTGTGCGACCAATCATCAGACCGGCGATAAATACCCCGAGCAGCACGAACAGCAGCATGCCGTACAACCCAGCACCGACGCCGCCGAACACCACTTCACCCAGCTGCATCAGCCACATCGGCACCATGCCGCCCAGTGCAGTAAAGGAGTCATGCATGGCATTCACCGCACCGCACGAGGCTGCGGTGGTGATCACCGCAAACAGGCTGGAGTTGAGGATGCCAAAGCGCGTCTCTTTGCCTTCCATGTTGATGGCGCTGTCTGCACCGAGTGCCAGGAAGTGCGGATTACCGCGCAGCTCTGCCCACATCACGGTAACCACCGCCAGCACAAACATGATGGTCATCGCCCACAGCAGCATGTGGCCCTGACGGCGGTCGCCCAGATGCTGACCGAAGGTGAAGCACAGCGCCGCCGGGATCAGGAAGATACTCAGCATCTGCACAAAGTTGGTCAGCGTGGTCGGGTTTTCAAACGGATGGGCTGAGTTGACGTTAAAGAAGCCGCCGCCATTGGTGCCGAGCATTTTGATCGCTTCCTGCGAAGCCACCGGACCGAGTGGCAGCGTTTGCTTCGCCCCTTCCAGCGTGGTGAGTGCGTGATAAGGCTCAAACGTCTGGATGCTGCCCTGATAAACAAAGAACAGCGCTATCAGCAGGCTGATCGGCAGCAGCACATACACCGTGATGCGTGTCAGGTCGCGCCAGGCGTTGCCCAGCGTATCCAGTGAGCGATTGGCAAAACCACGGATCAGCGCAAAAGCCACTGCAATACCGGTCGCCGCCGACAGGAAGTTTTGCACCGTGAGGCCCGCCATCTGGCTAAAATAGCTCACCGTGCTTTCGCCCGCATAAGCCTGCCAGTTGGTGTTGGTGACAAAGCTGACGGCGGTGTTGAGTGCCAGGTCCCAGCTTAGATTAGGCAGGTGTTGCGGGTTGAGCGGCAGCGACCCCTGCGACATCAAAATCGCCAGCAATAATAAGAACCCCAGCGCGTTGAACAGCAGGATCGCCAGCAGATAGTGCGGCCAGCGCATCGCGCCACTCTCCACACCGGCCAGCCGCCACAGCGCCCGCTCGGTACGCGGCAGCAGCGGCTTGTCGGCCACTAACACCGCAAGAAAACGCCCCAGCGGTTGTGCCAGCACCATTAGCACCAGCAGATAGACCGCAATCAGTAAAAACGCATTCGCAGCCATCAGAATGCCTCCGCATTAAGCAGGGCATAGATCAGGTAGCCCAACAAGATAAACACCAGCACGATGCCGGCAATCACGCCCACGCTCACAGCAACCTCCAGAGGATTTGGTAGTGCTGCAAGCATGCGCGGCGCGGCATAAAGAAGGGGTAAAAAGGCGGGAATCCGGCGTAAAGAAAGTATAAAAATGCTGTCGAATTAGGCGGTTTCCAGTGCCCAGATGCGATTGAGATCGACGTTCTGCCACAGGCCACTGTCTTCGGCTCCGGTAATGCTGTCGGTGCAGAATGAATCACCGAGATCCAGCTCTTCCGGCTTCACTTCACGTTGCGCGTGTAAAGACCAGAACACATGCACTTTGGGTTTTAACAGCGATTTTTCACCGGCCTGCACCACCAGCGCCACGCGCCCGGAAGCCAGTCGCACCAGCGATCCCACCGGATAAATGCCGATGGTGCGCACGAAGGCGTGCAGCAGCGTATTGTCGAAGTGACCGCGCCAGCTCAGCATATTGTGCATCGCTTCGGCGGGGGTCCAGCCCTTACGGTAGGGACGATTAGAGGTCACCGCATCATAGACATCGCATACTGCGGCCATACGAGAAAACAGCGAGATTTCCTCGCCTTTAAGACCGTGCGGATAACCACTACCATCCATTTTTTCATGATGGTGTAGCGCAATATCCAGCAAATCTTCTCCCGCATCGGCTTCCATGAGCATCTGCGCACCGACAATGGGATGCTGGCGCATCACGGTAAACTCTTCTTCAGTGAGCTTGCCGGGTTTATTCAGGATCTCCAGCGGCACCGCCGCTTTGCCGACATCATGCAGCAAACCGCCCATGCCCACGCGCCGCTGCTGGTGCTCATCGAGCCCCATTTTTTTGCCCAGCGAGATCATCAACCCGCACACTGCCATGGAGTGCAGATAGGTGTAATCGTCGTGATTTTTCAGCCGCGCCACGCTGAGCAGCGCAGTGGGTTCACGGGTAATCGATCCGGCAATGTCGTCCACCAGGTCCATCGTATAATTGAGGTCCAGCCCCTGACCCATACGCGCCTCGTTGAACATTGCCAGCACCTGTGGCTTACCCTGATTGAAGATGGTTTGTGCCTGATCCAGCTCTTTGAAAAATGGGGTTTGCGGAATGGCTTTCTTCGGCGCAGGCTTCGCAGGTGCCTGCACCGACTTATCGAGATCGATCCAGATTTGCTGGATCCCTTCGTTGCGGATCATCGCGATCTGGCGTTTATCGGTGATCAGCATTTGGTTGCGAATGCGTTTGTCCTTGAGCCACCAAACCTCCAGTTTGTGGATGAACATTCCTTGCCGCAATTCGTCAACGGTAATCAGCTTTATCACGATATCTCTCCTTAATATCAGTGGATGGTAAGGAGAGGTATCGGCAGCTGAGCAAATAATCTTCAGGAGTGATTTGTGCGATCTGTGAGAGGGGAAGTGATTTGGATGGGCGCAATAAATTTGCACCGCTACGTTTGCCTGATGGCACTGGTGACGGCGCGATTTATCAAGCGACAGAATCTACACCACCCGCGTTAACACCGCTTCGCCCTGCGAAAACGCCAGCAGGTTTTCAAACACCAAATCTGCCATCGACGCCATGGTTTCATGGGTGCTGCTGGCGAGATGCGGGGTGATCACCACATCATCACGCTGCAGTAACGCAGCAGGCACCGCCGGTTCATGCTCGAACACATCCAAACCGGCACCCGCAATCTCACCGGCTTCGAGCGCCGCAATCAACGCCTGCTCATCCACCACACTGCCGCGCGCAATGTTGATTAAAAAGCCCTTCGGCCCCAGCGCACGTAACACTTCAGCATTCACCAGATGATGCGTGGCTGCACCGCCGGGTAGGGTCAGCACCAGAAAATCCGCCTGCTTTGCCAGTGATAACAGCGAATCGTGGCGCGTGTAGGGCACATCCGGGCGTGAACGCGGGTTGTAAAAATGCACATCCATATCAAACGCCTGCGCGCGCTTCGCCAGCTCCTTACCAATCCCACCCAGACCGACAATCCCGCACACTTTACCGCCCACTTTGGTGGTCAACGGATAGCGCCCTTTCGCTTGCCAGTTACCGGCGCGCACATAACGATCCGATGCGCTGATGTGGCGCGCCACATCCAGCAGCAGCGCCATGCCGGTATCCGCCACGCAGCTGTTTAAAACGCCTGGCGTGTTGGTCACCACGATGCCACGCGCTTCGGCGGCAGCAATGTCTATCGCGTCATAGCCCACGCCGTTACTGCAAATCACCTTCAGATTGGGCAACTGCGCCAGTAGCTCAGCACTTGCTCCCATCAACGCATTGCCGCTGGTCACCAGCGCATCAATACTGGCACCTTGCTCTGCCAGCCACGCCGCCTGATCCTCCTGTTGCCACAAGCGCGAAGTGGTGAAGTGCGCATCCAGATTATCCTGCAGCCGCTGCGGCAACAGCGGCCCTTTTAGCAATACGTTAAACGGCTTTGATCCCATCTTGTTTCCCCTGATTTTCGTAGGATGTTGCAGACGAATCCTGCTCGTCGCCGACACGTTCAATCGGGCCCATCACCAGCAGGAACAGCAGCGCCGCGACGATGCAATGCGCGCCAACGAACACCAATCCAATGCTGTAGCTGCCGGTCAAACCGACGATGATGCCGAACAGCAGTGGCGTGATAAATCCGGCCATATTACCGATGCCATTGAAGATCGCACCCGCCAGACCTACTGCTTCTTTCGGTGCGGTATCACTGACAATCGTCCAGGTACCCGCGCCCGCCGCCACGCCTTTCCCGAAGAAGGCAAACGACATAATGGCGATAATGCCGGCATTGGTCGGGATCACCGCAGCCAGAATCAGCGAGGCGGCCATCAGCATGCCGACGATATAAGGCGTTTTACGCGCCCACGACAGGCTCCAGCCGTTAGCCAGCAACTTGTCAGAGATGTAACCGCCGCTGATGCCGCCCAGGAAGCCAAACAGCGCCGGGGCGATGGTAGCAAAGCCCGCTTCCATGATGTTCATGCCGCGTGCCTGCACCAGGTAAATCGGGAACCAGGTGATAAAGAAGTAGCTGAGCGCAATGATGCAGTATTGCCCGAGATAGGCGCACCACAGCATGCGATTGCTGAGCAAGGTTTTAAACATCGCTTTGCTCAAGGGTGGACGTGCTTTGAGCGTTTGTGCTGAATCGATATCCACCAGCGCACCGCCCTCCTCAATGTATTTCAGCTCTGCGGCTGACACATGCGGATGCTGTTTCGGGCTGCGCATATACCAACCCCACACGAACACCGCCAGCACGCCAATACCGCCCAGCACAAAGAACGGCCACTCCCAGCCGAAGCGGGATACCAGCCAGCCGGACAGCGGCGAGAAAATGGCAACAGCAAAATACTGCGCCGAGGCAAACAGCGATGAGGCACGACCGCGTTCGGCACCGGGGAACCACATAATCACCGCACGCGCGTTGGCCGGAAAGCTCGGTGCTTCAATCAGTCCGAGGGCAAAGCGCAGCGCAAACATCAGCGTCAGCGCCATGGTCATGCCGTTGGAAAACTCGCCAATAAAACCCATTAAAATGGTCGAAACCGACCAAAGCGCCAGCGTCACGCCATAGACTTTTTTCGTACCGAAGCGGTCAAGGAAAATCCCGCCGGGGATCTGGCCGATCACATAGGCCCAACTGAATGCCGAGAGGATCAGGCCAAGCTGGATCGCTGATAAACCGAACTCCTCTTTGATCGCCGATCCGGAGATCGACAAGATCGAACGGTCGGCATAGGCCACCACGGATAGAAACAGGATCAGACAGAGGATCCAGATACGCACATGACTGTTCTCATTGCGGTTTTTGCTTAGTAACATGGCTGAACCCCTTGATGAAGGAGCGTCCTGCTCCGAAGCGATGATGTTCAGGAATACCGCTTAAATTTCACTGTTCAGCAACTATAGAGAGCCAGATATGGAGTGGTCATTGTGCGGATGGAGGAATTCGCGCGGCTTTTTTGCGCTGGTTTTGGCATCTGCCACAAAGGAGGGTGCGGCGCTGCACAGAACCTTAAAGAAGCCGATGCTTTTGCACCGGAATGTGCGCCAGCTCTGAGAAAAACCTTCGCAACATCACTATGAGCCTGCAAAGCATCATGTATCGGCTCGCCATAAAAAGCCGCAAAGCATCATGCACCGGCTCGTCATAGGAGGCCGCCTGCATCCTGCACCCGCGAGCAAAATGTGCGCTTAGCTGCAAAATCCATACATGTTGATTGTCAGGGTCCTTACCGCCTCGTAGTCTGAAAATGATTTCATTGAGCCATTTTCACTCTCATTGAAACATTCATTCTAATAACAAGCTTACCCTGGAGTCCGCAATGAAAACCCTCAAGGCGATACTGTTGCTTGGCCTGCTGTCCAGCTCTGCCTCGGCGTTGGCAGAAAAGATCGGCGTATCAATGGCCTATTTCGATCAGAACTTTTTAACCATTATTCGCCAGTCGATTGATAAAGAGGCCAAAGCGCGCGGGCTCGATGTGCAATTTGAAGATGCGCGCGGCGACGTTGGCCGTCAGACCGATCAGGTGCAGAGCTTTATCGGGGCGGGCGTCGACGCCATCATCGTCGATCCGGTGGATTCCGCCAGTACACCGCAGCTGACCAAACTGGCGCAGCAGGCGAAAATCCCGCTGGTATACGTGAACCGTACGCCAGGCGACAAATCGCTGCCGTCCGGCGTGGTGTTTGTCGGTTCAGACGAGCGCGAATCGGGTACCTTGCAAATGGAAGCGCTGGCGAAAATGGCCAACTACAAAGGCAATGTGGCAATCATGATCGGCAATCTGACCGACGCAGGCGCACTGCAACGCACCAAAGATGTCGAGCAGGTGGTGGCGAAATATCCGGGCATGAAAGTGGTGCAGAAGCAGCCAGCGAACTATGCACGTAACGAAGGCATGGATTTGATGCTCAACTGGATTGGCAACGGCGAAGCGATTGATATCGTTGCCGCTAACAACGATGAAATGGCAATCGGTGCCGCGATGGCGCTGGCGAAGAGCAACAAGAAAATTCTGGTGGGCGGTATTGATGCCACGCCGGATGGCCTGAAAGCCATGGCGCAGGACAAAATGCAGGTCACCGTGTTCCAGGATGCGATTGGTCAGGGCAAAGCCTCGGTGGATGTAGCGCAGAAGCTGATGAAAGGCGAGAAAGTGGATTCACACGTGTGGATCCCGTTTGAACTGGTGACCAAAGAGAATATGCAGAAGTACGTGGAGAAGAGTCAGTAATTAAGGCCAATACCGCGCGATAAACCGCGCCGTCCTGCGACGGCGCAATGTATTGCGCAATCCACGATTACTCCCGCAGTTTCGCCATGACCACGATGTCGTGATACTCCCCCTCACGCAGGCAGGCTTTACGCTTCACGCCCTCTTGCTCAAAGCCGAGGCGCTGGTACAACCGTATCGCACGCGCGTTGTCATGAAACGCTTCCAGCTCAATACGCACCACACCGAGCCAATTAAAGGCATAGTCGATGGCGTTGCGAATCAGTTTCTCACCGATACCCCGCCCGCCAAACGCTGGATCGACGCTGATACCAAAACTGATGCTGTGACGCGTACGCGGGCGCTGTTCGACAAACAGCGTCAGCTCGCCCACCATCTGCCCATCAATTTCGGCCACGAAACCGATATAGCCCGCCGCGTCCATGTTTTCGAATTTTTTCTGCCAGGTTTGCACGCTGGGAAACGGCAGCTGCGTGGTCCAGCGATACACGTCGGGGTGGCTGTAAAGGCGTTGATAAGCGGCCGCATCGGCCGGTTCGCGACCGCGAATGATCAGATCCATGTCGGTAATCCCTTTCACTTGCACTAAGCTGTTAACTCTCACCAAACGGAAGAGTGACTTTATGTTGTATCGTCGTTTTGAACGTTTTATCAATATTTTCCAGGATGCACCAACCGATTCTCCCCCTTCCAGCGTCTGGCCGTTTTACCTCTATTATCTGCGTCAGGTGTGGCCGAGCTTTGTCGCCCTGCTGATTGTGGGATTAGCGCAGGCGCTGATTGAAGTGGCGCTGTTCAGCTATCTCAGCCGCATCATCGATCTGGTCAATCACTCGACGCCCGCCACGCTGTTCACCGACAACTGGCAGGTGCTGCTATGGATGGGGTTTGTCGCGCTGATTCTGCGGCCGGTGATTATCGCGCTACACGATATGCTGGTGCATCAGAGTATCAACCCGAGCATGACCAGCATGATCCGCTGGCAGCATCACAACTACGTGCTGCGCCAGAGCCTGAACTTCTTCCAGAACGATTTCGCCGGACGTATCGCCCAGCGCATCATGCAGACCGGCAACTCCCTGCGCGATTCCGCGGTGCAGCTGGTGGATGCCATCTGGCATGTGGTGATTTACGCGGTGACTTCGCTGGTGCTGTTTGCCGAGGCCGACTGGCGCCTGATGATTCCACTGATTATCTGGATTGTGGCGTATAGCGTCTCTCTGAGCTTCTTTGTGCCGCGCGTGAAGCAACGTTCGGTGGTCTCTTCCGAGGCGCGATCCAAACTGATGGGCACCATCGTCGATGGCTATACCAATATCGCCACCATCAAACTGTTCGCACATAACGATCTGGAGAAACGCTACGCGCGCGAAGCGATTCAGGAGCAGACCGACAAAACCCAGCACGCCAGCCGCATGGTCACCACCATGGATATCACACTATCGACGCTGAATGGTCTGCTGATTGTCAGCACTTCTGGCCTGGCATTGTGGCTGTGGAGCCAGTCGCTGATCAGCGTCGGTGCGATTGCGTTGGCCACCGGTCTGGTGATCCGCTTAGTGAACATGTCCGGCTGGATCATGTGGGTGGTGAACGGCATCTTTGAAAATATCGGCATGGTGCAGGATGGATTGAACACCATCGCGCAGCCGCTCAGCGTACAGGATGAGCCGCAGGCGAAAAACCTGCAGGTAACGCAGGGTCAGATCCGCTTTGAAGATGTGCGCTTTGATTACGGCGGCAGCCGCCAGGTGATCAATCGCCTCAACCTGAATATCAAACCGGGTGAAAAAATCGGCCTGATTGGGCCATCCGGTGCCGGTAAATCGACAATGGTGAACCTGCTGTTGCGGCTTTATGACATCAACGGCGGGCGCATCCTGATTGACGATCACAACATCGCCGAAGTCACGCAGGAGAGCCTGCGCGGCCAGATCGGCATGATCACTCAAGACACGTCGCTGCTGCACCGTTCGATTCGAGAAAACTTGCTGTACGGACGCCCAAACGCCACCGAAGACGAACTGCAGGCGGCGATTATCCGCGCCCGCGCCGATGAGTTCATTCCGCTGCTGTCCGATCCACAGGGCCGTACCGGGCTGGATGCGCATGTGGGTGAGCGCGGAGTGAAACTGTCCGGCGGTCAGCGTCAACGTATCGCCATCGCCCGCGTGCTGCTGAAAGATGCGCCGATTCTGATCATGGATGAGGCCACTTCCGCCCTCGATTCCGAAGTCGAAGCGGCGATTCAGGAAAGCCTGGAAACGCTGATGCAGGGCAAAACGGTGATTGCCATCGCGCACCGTCTCTCGACTATCGCCAAAATGGATCGACTGGTGGTGCTGGATAAAGGTGAGATTGTTGAGATGGGCAACCACCGCGAACTGCTGGCGCACAACGGGCTTTACGCGCGTCTGTGGCAGCATCAGACCGGTGGCTTTGTCGGCGAAGATTAATCGCCGCGTCGATATGGCAGGGCTTCGCGCGCTTCAATGGCATAGGCGCGGATCCCTGCCCGCTCCTGCACTAAATACTCTTCTACGGCTTCGCGCAATCCCGGATGACACAGGTAGTGCCATGAGTGGGTGATCTGCGGTTCGAAGCCGCGCACCAGTTTGTGCTCGCCTTGCGCTCCCGCATCAAAACGCTGTAATCCCTCGGCAATCGCAAAATCCATGCCCTGATAGAAGCAGGTTTCAAAGTGCAGGCGATCGAACTCCGCCAGGCAGCCCCAGTAACGCCCGTACAGCGAATTACCATCCACCAGATAGAACGCCATGGCGGCCGGATGGCCCTGCAGCGTGGCGATCACCACGCGAATCGATCGCGGCATGCGTTCGGCCAGCAGGCTGAAGAACTGCCGCGTGAGATAAGGACGCTGCCCGCGCACCGCATAGGTGTTGGCGTAGCAGGTGTAGACGAAATCCCACTGATCTTCGCTGAGTTCGTCACCGCGATACCAGTTGAACTCAAAGCCACTGCTCGCCACCTGTTCGCGCTCTTTACGCAGTTGTTTGCGTTTGCGTGACATCAGCGTGTCGAGGAAATCCTGAAAATCGCGGTAGCCTTTGTTGTGCCAGTGATACTGGATGCCGAGACGCGCCAGCCAGTCGGGCTGCTGCTCCATCACATCGTTGGCAAACGGCGTGGTGAAATTGATATGTGCGCCGCTCAGGCCGTTTTGCAGCAGTTCATCGGGCAACGCTGCGAGCAGCTGGCTAATGGCGGCTTGCTCGCCCAATAAACGCGCACCCGTAACCGGGCTGAACGGAATCGCCCCCAGCCACTTTGGATAGTATGGAATGCCGGCGCGGTGACAGGCATCAGCCCACGCGTGATCAAAGACGTATTCACCTTGCGAATTGCGTTTGCGATAGCCCGGCAGCGCGGCGCTCAGCACGCCCTTTTCACGCCACAGCAAGTGATCCGCCTGCCAGCCGTTTTCCGGCCGCACACTGCCACTCTCTTCCAGCGTGAGCAGAAAGGCATGGCGTAAAAACGGTTGATCGTCAGGTAACAGCGCATCCCATTCGAGGGCGGAAATCTCCGCCAGCGACGACAGGTGAAGCAAAGACATGCATGGCTCCCGGCCAGCTTAAGGCGAACAGCTAGTTCAACAGGTTTTGTCGCAGGGGAAAAGAGGGGGCGCACTGAATGTGCATCGACCATCTATTGGCATGAATCACGCCGGAGGGGTTTGGATTGGAAAGGACGCTTCCACCGCTTAAGGAAGCGACTCTGTTAGCCGATGAGTTTCAGGTCGTTTTTACGATGTTGCTTCTGGTCGTCATAATAATTTTCGTGTGTACCGAGGCTCAGAAGATAGATTTCCAGTCTCTGATCGACCCAGCTGTAACCCAACAGATATTGCTGCTTGCTCAGGTAAAACTTGTGCACCCAGAGATAGCTCAGGTCGCCCTTTTTGCGTTCACCGATCTCTGGGATAGCAATAATGCGGTCAATCTCTTGATCAACACCCTCCTGATCCTGTTCCGTCAGGCGGTTAAAAGCCTTGTCAAAACGGCGGGTCTGATAAATCTCAACTTCCTGTCCGGTCTTTTCTGCGCACATATTTTTTGACCTTGCCGTTATCCATTTCTGCTTTAGCCAGTAAGATTTCGTTGATGAAGGAGAACGTCAGATCGGGGTTATCCTCTGCGATGCGACCAATCTTCGCCCAATGCTCAATCTGCTTAGGCACGCTGCGGCTCATGGCTTCTGCATGTGTTTTCACATCTTCAACAAAATCATCGTCTAAGCGGACGCTGGTTGCCATATTTAAACCTCTTATTGTCGTCACCCGATACGTTGTTGTGAGGGTGGTTCCATTGATACGTCATTGCCAGACGTACAACAGAGGTGATTGTGCGACATATTGTCGCATTTGGCAATCAGTGATAGCAGCACGATTTACCGTGCCTCGATAACGAATGTGTATACTCACCTTTTTCGCTGTTCAGGAACCGCCATGGATCGTCTCGATTGTGACCGCATGTTTGTCGCGGTGCTGGAAGTAGGCAGCTTTGCCGGGGCGGCCGAGCGACTGGGCACCAGCAGCGGGCAGGCCTCCAAGCTGGTTTCCCGGCTGGAGCAGGAACTCGGCGTGCAGTTGTTCAAGCGCAGCACGCGTGCACTCTCAGCCACTGAAGTGGGTCGCGCCTATTACGAACGCGTGAAAACCCTGCTGGATGCTTTCGACACGTTGGATGCCACGGTACGCGAAAATGCCACCACGCCGACGGGGCGCTTAAAAATCAGTGCGCCCGGCACCTTTGGTACGGCGGTGCTCGCCAGCGTATTGGTCGCATTTGCGCGTCACTATCCGTTGATTGAACTGGACGTTAACTTCTCCGATCGTGCAGTGAACATCGTCGATGAAGGCTTCGATATGGCGATTCGCATTGGTAAACTAGATGACAGTAGCCTGATTGCACGTCGTTTGGGCGATGTGCCGATTCGCGTAGCGGCTTCGCCGGGCTATCTGCTGCAACAAGGCACACCGCAGCACTGGCGCGACCTGGCTGCGCATCAATGTATCAGTGACACCAACTTCCGCGATCCCTGGCACTGGCCGTTTGTGACGCCGTGCGGCGACAGCGTAAGCATGCCGATTCGCGGCCGCCTGTGTTTCTCCAATACCGAAGCCTGTTTACAGGCAGCCATCGCCGGATTGGGTATCGCACGTTTACCGGGTTTTATTGCCGCACCTGCGCTACAACGCGGCGAAATCGTCTCGCTGCTGGATAACTTCGCCACGCCGCCGATGGGCCTGTTTGCCCTCTATCCCCCCGCTCGCCATCTGGCGCAGAAAACCCGCTTACTGATTGATTTCCTCGCCGATCATTTCCAGCAGCATCCTCCCGGCTGATTCCTTCCAATTTGGAAGCAATGAAAGCCATTTTGCCCGGATTATCACCCAACCAGCAGCGCGGTATGCTCACTCCATCACCAGAGAGGAGTCGAGCATATGTTGGTTAACGGTAAGTGGAGCGCAGAGTGGCACCCGGTTCAAGCCACCGATAAACAGGGCGGATTTGTCCGTCAGACGTCCAGTTTTCGCCACTGGATCACCCCAGACGGCTCGAGCGAATTTGCCGCCGAGCCGGATCGCTATCATCTGTATGTGGCACTGATCTGCCCATGGGCATCACGCACACTGGTAGCACGCAGCCTGAAAGGACTGGAGAAAGTGATCAGCGTCTCGGTGGTCGAGCCGCAGCTGGGTGCGCAGGGCTGGCACTTCGGTGACTATCCGGGTGCTGATCGTGACTGGCTTAACAAAGCCGAGTACATCCACGAACTCTATACCCGCGCCGATGCTGACTTTACAGGCCGCGCCACGGTGCCGGTACTGTGGGATAAAAAGACGCAGACCATCGTGAACAACGAATCTGCTGACATCCTGCGTATGCTGAACAGCGGGTTTGGCGATCTGGCAGACAACAGCCTCGATCTGTATCCAGAAGATCTGCGCGCTGAGATCGACGCGATCAACGCATCGATCTATCCACGTCTCAACAACGGCGTGTATCGTACCGGCTTTGCCACCACGCAGGTGAGCTATCAGCAAGCGTTTAATGATGTGTTCAGCCAGTTAGACGAACTGGAACTGCGTCTGAAAGATGGCCGTACTTTCCTGCTGGGCGAGCGCCTGACCGAAGCCGATATTCGGCTGTTCGTGACGCTGGTGCGTTTTGACGTTGCTTATCATGGTCTGTTCAAATGTAACCTGCGCTGCCTGCGCGACTATCCGCTGCTCGATCGCTATCTGAAGAGTATGCTGGCGGTTTCGGGTGTGCGTCAGACAGTGAACATCGACCATATCAAGCAGGGCTACTATTCGATTAAGGCACTGAACCCGAACGGGATTGTGCCAGTAGGCCCGGATATGGCGGATTACGGACTTTAAGGAGCAGGATGATGGCAAAAGCGTTGGTGATTTTTTTACATGGTGTGGGCAGTAATGGCGACGATCTGGCAGGACTCGGCCAGCATTGGGCCAGCCTGCTGCCGGATGTGGCTTTTGCCTCGCCGAATGCGCCCTATCCGTTTGAACATGCAATGGGCTATCAGTGGTTTAGCCTGACGGGCATTACCCCAGAAAATCGTCCGGCGCGGGTGCGTGAAGCCCGCGCAGCGTTCGATGAGACACTGCAACAGTTGATGGCGCAACACGGCATGGCGGACGCGTGGGATAAAGTGATTCTGGTAGGCTTTTCTCAGGGCTCGATCATGGCGCTGGATGCACTGGCACAGGGCCGTCATCCGCTGGCGGGCGTGGTGGCGTTTTCCGGACGATTGTCGTTTGACGGTGCATTAACCCCGGCTTCGCACACGCCTGCGTTGCTGATTCACGGCAAAGCGGATGGTGTGATTCCGTATAGCGAGAGTGAGTCAGCAGCACAGCGCCTGCAAGCGGCAGGCGTGACGGTGGAAGCGCGCTTTGAAGCCGCCACCGGTCATACCATTTCTTCACAGGGTGCGATGCAAGCGGCCGCCTTTATCGCCCAGTGCTTGCAGGATTAAGGCCAGTAGCGATTTAACGCGTTCCAGGCTTGTTGCGCAGCCACTTCGGGTGGCTGCGCTTTTAATCCATCGTTAAACACTTCAATGCCGACCGGGCCACGATAGCTGGCGCTTTTCAGCTTATCGACAAAGCGTTCCACTTCGATAATGCCGTCGCCGGGCAACAACCGCTGATGGCGCGCATAATCACTTAGCGCGCCCTTCTCTTGCGGCGGCATCTCCGCCATATCGCACAGTTGCACTTCATAGATACGATCGGCAGGAATGCCATCCAGCTGTGAGGCGTCCCCACCCAAGGCACAAATGTGGAACAGATCGACCACCAGTCCAATATTCGGTTGGTCCAGGCGCTGCAATCGTTCCCACGCCAGCGGCAGCGTATTATCAACGCTGCACCACGCCATGGGTTCGTACATGATGCGCATGTTATAGCGCGCGGCTTCTGAGGCCATCCAACGCAGATCTTCATCGATGCGCTCCGCCACGCAATCTTCACGCGTGGTGGCCGGTGCCTGAATGGTGTTGCAACCGATTGACTGCGCAATCTGGATAAACTGCCGCAGCTCTTCACGCTTTTGCAGACGTTCACGATCTGGCGCACCGGTAAAATCACGCAGCACCTGCAAATTGGTAAAGCCAAGATTTAACTGTTGAGCCAGCTGCGCTGTGGCTGCCTCAACATCATCCCGCCAGATTTCGACCTGATCGAAACCGGCGGCACGGGCCGCGCGCAGTTTCTGTTCAGGTTCACCGTTTAACAACACCAGGTTAAGGAATTTGGGGTTACTTCGCATCAACGGGCTCCCTAATCGTCCGGATAAATCGGTGACAGGTTCTGCTTGTCACGCAAACAGAACACCGACCAGTATCTACCTCTTAGGCGTTATTTCAAGCCCGTGATGCGGAGGGCTTTTATCCCAGCAGATTCACCACTGCAAAGCCGGCGAAGGTCATCAGCAGTGAACCAATCACATGCACCATCACGCTCGACATCGCCCAGAGGTATTTACCGGTTTGCAGCAAGCCGACAATTTCCGCTGAAAAGGTAGAGAAGGTGGTTAAACCGCCGCATAAGCCAGTGACAATCAGCAGTTTCCAGAAAGGGTCAATATGCGGATTGCGGACAAAAAACGCCAACGCTGCACCGATGATAAAACCACCGACCAGATTCACCATTAAAGTGCCCGGTGGCAGATTGGGAAACAGCGCGTTGAACCGCAGAGAAATAAGCCAGCGCAGTGAACAGCCCACGGCACCACCGAGCATCACAGCCAGTAACGACTTCAACATACTTTTGGAGCTCCTGAAATGAGTTACGCGCAGGGCCGCGGCAGGACAGAAAAACACCTGACACACCGCCGTCTCCCGCGCAGGGATACGAGTGTTGTCAGGCGTCATCAGCCGTCTGTTTCCAGAACGGCGGTTGGGGAAGGTGGCACGCCATCACCTTAGCGGCATGATAATACGCTGGCGTCGCGGGGGTGACAATATCGGTCAACGATTGGCTTACCTTTGCACACGATTATGTTTTAACGTGGAGAACAACATAAGAGAGGAGATCCCGATGCGTACCCTGATTTTTGATACTGATATTGGCGTGGATGATGCCTTTGCGCTGGCGTATGCGGCGCGGACGCAGCGGTTGCTGGGGATTACCACGGTGTTTGGCAATGTGGCGGTCGGCCAGGCGGTGAAAAATGCCAGGCTGTTCTGCGAGAAGATGGGGATTGAGGCACTGGTGTATCGTGGCTGCTCGCGGCCACTGGCATTGACGCCTTCTGCGCCCGCCACGCTGCACGGCCTGGATGGATTAGGGGATGCATTCGAGAACTCACACAGTGAAGCAGCACCCAGCGCGGTGCAGTTTATTATTGATAGCGTGCGCGCACAGCCCCATGCCATCACCATCGTGGCGATTGGGCCGCTGACCAATATCGCCAGCGCCATCAATCAGGCGCCGGATATCATTCCGCTGGTGAAAGAATTGGTGATCATGGGCGGCGCATTTGGCACCGACGGCCATTCCGGCAACGTCTCGCCGTTTGCCGAGTTCAATATCTGGAAAGATCCGCATGCTGCCGATCAGGTGCTGGCCTCGGCGCTGCCGGTGGTGATATTACCGCTGGATGTGACGCACAAGGTGCTGATGACGGGTGATGAAGTGCGGCAGTTAAATCAGCCTGTACTCAGCGCGATATGCCGTCCGTATCTGGCGTACAGTCTGCAAAAGGAAGGGTTTGATGGCATGGCGCTGCATGACACGCTCACGCTCTCCTGGCTGGCTTTGCCACAGGCGTTTACCGTGACCGAAGCACCAGTGCGCGTGATAACGGAGGGCATCAGCCGTGGTCAGACAGTGAGACGCCTCAGCGCCCTCGCCTCACGTGAAGACCCGTTTGCTGGCTTACGCCCACAGCGCTTGTGCCTCGGCGTGGATGCCGAAGCGGTCAGGGAACACTTTTTTGCCGCACTGCGGGCATGAGATGGGTGGTCGCTATCAATGGCGTAATGCTTGCCAGTTAAGCGCCGGGTGATCACGCAGTCTGTTAAAAGGACACAATGGTTGAGGCCAGAGCGCGCCTCTTCCCCTGAACAGCCCCAGCACGCTCTTCAGCTACAGTGCATGCTGTTAAAAACGGCACGATGGCTGAGGCCAGAGCGCCTCTGCTGCTGCAAGGGCTATCCGCAGCGCTGAGGCTTTTACGTTGGGCCAGGAGCCAGGCGCAGGGAGGCGACTGGCAGTTCGGGTTGGCCAGGACGGCCTTACCTGAACTGAACCCCTTAACCCGAACGGTCCGCAGGCACGACGTGGAAGCCGAAGGCACCGCGTCAGCGGCGCGAGGACGGCCCGGCAGCAGCAGAGGTGCTCAGGCCCGCATGCGCGCGCAGTGAGACGCGAGTACGGCCCGGCAGCAGCAGAGGCGCTCAGGCCCGCATTCGCGCGCAGCAATGCGCACCGACTACCTCGCGAAATGAATCACGCCCTTAATCAACTCACGATTGTTGATCACCTCTGACTCAAAGGTCTCCGCCAAAGTAGAAAAGTCATAATGACGATTCAGCATGATATCGGCACGTAGCTGCCCACTCGCCATCAATTCGCCGACTTTTGCGAAATCTTCGTGCGTGGCATTGCGACTGCCCATCAACGTTGTTTCACGTTTGTGGAACTCAATGTCTGGAATCACCAAATCACCTTTGTGCAGGCCGACAAACACAATGGTGCCGCCATGACGAATCAGCTTCACCGCACCGTTCATCGCCGCCGGGTTGCCGGTCGCATCAATCACCTTCGCAGCCAGACGCCCACCAAACTCTGCACGTAGCGTGATTTCGAAATCTTCTGCCATCGGGTTGAGGGTCGCGAGCCCCAGCTTTTCTGCGACATGCGCACGTCGCGGTTCGCTGGTATCGGCCACCACTACCTGCGCGCCCGCGGCCGCCGCAATCGCGGCTACACCTAAACCAATCGGTCCGGCACCGACCACCAGCACCTGCTCATCCGCTGCCACCGCCGCACGACGTACCGCATGCGCACTGATCGCAAAAGGCTCGATCAGCGCCGCCGCTTCTGGCGCCACATCATCAACAGCTAACAGGTTGCTGGCGGGTACGTTGAGGAACTCGCAGAAGCCACCATCCTGATGTACGCCAATTACCGAAATATTCTCGCAGCAGTTAGTTTTACCACTCAGACAGGCATCGCACTGCTGGCAGGAAACATAGGGAATCAGCGCCACGCGCTGCCCTACTTTGAAATCCGTTACCCGACAGCCCAGCTCCACCACTTCGCCACACAGCTCATGGCCCAGAACGCGTGGATAGCTAAAGAACGGCTGATTGCCCGCCCAGGCATGAATATCGGTGCCGCAAATCCCGGCGGCAATCGGTTTAATCACAACCTCCTGTTCGGCCGGAGTCGGTTTCTCACGCTGCTGCCACACCATATTGCGCGGCTCGGCAACCACCAGGGTTTTCATTGTTGTCATGGGCTTCTCCTGTGCTGATGTCGCAGTTTTGGCGAAAATCAGCCACCCGCGCCGTTTGCACATGCTGAAGTGTGAGGCAGCGCCCTTTTTTTGGGCTTTGTGTGGTTTTTAATAAATAAAAAACCGGAGAAGCGCATGAGCCGAAGCCTGAATTTACGCCAGAACGTGATCAATCAAATGCTGGAAGGCATCGCTAAACGCCACATCCGCTCTCCGCTGCCACCGCAAGCCGCGCTGGCGGAAATGTTCAATATCAGCCGCACCACCGTGCGCCATACCCTGCAGCATCTGCATGAGCGCGGCGTACTGGATAAAGTTGAAGAAACTTACGTTATCGTGCGCGATCCCAGCGAAGAGGATGGTTTTAGCGCGTTAACGCCGCCGATCGATCAACAAGCGCGTCTGTTTGAACAGGCGTTTTTTAATCTGATTAACCAGCGACAGCTGATGCCCGGCGACAGTTTTAGTGAGTTGCAGCTGGCACAACAGGTCAAGGCCAGTCCGGTAGTGGTGCGCGAGTTCCTGCTGCGGTTTATGCGTTACGACCTGCTGGAGCCGGTGAAGCGGGGTCACTGGCGCATGAAAAAGTTTGATCAACTCTACGCTGAAAACCTGTTCGAACTGCGTGAAATGCTGGAAACACATGCACTTACCCGCTTTCTCAACCTCCCCTCCAGTGATGAGCGCTGGATTCAGGCACGTGATCTGCTGGATCGCCACCGTGCCATGCGCGACACCATCGCCAGTAACTATCGCCACTTTGCCGCGCTGGATAAAGAGATGCATACGCTGATTCTGTCAGCGGCTAATAATCCGTTCTTCAATCAGTCACTGGAGATCATCTCGGTGATTTTTCATTCACATTATCAATGGGATGAAACAGATTTAAAACAGCGTAACATCGTGGCACTGGAGGAACATATGGCGATTCTGACTGCGCTAATTAGCCGCCGGGATGTTGAAGCCCTGTGCGCGTTACATAACCATCTTGGTACGGCGAAGTCATCGATGATCCGCTGCATTCGCCAGTACAATTAAAAACCGATTAAAAACCACAATTCTGAAGCGCCCGCACGAATCTGAAACATCCTCGCAACATCCCAATCGGTTTACTTCTAGTCTCCAAAGCAATCTGTTGTGGCAGCACCGTTTCGCTGCCGCAGGACCCCAATCCTCGATAACGATAAGACCCCATACCTGGGAGGTTGCAATGGAAAATACATCTGCACGTGGCCGTGACGCCGCGCCAACATCCGCCGTCGATGGACAAGACTTTGTCCCGGCACGCGGTGACGTGGTGCGCTCACCGCGCATTAAGAAGATTCAGGTTACCGCCATGTTACTGCTGCTGTTTGCGGCCATCATCAACTATCTCGATCGCAGTTCACTGTCGGTGGCCAATATGACCATTCGCGGTGAGCTGGGCTTATCGGCCACGGAGATCGGCGTGCTGCTCTCGGCGTTTTCGCTGGCCTACGGCTTAGCGCAGCTGCCATGTGGTGCACTGCTGGATCGCAAAGGTCCACGCATCATGCTGGCGCTCGGCATGTTTGTCTGGTCACTGTTCCAGGCCGCTGCCGGTCTGGTGCATAACTTCACGCAGTTTGTGCTGGTGCGTATCGGATTGGGAATTGGTGAAGCGCCGATGAACCCGTGCGGCGTTAAAGTAATTAACGACTGGTTCAACATCAAAGATCGCGGCATGCCGATGGGGATGTTTAATGCCGCGTCGATGATTGGCCTGTCGATTGCGCCACCGATTCTGGCAGCGATGATGCTGGTAATGGGCTGGCGCGGCATGTTCGTCACCATCGGCGTGCTGGGTATGTTCCTCGCCATTGGCTGGTATGTGATGTACCGCAACCGCGACAACAGCAAATTGAGCGGTGAAGAGATTCACTATCTGCAAGCGGGCAGCGTGGCATCACGCAAAGAGCCGCTGAGCTTTGCCGAGTGGCGCGGTTTGTTCAAGCAGCGCACCATGTGGGGCATGATGATTGGCTTCAGCGGCATCAACTACACCGCGTGGCTCTACATTGCCTGGCTGCCGGGTTATCTGCAATCGACCTATCATCTGGATCTGAAAAGCACCGGGTTGCTGGCGGCGATTCCATTCCTGTTTGGCGCCGCGGGCATGTTGCTGAACGGCTATGTGGTAGATGCCTTGGTGCGTCGTGGAATGGATGCAGTGAAAGTGCGTAAGGTATCGATTGTCAGCGGCATGCTGCTGTCTGCAGCCTTCACCACTTTCGTCACCCGTGCAACAGACACCGCCAGTGCAGTGACGCTGATTGGCATGGCGCTGTTCTGCATTCACTTTGCCGGGACATCTTGCTGGGGCTTGATTCACGCTAACGTTACCGCACGTATGACGGCATCGGTGGGCAGCATCCAGAACTTCGCCAGCTTTGTGTTTGCCTCGTTTGCGCCGGTGATCACCGGTTGGGTGCTGGATACCACCAAGTCATTCAGCCTCGCGCTGATGATTTGTGCAGGCGTCACCGTGGTGGGTGCGCTGGCTTATCTGCTGCTGGTGCGTAAACCGATTACGGATGGGGTGTAAGTCGTCAATTGCGCGATAAACCGCATCGCTAGGGCAGGGTGCATATCTTTGTAGCGCGATGAATCGCGCCGCTACGGCAGAGCTCATGTTTTTTGTAGCGGCGCAATTTATTGCGCAATCAGTTCGTAGCCAGTTCGCCGTCATTTACAGGGTAAAAAACCGCGTTTCACACTGCCGCGCGATCTCCCACAGCTTATTGCGAATCACCTGTTTCAACTGCAAGGTCGATTGCGATTGTGGCTGGTCGCGGCGGCTGATCAGCATCACTTCAAACGGCAGCGGTTGTGCCACCGGCAGCAGTTTTAGCTGGTCGGCATAGCGGCAGGCGGTAAACAGATCCACTACGCCCACACCGCCGCCTGCCAGCACCATATCAGCAATCACCGAATAGGTTTTGATCGACAGCGACACCGCCGGGTCCAGCCCTTTGTCACGCAAAGCGCGATGCAGCACGCGCCCAAGTGGGTCTTGGTTCTGCATCATCAACAGGTTGTTGGCACACAACCACTCCAGCGTGGCGGGTTCGTTATGCGTGTGATGCTGCGGCAACAACGCCACCATCGACGATTGAAACAGCGGCTCCGCCAGCAGATCGGCATCCACCTGCTGACCAAATACCAGCGCGAAATCAAGCTGATTATCCATAATCATCTGGCACAGCGTGCTGAAGTGCTCGGTCACCAACTCCACGCTCACCGATGCCGCCTGTTGCCGCCAGTTGACCAGTGCGGGTGCCAGCACCATCTGACCAAAAGCGTGTGCAGCACCGACACGCACCATCTGCCCTTCGCCGCGCCGCAACTGCTCGGTAAGTTGGGTGATGGAGTGTAAACGCTGGTAGAGATCTTCCACTTCGGGCAGTAAACGCCGACCTTCTGCGGTGACCACCATCCCCTGCGCACGCCGTTCAAACAGGGCAAAACCCAGCTGCTGCTCGGCGTGCGTTAAGACGCGGCTGACATTTGGCTGCGACACATTGAGCAATCGCGCCGCCGCACTGATGCTGCCGGTCTGCACTATCGCCTGAAAAACCTCAATGTGTCGCAATCGCATAATTACTCGCCCCAGGTCGCTTCAAGCACGCGCAGCCAGTTGCCGTGGCAAATTTTTTCCAACAGTTCGCGCGAATAACCACGCGCCGCCAGCGCGTTCACCACCAGTGGGAAACCGGCCACATCTTTCATGTCGCCTGGCATGGTGGCACCATCCAGATCCGAGCCAAAGCCGACGCCATCTTCACCGACTTTTTCCAGCAGGTATTCCACATGCTGCACGATGGCATCCACGGTGGTCGGCGCATGACGATCGCCATCTTCACGCAGGAACGGCACGGCGAAGTTCACGCCGACAAAGCCGTGGGTTTCTTTAATGGCCGCCAGCTGGCGATCGGTAAGGTTGCGCGACTGCGCACTGATGACATGGGCATTGGAGTGGCTCGCCACCAGCGGCGCATCGCTGATCTCTGCGGTATGCCAGAAGCCCTTCTCATCCATGTGCGACAGGTCAACCATGATCCGGCGTTGATTACAGTCGCGCACCAGTTGCTTGCCCGCCGCCGTTAAGCCGTTGCCGACATCCGGCGATGACGGATACAGGAACGGCATGCCCTCACCAAATTGATTCGGGCGACTCCACAGTGGCCCCAGCGTACGAAGACCGCTGGCATACAGGATATCCAGTAGCTCGCCGTTGGTATCCAGCGCTTCCGCCCCTTCCACGTGCATCACCACCGCCAGCACGCCCCTGGCCATACAGTCGCGAATATCGCGCACGCTGCGGCAAATTTTCACTTGCCCCTCTGAGGCCTGTTCGATGCGCAGCAGCAAGGCCAGCATCGAAAAAGTGGCATCACGCGCAGCGCCAATAATTTCCTGAGGAAAATCTGAGAGGTCTGGCGCACTTCTTGCAATCAGAGGGTGAGACGGCACCCAGGTGGCAAATATCCCACCTACCATATTTCCTTGACGGATACGCGGCAGGTCCATCTGACCGCGTCCAGTACCCTGCAGGAAGGCCTGCACCGCGTTGGGTTGATGGTGTTGCCAGAGTTTATTGAGCACATCGTTGTGACCGTCAAAGACCGGAATATTGAAGATGTCAGACATGTTGTATCGATTCCATGTTCGGGAGAAAGCGCAAGTTCTGCCTGCTGGCGGGGCAAATTGCACCAAAAAGAGGCAAGGCTTCACGCATGAAACAAATGACTTAATCCCATTATTAATCCTCTCGCACAGCGGGAAAGTCAAGACAAAAAACAGCAAAATAACTAATTTTAATTTTAATAATCAATAACTTGGAGTTGTCATGGTAACCAGAAGACGTTTTCTCGCAGGATGCGCCGCCGTCCCTGCTTTTTCCTATCTGAGTCTCAACACCGCCTTCGCTGATACGCCACCGAGTATGTTCGTGATGGCGATGCAGCTGGACAACATTACCAGCCTCGATCCCCATGAAAGCTTTGAAGCCACCGGCGGCCAGATTTGCGGCAACATGTATCAGCGCCTGGTCACGCCGGACCCGCAGAAAGCCGATAAAGTGATTGGCCAGTTGGCGAAGAGCTGGGATGTGAGCAGCGATAACAGCACCTATACCTTCCACCTCGACCCGGCAGCGAAATTCGCCGATGGCACAGCGCTCACCGCAGAAGATGTCGCCTATTCGATTGAACGTATCGTCAAGCTGGATAAAAGCCCGGCCTTTATCATTAACCAGTTTGGCTTCACTAAAGACAATGTGACGCAGATGGTCACGGCGAAAGGTGCGCATACCGTGGAGATGAAACTCGGTGCACCCGCAGCGGAAACCTTCCTGCTGTATTGCCTCTCCGCCACCGTTGGCAGCATCGTGTCGAAGAAGGCCTGTGAAGCCAATCAGCAGAACAACGATTTCGGTAATGCATGGCTGAAACAGCACAGCGCCGGTTCGGGTGCCTTCACTCTGCGCACCTGGAAAGCCAGTGAAACGGTGATCCTGGAACTGAGCCCGCTGTATGCCGACAAGAGCAAAATTAAGCGCGTGATCCTGAAGCACATCACCGACCCGGCTGCTCAGGCGCTGATGGTGAAGAAAGGCGACGTGGATGCGGCCTACGATCTCACCACCGAGCAGTTGTTGCAGGTGAAGAACGACAGCAACGTGTCGCTGGTGAATCAGTCGCTGTCAGCCATCATGCTGATGTCATGCAACACCAATAATGAATACCTGAAAAAGCCGCAGGTGTGGCAAGCCCTGAAGTGGGCGCTGGATTACGACAGCATCCAGAAGAACATTCTGTCGATGAGCTTTATTACCCATCAAAGCTTCCTGCCGAGCGGCTTCCCGGCAGCGCTGGACGACACCCCGTTCCATAAAGACGTGGCGAAAGCCAAATCGCTGCTGGCAGAAGCGGGTTATCCCGATGGATTTGAGATCACCCTCGACCACTACTCAATGCAGCCGTATCCCGATATCGCTCAGGCGATCCAGACTCAGTTGGGCGCGATTGGCATCAAAGTGTCATTGATTGCCGCCGAAAACCGTCAGGTGTTGACCAAGATGCGTGCGCGTCAGCATCAGCTGGCGCTGACCGTGTGGGGCGCGGACTATTTCGATCCAAACTCCAACACTGAAGCCTTCTGTGTGAATACCGACAACAGCGAAAATGCCCGTAGCCGCACGCTGGCATGGCGCTGCAGCTGGTCAGATGAAGAGTTCAACAAACTGACTGAGCAGGCACTGCACGAGCCGGATCCGGCGAAGCGTATTGCCCTCTATCAGCAGATTCAGCAGCTGGGCCGCGAGAAAAGTCCGTTCATCTACATGATGCAGAAGACCAAAAATGTCGCGTGCGGCAAAAACATCTCAGATGTGCACATGACGGTACTGGAGCAGTGGCCATACGATCAGGTGAAAAAAGCCTGATGCCTTTATTGAAAAAAATCGTCAGCACCCTGGGAAGCCTGGTGCTGACGCTGTTTGGTCTTTCTGTACTGACCTTCTTTATCGGCCGGGTGATGCCTACCGATCCGGTGCTGGCGGCGGTGGGCGATAACGCACCGCAGTCCGTGGTGGATCGCGTGCGCCTGGAAATGGGGCTGGATCAGCCCCTCTACATTCAGTTCGGCCACTACCTCAATCAACTGCTGCACGGCGATCTCGGGAAATCGGTTCTCACCTCAAACCCGGTGACCACCGATATTGCGCGCTTCTTCCCGGCGACCATGGAACTGGCGACTGCCGCGATTATTATCGCCGCGCTGGTCGGTATTCCGCTGGGTGTCTGGGCCGCCGTGCGCCAAAGCACCTGGGTCGATCAGACCATTCGCGTGGTGTGCCTCGCTGGACACTCACTACCGGTGTTTGTGCTGGCGCTGCTGAGCCTGCTGGTGTTCTACGCCGTGCTCGGCATTGCGCCGGGTCCAGGACGGCAGGACATCATCTGGCAGGATATGGTGCCGCAGGTCACCGGCTTTCTTACCATCGACTCATTGCTCGCCGGTGAAACGGATGCCTTCTGGGATGCGCTGGCACACATGGCGCAGCCGGTCTTGATCCTTGCCTACTTCAGCATGGCCTACATCACACGTATGACGCGCACCTTTATGCTCAATGCCTTGAGCGGTGAATTTGTGATCACTGCGCGTGCGAAAGGGCTGTCATCGCGCCGGGTGATCTGGAGGCATGCCTTTCCGACCGTGGCGGTGCAACTGGTGACGGTGCTGGCGCTGACCTACGCCGGATTGCTGGAGGGCGCGGTCGTCACCGAAAACGTCTTCTCCTGGCCCGGCCTCGGCCAGTATCTCACCACCTCGCTGATGAACGCCGACATGAACCCGGTGGTCGGCGCCACGCTGCTGGTCGGCACCGTGTATGTGCTGCTCAATCTGCTGGCTGACCTTCTCTATCGACTTTGGGACCCACGCGTAAAATGATCTTCTTCTCTCGTGACTGGCTGCTGGACGATACGCCAGCCAATCGCCGTCAGGCGGTGTGGGGCCGACGCTATCGCTTGTGGCTCAGCCTGCGCAGCAACCCGCTGGCGATGGCCGGATTAGCAGTTATCGCCGTCATGCTGTTGCTGGCGCTATTTGCCCCGTGGCTGACGCCGTTTGATCCAGGCGCACAGCATCTGGAAAACCGTCTGGCGGCTCCTTCTGTCGCACACTGGCTCGGCACTGATGAACTCGGCCGCGATGTCTGGACGCGCATTATCTATGGCGGACGCACCACGCTTGGCATGGTGATCGCCGTGGTGCTGCTCACCGCCCCGCTCGGCCTGCTGATTGGCTGTATCGCGGGCTATGCCGGTGGCATTGTGGATAAGACGCTGATGCGTATCACCGACATCTTCCTCGCCTTCCCGCGTTTGATTCTGGCGCTGGCGTTTGTGGCCGCGCTGAAACCCGGCGTGGAGAGCGCGATTCTGGCAATTGCCTTAACCGCCTGGCCGCCGTACGCGCGTCTGGCGCGTGCCGAAACCATGCAGTTCCGCCACAGCGATTTTATCGCCGCCAGCCGACTTACTGGCGCGTCACCGCTGCGCATCATCCTGCGCCACATCATGCCGCTGTGCGTGCCGAGCCTGATTGTGCGCGTCACGCTGGATATGAGTTCCATCATCATCACCGCCGCCAGCCTTGGCTTCCTGGGGATGGGCGCGCAACCGCCTTCACCTGAATGGGGCACCATGATTGCCACCGCGCGCCGCTTCCTGTTCAGCGAATGGTGGGTGCCGCTGATGCCGTGTATCGCCATTTTCCTGACCTCACTGGCATTTAACTTTCTCGGCGACGGTCTGCGCGACGTGCTGGATCCTAAGGAGCGCTAAATGCTGGTGGAAATTGAAAACCTGCGCATTGCCTTTCGCAGTCGCACGGAAACCTTTGAAGCGGTACGCGGCGTGAGTTTCAGCGTTGGCCGTGAGAAGTTTGCCATTGTTGGCGAGAGCGGATCGGGCAAGTCGCTGACCGCACGCTGTTTGATGCAATTACTTCCGGGCAATGCGGAGGTGACCGCCGACGTATTGCGTTTTGACGGTATCGATCTGCGCGGCGCCAGTGAAAAAGTGCTGCGTCAGATTCGCGGCAAACGCGTGGGCTTCATCCTGCAGGACCCAAAATATTCACTCAATCAAGTGATGACCATTGGCCAGCAGATCGCAGAAGCCTGGCGCGAGCACAAAGGCGGCAGCCGCAAAGCCGCGATGCTGGCGGCGATTGATCTGCTGGAGCAGGTGAAAATTCGTGATGCTGCCGCGGTGGCGAAGCGCTATCCGCATGAGGTTTCCGGCGGGATGGGCCAGCGCGTGATGATTGCCATGATGCTGGCACCGGATCCGGAACTGCTGATCGCCGATGAGCCCACCAGCGCGCTGGATGCCACGGTACAGGCAGAGATCCTCAAGCTGATTGACGATCTGGTTTCCGCGCGCGGCATGGGGTTGATCCTGATCAGCCACGATCTGCCTTTGGTGTCGCACTTTTGCGATCGCGTGGCGGTGATGTACGCCGGGCGCATTGTCGAATTGCTGGACGCCGGGCAGTTACAGCAGGCTCAGCATCCGTATACGCGCGGCTTACTGGCCTGTTTGCCGTCGTTAAAACATCCGCGCGAGCGCTTACCGGTATTACAGCGCGATGCGGCGTGGCGAGAATAGCGCAATGCCCATCAACACGGTTATACCCCCATGCCCGCTTTACGCCCGCAGGATGCGTATGGATGCGTACCGTTCAACGAACGCACAGAATTTACAGGCAGCTTCATGATTGAAATTGATAACCTGCGCATCGCCTTTGGTGCGCATCAGGTAGTGAAAGGCGTCAGCTTCGCGGTCGCCAACGGCGAAAGCTTTGGCATGGTCGGCGAAAGTGGTTCGGGCAAATCCACCATTCTGCGCGCCCTCGCCGGACTCAATGCTGAGTGGCAAGGCAGCATGAAATTTGGCGGCATGGAACTGGGCGCCAAACGCAGCCGCGCGTTCTATCGCCAGGTGCAGATGGTGTTTCAGGATCCGTTTGGTTCGCTGCATCCGCGTCAAACCATCGACCGCATCCTGCATGAGCCGTTGCTGGTGCATCAGCTCGATCGCGCGGAACAGCGCATCAGCCAGGCGCTGAGCGAGGTCGGCTTACCGGCCGCTGTGCGTTTCCGCTATCCGCATCAGCTTTCCGGTGGTCAGCGTCAGCGCGTGGCGATTGCCCGCGCGTTGATTGCCGAGCCAGAAGTGCTGCTGCTGGATGAGCCCACGTCGGCGCTGGATGTGTCGGTGCAGGCGGAAATCCTGAATTTACTCAGCGATCTACGCACTGATCGCAAACTCACCTACATTATGGTGACGCATAACCTCGCGGTGGTGACCCATCTGTGCCAGCGCATTGGGGTGATGCAGCACGGTGAGATGGTGGAGCAATTGAGCGCGGAGGATTTACGCGCGCGCCGCATCCAGCATCCGCATACCGCTCAACTGTTTGATCTCAGCATGACGCTGGAGGAACCGGCATGACCGCGAACGGGCAACAGTCTGCTGATATCGCACCACTTTTCGCTCTCAGCATGACGCTGGAGGAACCAGTATGACCGCGAACTGGCAGCAGGCCGCCAAGGTGGCGCAGCAGATAACACAAGGCTGGCAGCAGCCCGGCGCACCGGGTGGTGCGATAGTCCTGTTTGATGCCCATCATATTCACTCGACACACTGCGCCGGTCTGGCCGATCTGGCGCAACAGACCCCCTTCGGCGCCGACAGCGTGGTGCGTTTTGCCTCGATAACCAAGCATCTGTTTGCCGCGCTGGTCACCGGGCCTGGCCGTCGCTACCTGCAACTCAACGATAAGCTGGTGCAGCATCTGCCGCAGCTAACAGGCGCCAACGGCCAGATCACTGTCGGCCAGGCGCTGGACATGAGCAGCGGCTTGCCCGATGTGCGTGAAACCCTGTCGCTGCTCGGCTTGTCGGTGTACAACGCCACCAGCGCTGCTGATCTGCTGGATTTTGTCGCACAGGAAGGCGATCTCAGTTATCCGCCGGGCAGCGAGATTTCATACACCAACACCGGCTACCGCCTGGTGGAAGAGGCGCTGAAAGCCAAAGGTGTGCTGTTCAACGATCTGCTGCAGCAATATATCTGCGAGCCGCTGGATATCAGTTTGGTCGCGCCGGAAACCTGGTTCGATATCGTGCCGGGACTGGTGCCGGGTTACTGGCAAAACGGCGCGCAGTGGCAGCTCTCCAGCGCTGGATTGCATCTTTCCGCCTCGGGCAGTGTAACCGGCAGCGTCAATCATCTGACGCGCTGGCTGCAAAGTCTGCTGGCGGACAGCGGACCCGGCGCGGGCGTGCTGCAACGCCTGAGCGCGCCACGCTATCTCAATGACGGCCGTACCAGCGGCTACGGGCTGGGTATCACCAGTTCCACGCTGGGCAGCCAGACGCTGTTCGGTCACGGCGGTTCGCATGCGGGTTATAAAAGCTATTTCCTGCTGCATCCGGAGCTGAAGCTGGGCGTAGCGATTGTTGCCAACCGTGAAGATGTGGCGACCTCAGAAAGTGCACTGCGGGTGATGGCGGCGCTGCTGGATCGCTCGCTGCCGGAGAAAGGGCATGATTTGACGCCGGGCTTATACGTGGCAGAAAACGCCGCCGACTGGCTGGAGATTCAGGGTGTGACCGCGACCTGGCTGGGTGCCGGTGAAACGCTGTGGCGCGCCGATCCGCACGGAGATGCGGTGTCGCTTTCCAGCACTTTCCCGATCAAGCTACGCCATGATGGTAAAGCGATTGTCGGTGAGATTGGTCATGCGCCGCGCCGTTTTGTGTCGGTAGAGGCGGACAGCGCCAGCCTTGAGCATCTGCAAGGCCGCTGGTTTGCACATACCTGGCGCAGTGAAATGGTGATTGAGGGCGATCGCCTGATTATGGGCATCGGTCCGGCAGCGATTCATGCCAGTTTGCAATCGCTGGGCGGCGATCGCGTGCTCGCCACCGCGCAGGATGGCCCCTGGGAGAAACGTTTTGTGATCGCGCGTGAAGGTGACAAAGTGCGGCTGCTGTTGAATCGCAGCCGCGTGGTGAGATATACGCGCTAAGCGGTCGTCGTCTGGTCAATTCAACACACATCAGTCAAAGCTGCCATTTTTATAAATGGCAGCCTTTTTTCTTTAAACCACTGTGTGGCGCAGACGACCAATTTTTTCGATCTCGACTTCAATCACATCGCCGGGGAACATAAACAGCGGTGGCGTGCGTTTTTTACCGACGCCGCCTGGTGAACCGGTGATGATCACATCGCCTGCTGACAGCGGGCTGAATGCCGAAATGTATTCGATGATTTTCGCCACCGGATGCACCATGCTGGCGGTGGTGTCGTTCTGCACTTCACGCTGATTCAGCCAGGTTTTGATCGCCAACTGCTGCGGATCGGGGATCTCATCTGAGGTGGTCATCCACGGACCAAAACCGCCAGTCTGCTGCCAGTTTTTTCCGGCGGTAAACCAGGTGAACTGCATGTCACGTACGGTGGCATCCATAAAGCAGCTGTAACCCGCAACGTGTTGCAGCGCATCGGCCGCTTTAACCTGATAGGCAGGCTTACCGATAATCACCGCCAGTTCACCTTCGTAATCAAATTCCTGGGTGGTGGCCGGTTTTAACAGCGGCTGCTCATGCCCCGCCAGGGAATCCGCGAAACGGACGAATAGCGTCGGCGCTTCGATAGTCTCGGCAAACTCTTTACGCTTGTCCGCGTAGTTCATGCCGACACAGAACACTTTCCCAGGATTTTCCACTACCGGAAGGAAACGAATGGCGCTGAATGGGTGATCTACTGGTTGAGAACGAAAGGCTTCCAGGTCGCTGACCGCGCCGCGTTGTAACAAAGATTTCAGGTCCGGGCATGCCGCGCCGAGGCGTGAACCGACGTCAATCACGCCCTCTTCCCGCACGATTCCGTAACTTTTTCTTTCCTGGTCAATAAGATAAAAACTGCAGAGCTGCATGACTGCCTCGTTGTTATATATAAATTGCGCGCAGGTTACCAAAAGCCAGCAGGAAATGCGGTACGACCTGCCAATAATGTGCCTAAGCGTTGATACGTGATTGCTAATCTATTGATTGCCATCCATGGCAACCCTGCGAGCATCCGTCAGGTACGCAGTCCTGGCAACCCTACGCGCATCTGTAGGGTGCGCACCAACATTACGACTGCGTACTCGCCAGATAGGAGAATGCACTCAGCAGGCTGATCAATGTGCCCATCTGCTCGGCGCGATAACCCACGGTCACCGCATCAATGCGCGTTACACCGGGAATCAGACTGAACAAATCCGCGAGCACCGGTTTGCTGGCTTGTAACTGCATCTCATAAGGTGCGGTCAAACGCGTGGTACTGACCTGGCGCGCAAGCTGTACCGCCGCAGTAGCGGCGGCACGAATGGCGTTTTGTGCGGCTTGCGGGCTAATGGACTCCGCGCAGGTGTGGGAAATCGCGCGTTTCACACAGACGTAATCCACTGACGGATAGTGTTCGGCGATCCAGCCTTGTAGTTGATCGTCCCCGCTCACCAGCCACAGCGGTGTACCCTGTTCGGCGGCGGCGGCAGCGTAGATATCGCTTTCACCCATCACTTTACCGTTGATATGGATGCGCCAAAACGCACGGCCGTTGATGGTGTGCGCCAGCACGCCGGGCTCGCCCGCCGCGCTGTGATAGCCGATAAAGAACAGGCCATCGAAGCGCTGCTGCTCAATGCCCTCCACCATCGACAAGCCACGCGGCTTGCCTTGCACCATGCGCGCACGCGGATCGATGTTTTCCGCGCGCAGGTTGGTCATTTGCGCATGGCTGTCGGCCACCACCACTTCGGTGGCTCCGCCAGCGAAAGCACCGTCGATGGCGGCATTCACTTCCTGTTCCATCAGCCCGCGTGCCAGCTGGTGTTCCGCATGGCCGGGTGAGCACTGTTCCGGACGCATCACGCCCGCGATACCTTCAATGTCAGCAGAGATGAATATTTTCATAAGTCAGGCAAATTCCATGCGGGTTGGAACACGGTCGCCATAAATGGCGACACTACGGGGAACAGTGCGTCAAAGGCCGCTTTCAGGCTGACCACAGGCGCTGCTGTAAGAGGCGCCAAAAATGGCGACATTACGGTTAACTTAACGTCAGAGGCGGCATTCAAGCTGAACACAGGCGCTGCTGAAAGAGGCGCCATAAATGGCGGCCCTACGGTTTGGCCAATTCATCCAGCACCTGCGTCAGTGACGGACGATGATGGCCGCGAAAACCCGTGACCGCTTCGGCACTTAATAGCGCATCCAGCACCGCGTGTTCAGTGGCATCAGCGGCGGCGGCAAGCAGCGGTTCCAGTGCCGCATCTTCCGGCGGGTTTGGCTGCGTTTGCGTGGAGAAGGCCACGGCAATATCGCCTGATCCATGTCCCCAATAACTGCCTAAACGGCCTAATCCGGCACCGGCGCGTTTAGCGATACGCTTAAGCTGGCGCGCATCCAGCGGCGCATCGGTGGCCATAATGATGATGATGGAGCCGGCATCGCGCTGCGGTGCCAATTCTGGCATCAGCGGTACAATCATGTCACCCATGCGCACACCATCCAGCGTGAACGCATTCAGTGCCCCAAAATTAGCCAGCACCAGCACGCCCAACGTCGCGTTCAATGAAGGAATTGAACGCGATGCGCTGCCAATCCCGCCTTTCAAACTGAAGCAGCTCATGCCACGTCCGGCACCGACGCTGCCACGGGCGAAATCGGCCTGCGCCGAATCGAGCGCGTCCTGCACCATGGCTTCGGTCACCGCCAGCGCCTGAATGTCATTCAGCCAGCCGTCGTTGCACTCCAGCGCCAGCGGATTGACGGTAGGCAAACTGCGACCCAACTCCGGGTTACGGCTGATGGCGTCACGCACCAGTGTGGTAAACAGCGTGCCGACTGCCAGCGTGTTGCTGAGCAAGATCGGCGTTTGCAGCACGCCCAACTCTTCGATTTGCACCAACCCGACGGGTTTGGCAAAGCCATTAAAGACCGCCGCGCCGCAGGGTAACGGCTTGAGAAACAGGTTATCGCCTGGCGGCACAATCGCCGTCACACCGGTTTGTCTCTCACCGTCTGCCAGCGTGTGATGGCCGACGCGCACGCCGGGCACATCGCTGATGCGGTTGGTGGCGCCGCAAGCACTGCGTGGTTGCCCGAGCTGGCGTTCAGTGCGCCAGCGTTGCAGCAGTAGATCACGCTGCAGTTGTTGAAAATCCATGTTTAGCTCTTCAGTTTGGGATCGAGCGTATCGCGCAGCGCATCACCCAGCAGGTTAAACGCCAGCACAGTAATGAAAATTGCCAGGCCGGGGAACACGCTGACGTGCCATAAACCGCCCATCATCATGCTGCGGCTCATCGCCAGGATATTTCCCCACTCCGGCACATCCGGTTCCGGGCCCAGGCCAATAAAGCTGAGGCCCGCTGCCGTTAGAATACTGGTGCCGATACGCATGGTGAAATAGACAATCACATTGGAGAGCGTGCCGGGCAGAATGTGGCGCAGCAGGATCACGCGATCGGGCGCACCGGCGCAGCGCACCGCTTCGACATACGCAGCCTGTTTGAGCGACAGCGTCGAGGCGCGCACGATGCGGGCAAAGACCGGCACGCTGAACACCGCCACGGCGATAATCACGTTATTCAGTCCCGGACCGAGAATCGCCACCACCGCAATCGCCAGCAGCATGCCGGGAAAGGCAAACAGCACGTCGGAACCGCGCATGATCAGCATGTCAATCCAGCGACCGTAATAGCCCGCCAGCAAGCCGAGCAGCACGCCCACCACCATGCCCAGCGTCACCGACAGTACGCCGACGTAAAGCGAGATGCGTGCGCCAAAGATGATGCGGCTCAACAGGTCGCGTCCCAGATCATCAGTACCCATCCAGTGTGCCGCTGAGGGCGGTGATGATAAGGCCATCCAGTCCGGTGCCATCGGGTCCCATGGTGCCAGCCAGGGCGCGAAGATCGCCACAATCACCAGCAGCAGTACAAAGCCGCCGGAGACCAGCGCCAGCGGATTACGCACAAAGGCGTGCAGGAAATCGCGCCACGGCGAGCGGATGGTTTGTGGTGTTGCGGCAGAGAGAGATTCTGTACTCATCACGACTCCTGTCGCAGGCGAATGGCTGGATTGACCACGGCATACAGCAGATCCACCAGCAGGTTAATCACAATAAATTCAAACACGAACAGCATCACCAGCGCCTGAATCACCGGCTGATCTTGTGCTTTGATCGACTCGATCAACAGCCAGCCCAAACCGGGCCAGTTGAAGACGCTCTCCACCACGATCGATCCGCCGAGCAGAAAACCGAACTGCAAGCCGAGCATGGTGATCACCGGGATCAGGGCATTACGCATTACGTGCTTCCACGTCACCAGCCGATTGCGCAGCCCTTTGGCTTTGGCGGTGCGCACATAATCTTCCTGCGCCACTTCGAGGAAGGCGGAACGAGTGAAGCGCGCCATCACGGCGGCCACCGAGGAACCCAAAGTGATAGCAGGCAGGATAATGTCGCTGGCCTTGTTGAACCCGCTCACCGAGAACAGGCCAAAGGGCATGGCAACGAACTGGATCAGCAACAGACCCAACCAAAAAGTGGGCATTGAGATGCCGCCGACGGCGACGCTCATCAATGTCCAGTCCTGCCATTTACCGCGTTTCAGTGCGGCCAGTACACCGAGAAACAGGCCGAGGATTACCGACCAGGCAAAGCCCGCCAGCGCCAGCCACAGGGTTGGCATAAAGCCTTGTTTGATCACTTGCAGCACCGGCTGTTGCGTGCGGTAAGTGACGCCGAGATCGCCACGTAGCAGCCCACCGATCCAGTTAACGTATTGCTGCGGCAGCGGATCGTTGAGTCCGAGATGCTGGCGCGCGGCTTCGACCGCTTCGATCGGGGCGTCTGGACCGGCGTAAATGCGCGCCGGATCGCCGGGTAGCAGCTTAATAAAGCCGAACACCAGCAGCGAGACCACCAGCAGGACAGGGATCATCTCCAGCAGCCGACGAATAATGTATGCGAACATGCGCTTCCTTTAAATTGGGGACGCCCTCTCCCGTTTGCAGGAGAGGGTTAGGGTGAGGGATTAACGCCCTGCCTTACTTAAATGCCGCCTGGGTGTAGAGGAAGTTGCCATCTGCCAGCATCGATACGCCCGTCAGGTTGCTGCGCTTGCCCACCAGGTTATCTGGCGTGCCGAGGAAGGCGACGGGCGCATCTTTCCACAGCATTTTCTGGGCTTCCGCATAGGCTTCACCGCGCTTAGCCGGATCGGCGGTGGCTAACCCACCAGCAATGGCTTTATCCACATCCGGATTGCTGAAGTACGAAACGTTATACGAGGTCGGTACCCAGGATTCGGTGGCATACAGCGGGCGCAGCGCCCAGTCCGCATCACCGGTCGAGGTTGACCAGCCGCCGTAATAGAGGTCGAATTCGGCTGCTTTAGGATCCTTAACGCCCCACAGCTTGGCGTTACGGGTACCGGAATCCATTGGCGTCACTGTGGCGCGAATGCCTACCGTTGCCAGCTGGGCTTTCAGCACCTGCGCCGCGCGCACGCTGGCGGTGGTGTTGGTGGTCCACAGTTTCAAATCCAGACCGTTCGGATAGCCGGCAGCTTTCAACAAGGCTTTGGCTTCATCCGGGGCGTAGTGATAATTCGGTTCGCTCTGCTTCTGATAGAACTGCACCCCTTCCGGCATCGCGGACGAAGCGGGTTTACCCATGCCAGCAAACGCCACTTTCAGCCACAGATTGCGGTCGATGGCGTAGTTGATCGCCTGACGCACGCGCACATCCGCCAATGGTTTGTGCTGGGTGTTGATTGCCATGTAGTAGAGATAAATACTCGGATCGCGCTGGATCGCTAATTTGCTGTCGCTCTGCACAGTCGCGATCAGATCCGACGGCAGCGGCCAGATCGCATCCACCTGTCCTGATTTCAATGCGGCAACGCGTGTGGCATCTTCCGGGCTTGGCGAGAAGGTCACTTTATCCACCTTCGGCCAGCCTTTCTGCCAGTAGCCATCATACTTCACCAGCGAAACGGCCTTGCCCGGCTGCCAGTCAACAAACTTGAACGGACCGGTGCCGACCGGATGCAGGCGCAGCTGTGCTTCTTCCGGGTACTGTTTGAGGATCGCCGGGCTCCACATCACCGCTGACGGGTGTGCCAGGGTGTTGATGAAAGCACCAAAGGATTGATTGAGGTCAATTTTCACCTGATCCGGCGCCAGCACCGTGACGTTGGCAATCATCTTATACAGGCTGTTGCGCTTCAGGCCTTTGGTCTGATCGGCGAGGCGATCGAGGTTGGCCTTGACCGCTTCAGCATCAAACGGCGTACCGTCCTGGAAAGTGACACCTTTGCGCAGCGTCAGGGTAAATTCGGTGGCGTTGTCATTATTGGTATAACCGGTCGCCAGCCAGGGTTGCAGTTTCATCTGCGCATCGAACTGGAACAGGCGTTCAAAGATACCGCTCTGCACCGAATAGCTGACGTTATCCGAGGTATCGTGTGGATCGAGACCGGTGATATCGGCATACATCGAAATACGCAGATCCTGCGCCTGCGCGGCGGCAGCCAGCGCGAGGGTCAAGCCAAAAGCCAGTGACGAACGGCGAAAAAGGGTTTTCATGAAATCTCCTGGTATTGAGCGTTAGCGCGATGCAATGTCGTCAGCGACCCAGTGTTGCGGGGCAACCTGGCGATAACGGGGTTTGGTGACCGTTTCGCCCAACTTGCGCAGCGGCGAAGGAATTTCGCTATCTTCGAAAGTACGGGTCTGACGGTTCTGTGGATCGGCCACCGGCACCGAGGCCAGCAGACGTTGGGTATACGGATGTTGCGGTTGGTTGAACACCGACTGACGCGGGCCAAGCTCGACAATCTGGCCGAGATACATCACCGCCACGCGGTTAGCGATACGCTCCACCACCGCCATATCATGCGAGATGAAAATCCACGCGACACCAGTCTGCTTTTGCAGGTCCATCATCAGGTTCACCACCTGCGCCTGGATCGAGACATCCAGTGCCGAGACGGCCTCATCGGCGATGATGACTTTCGGTTTCAAGGCCATGGCGCGGGCAATCGCAATACGCTGGCGCTGGCCGCCGGAAAACTCATGGGGATAACGCGTGGCATGTTCGGGCAACAGACCAACGCTTTTCAGCAAGGCTTCAACCTGCGGCGTGGCTTCTTCCAGCGATTTCACCAGACCGTGCAGCAGCAGCGGCTCGGCAATGGTGAAGCCCACTGTCAGACGCGGGTTTAAAGAGGCGTAGGGATCCTGAAATACCATCTGGATTTCGCGGCGCAGCGGTTGAAACTCCGCCTCTTTCAGATTAGCGATTTCATTGCCCTGGAAATGAATGCTGTCAGACTGACTCTTGATCAGGCGCATCAGCGCGCGGCCGGTAGTGGATTTGCCGCAGCCGCTCTCACCCACAATCGCCAGGGTTTCACCCGGCCACAGGCTGAAGTCGATCTGCTCCACCGCATGCACCTGATGGGTCAAGGCGGAAAAGATGCCACTGCGAATCGGGTAATAGACTTTTAAACCGCGCACATCCAGCAATGGCGTTTCGTCATAACGGGCGGTGCGCTGCTCACCGCTATCGGCGGGCTGAGTGGCACCCAACAGTGGGAAGCGCTGCGGCCAGCGTTGCTCGCGCATGTCACCCAGTTTCGGCACGGCAGCAAGCAGCGCTTTGGTGTAAGGATGCTGTGGCGCGTTGAAGATGTCCGCGACCGTCCCCTGTTCCACGACTTCGCCGCGCAGCATCACCACCACGCGGTCGGCAATTTCCGCCACCACGCCCATGTCATGGGTGATAAACAGCACTGCCATCTGCTTCTCGCGTTGCAGGTCGCGCAGGATGTGCAGAATGCGCGCCTGCACGGTGACGTCCAGCGCGGTAGTGGGTTCATCGGCAATCAGCAGCTGTGGATCGCACGCCAGCGCCTGCGCAATCATCACGCGCTGGCGCATGCCGCCTGACAGCGAGTGCGGGTAGCTTTTCATCACGCGATCGACATCGGCGATGCGCACCTGGCGCAGCAGTGCCCGCGCACGCGCATCCGCAGCGGCTTTGTCGCACATCTGATGGTCACGCAGTGCTTCCGTCAACTGATCGCCCACCCGCAGTACCGGGTTGAGCGAGGTCATCGGCTCCTGAAAAATCATCGCCATTTCGCGCCCGCGCAAGGTGCGGCGTTGGGTTTCATCCAGCGTTTCCAGCGTGTGGGCTTTACCCTGACGATCGCGGAACTGCATGCTGCCGCGATCGATACGGCCTGAAGCGGCCAGCAGGCCCATCACAGCCAGCGAAGTGACCGATTTGCCCGAGCCGCTTTCACCGACCACGGCGACGACTTCACCGGGATAAATGGCAAAACTGATGCCTTTCAGTGCCTGATTTACGCCGCTGCGGCCGCGAAACGAGACGCTAAGATCCTGTATCGCGAGTACCGGCGCGGGACCGGCAACGCTGGCGGCGTTGGGGGTAAGTAAAGTGTCCGTCATCGTTGCCTCTTGCGGTTACAGCCAGATTCGGCCTTGAGCGTAGGAAAGGAAGGGTGAGCTATCGGCGGCCAGCCAGATGGGGCCATCGAGATCCACGTGTTCTGCAGCAATCGCCACCGGCAGCGCAGCTTCCATTGCGAGTGAGGAGCCCAGCATGCAGCCGACCATCAGACGCATATCCAGCTTTTGCGCTTCTTCGACCATCGCTAAGGCTTCAGTCAGGCCGCCGCACTTATCCAGCTTAATGTTGATCATCTCGTAGCGATTACGCAGCTCGGCGATGTCTTCACGCGTGTGGCAACTCTCATCGGCGCACACCGGGATCGGGTGGTTAAACCGTTGCAGATCCTGGTCTTGTCCGGCAGGCAGCGGCTGTTCAACCATGGCGATGTTGTACGCTTGCAGCGCGATAAGCAGGCTTTGCAGATCGACGCCCGACCAGGCTTCGTTGGCGTCAATGATCAAGGTGGCACGTGGCGCAGCCTTTCTGATGGCCGCCACTTTCTCTAAAATCTCGTCACGATTCAGTTTGATTTTCAGCAGGATGGCACCACGCGATACGGCATCAACCGCCGCAGCTGCCATGTTTTCGATGGAGTCGAGGCTTAAGGTCTCCGCCGTGATCACCGAAGGCGGTGCAGTGCGTACGCACTGCTGCCACAGTGTCTGCTTCGCCAGCGCGGCATCAAGGCGCCACAGCGCACAGTCCAGCGCATTACGCGCTGAACCGGCAGATAAACGGCTTTGCAGATCGATTCGGCTTAAGCCCGCTTCGACATCCTTACGCATCACTTCCAGCTGCGCCTCGACGCTATCTGGTGTTTCATCGTAACGCGGTGTCGGCGTGCACTCGCCACGACCAATAAAGCCGTTCTGCTCCAGCGTGACGCGAATGACAGTGACGGCGGTACGCGTGCCACGCGAAATAGCGAAAGGACGCGCCAGCGGCAGCTCCAGCACTTCAATCTGCATGCGCCGCATCTTAGCCACGCTCCTGCAGCAGGGCGGCGATATCCGCGATACCAAAACGCACCGGATCGGTGGCCGGCACGCCGAATTCGGCGCTAACGTCCGCACAATAGGCGCGAGCTTCTTCTTCGCTGTAGTTGGAGGTGTTGATGGCAAAACCGGCCAGTTGCACATTATCGCTGGTGACATCGGCCGCGCGCAGGTTGGCCTCCACGCAATCTTTCAAACTCACCATCGGCTGATGCGGTAAATGACGCATGTGCGGACGGCCCATTTCGTGACACATCACCAGCCAGTGCGGCTGCGCACCGTGAATCAGACCCATGCTGACGCCCGCATAAGAAGGATGGAACAGCGAGCCCTGACCTTCAACGATATCCCAGTGGTCGGCATCATTGGCGGGTGACAGGGCTTCTACAGCACCGGCGATGAAATCGGCAATCACCGCATCAATCGCGATGCCTGCACCAGCAACCAGAATGCCGGTTTGTCCGGTGGCGCGGAAATCCGCCTTCATGCCGCGTTCACGCATTGCCGCTTCCAGCGCCAGCGAGGTGTACATCTTGCCGACTGAGCAGTCCGTACCGACAGTAAGTACACGCTTACCTGTACGCTTTTTACCGCTTCCAACATTCAGTTTTGGACGCATATGGCGCAGGTCAAACAGCTCAACGCCAAACTCCTGGGCTAACGCCACCAACTCTGGCTCATCTACCAGGCGATGGTGCAAGCCGCTCGCCACGTTCATGCCCGCTTTGATCGCGCCTTTAACGGTATCAAGCCAGTGCTCCGGCAGATAACCACCGGCATTGGCGGTGCCCAGTACCAGCGTTTTTGCGCCACGTTCTTTTGCCGTGGCGATATCGAGTACGTCCAGACCTAAGCTGACAGTACAGCCCGGCAGTTTAATTTCGCCGACGCACTGCTCAGGGCGCCAAACGTGAATGCCGCGCGCCGTTTTAGCGGCCAGTGGATCGGTGACATCGCCAAGGAACAATAAATAGGGTTGAGGGATCAGCATGATGTTTCTCGTTTCAGACGGGTTAGAGGGTCTGAATCGACTATTCCATGCGGGTTAAGAGGTGACGAATGCTTGTTTGGTAGCGGGGTATAACATCAGGCTATAGCCAGATCCAAAACTGATGGTTAAGGGTACTAAGCCATTGATAGAGAGAAAATTCGAGTCGATATTGAGCGGGGGAGATAAGAAAATCATTGATAACCACAGGTCGATCCCTGACCGCGATTATCGAGGGTATAAGTGCGATTAATGCAGTGCGCCTGGTGGGACGTGCTTGAAAGTCTCAACATATGCACGAAACACGTAGCGGAAAAAACGTTTCATTGGATACCTGGCTCAAAAATTGTTGAAGAAATACGCGAAAAGTATAACTAACGCGCGTTTTTCACGCAATTATATTTGAGCCAGATCACAAAATGAGGGGTTTGGCAGATGCCTGAATTAGCCGAAGAGGTTGAGATGTTGATTAAGGATGGTGCAGCCGATGCTGATCAGTACCAGTCCACCCAGCACTTCCGCCCATTTACCCATCACCGGACCGATAAAGCGACCCACCATCACGCCAGTCGTGGCCATGATGGTGGTAGCGGCACCAATGGTCAGCGCGGTAAGCACAATATTCACCTGCAGGAATGCCAGGCCGACGCCCACCGCCAGCGCATCAAGACTGGTAGCCACCGCGGTCAATGCCAAGACCATAAAGCCATGACGCTGTGGTGCTTCGCAGGGTTCATCCGCCGTCTGACGGAAACCTTCCATCATCATGCGGCCGCCAAGAACGGTTAACAGGGCAAAGGCCACCCAGTGATCCCATGCCATGATGTAGCGACTGGCCGCCAGGCCAATCGCCCAGCCAATCAGCGGCGTCAGCATTTCAATCACACCAAAGATCAGGCCGGTGCGCAGCGCTTCTTTGAAGTTCGGGCGATGCAGCGACGCGCCTTTGCCCAGTGCTGCGGCGAAAGCGTCCATCGACATACCAAAGGCCAGAATCAGAGTTGCGATAAATGTCATGGGTTTTCAATCAATGCCGCGAAAAATGCCTTCAAGCGAGCGATTTTCCGCATCTATTGTTCAGTAATGAAAAAGTGCGCGCAGTCTAGCATGCAAAATCACCAAAAAAAAGACAGTAAAATCATGGATTTAAGTATAGCAAAGGCTATAACTCTTAACTTGCGCTATTTATGACGCTAAGTGGATGGAATAGAAGAATTTTCTTAGGGTGACCCGGCACAGGGATTGCACGCCAGCACGCTTTTATGCGCTAATGCCCGCGCTAATTGATAGGAAACCTGCGATGAAAAACCCGTTTGAAACGCTGATTATCCCTGGCGGAATCCTGCTGCTGGGCTTTCTCTCCGCGCTGCTATTGCCCGCGCCGCAATTCGGCCTGGAATTATCCAGACGGATTCAGGAGATGCTGCATTTGCAGGACCTGAATCAGCTCTACACTATCGTGTTTTGCCTGTGGTTCCTGCTGCTGGGCGCGATTGAATTTTTTGTCATCCGCTTTGCATGGCGTCGCCTCGCTAAGCAGTGATCCCCACCGCCGCGTAATGCTTTTTTCCTCTGACCACTGTCTGACGCGGCGAAAAATTAATACTCACAGAAATGTAACATTAGTTTTACACGATCTGGCGAAATATCACGCAACATAAAAACCGCATAAAAAATCAATCCACTACAAATTGTTATTAATCATACATTTAAAGTGTGATGCCGCTCACTCTCCGAACATTACCCTGTGCATTCCTCTCACAATATCGCAACAACTGCATTACCATAACCCTCTGATTAAGGGATAAAAATCCCTTATGACAGCGGGGTCGAGCTGATTAATTCTTATGCTGAATCATTTCGGCCTTTAAAAAATAAACAAACGTTTAATTCCGATACGAGAATGTTATATTCAAATGCATATGCATAACGTGCAGTTAACCGTTATCGTCCCCTGACTTAAACCTGAGTCTTAACCTTTGAGAAATAGCGCGACGCGCTCGAAAGAAGCGTGGCTGTTTCGCCTGCGAACCTGTTGAACTTCAGGTCAACAGAGAGAGGAGATGTCGCCTCATGAGTACTACTGCGGTAAACCTGGCGCTCGCCGCCGCTGGTATGGATAGCGCAAACCTTCAGGAACGAAAGGATGTCGACGTACTGCTGATCGGCGCAGGCGTGATGAGTGCCACCCTTGGCGCATGGCTGCAGGATCTGGAGCCGGACTGGTCGATTGAGATGGTGGAACGCCTCGACGATGTCGCGGTGGAATCCTCCAATGGCTGGAATAATGCCGGGACCGGTCACGCTGCGTTGGCCGAGCTGAACTATACGCCGCAGAAGGCGGATGGCAGCATCGACATTGCAAAAGCGGTGGCGATCAACGAATCGTTCCAGATTTCTCGTCAGTTCTGGGCGTACCACGTTCAGAAAGGCAACCTGCGCAATCCAAAAAGCTTTATCCACAGTACGCCGCACATGAGCTTCGTCTGGGGCGACGATAACGTTGAGTTCCTGCGCAAACGTTTCCAGGCGCTGCAAAAAAGCACCCTGTTCCGTGGCATGAACTATTCAGAAGATCGCGACCAGATCACCCAGTGGATTCCGCTGGTGATGAATGGCCGTGACAGCAAACAGAAAGTGGCGGCCACCTGGACCGAAATGGGCACCGACGTCAACTTCGGTGAAGTGACGCGTCAACTGATTGCCTCTTTACAGAAGAAAGCCAATTTCCGCCTGCGTCTGCGTCAGGAAGTGCGTGATATCAAGCGCCTGAGCGATGGCCGCTGGCAAGTGACGCTACACAATCTGGCCAGCGGTGAAAATCGCCTGCTGACCACGCGCCAGCTGTTTATCGGTGCGGGCGGTGCGGCGTTGCCACTGCTGCAAAAATCCGGCATCCCGGAAGTGAAAGGCTACGCCGGTTTCCCGGTGGGCGGTTCCTTCCTCGTGACCGAGAATCCAGAAGTGGTGCAGCAGCACATGGCGAAAGTGTACGGTAAAGCCAGCGTGGGCGCGCCGCCGATGTCGGTACCGCACGTGGATACGCGTGTGCTGGATGGTAAGCAGGTACTGCTGTTTGGCCCATTCGCCACCTTCTCGACCAAATTCCTGAAACAGGGCTCGCTGCTGGATATGTTCGGCGCGATGAACGGCAGCAACCTGTTGCCGATGATGCAGGTCGGCCTGAAGAGTTTTGACCTGGTGAAATATCTGGTCGATCAGGTGCTGCAAAGCGATGACGATCGAATGGAAGCGCTGCGTGCTTATGTGCCGCAGGCGAAACAGGAAGACTGGCGTTTAGTCACTGCTGGCCAGCGCGTGCAGATCATCAAGAACGATGAGAAAGAGGGCGGCGTACTGCGTTTAGGCACGGAAGTCGTGACCTCTGAAGATGGTTCGATTTCAGCCCTGCTCGGCGCTTCGCCGGGGGCATCTACTGCAGCGCCGATTATGCTGGAGCTGATGGCGAAAGCCTTCCCTGAGCAGATGCGTTCACCAGAGTGGCAGACCAAAATCCGCGCGGTGATCCCAACCTGGGGCCGTAAGATGAACGGTGACGTAGCGCTGACCGAGAAGATTCTGGCGGAAACCAGCCGCGTACTGCAACTCGACTACGCACCGATCGTTACGCCAGACGCGGCGAACGACGAAGCCCGCGAGACGGCGCACGTGGTGGGGAAGTAACCAGGCAATCCTGATTGCCGTGAATAATGATAAGGCCGCGCAAGCGGCCTTTTTTATGGCTAAATGCGAGAAATGTCCCAAATTGGGATATGAGTTTGCTATAGTCCCAAGGCGGGACTAAGATGCGCGACATGAGAATCATATCGGTACGGACACTCAGGGAGTTCATGACGGCGAACCCCGACTCAGCTCAGCCGTTGAGAGCCTGGATTGATGAAGCGCAAAAGACCAATTGGTTAAATCCAGCAGACATCAAGGATCAATACCGCAGCGCCAGCATTTTGAAAGGCAGTCGCGTGGTATTTAACATTAAGGGAAATGATTATCGACTGGTTGCGGCCATCGCTTACCCGCAGAAGCTGATTTTTATAAAATTTATCGGCACACACCGGGAATACGATGCCATTGACGCAAACACAGTGGAGCAACGTAAATGACACTGACCATTAAACCCATTCGCAACGAACTTGATTACGAAGCGGCCCTGGAGGCCATCTCTCCGCTCTTTGATGATGTGCCTGAGCTGGGCACGCCAGAAAGCGATTATATGATTGTGATGAGCATGCTGATCGAAGCGTGGGAGAAAGAGCACTACCCTATTGAAGCTGCCGATCCGATTGAGGCGATTAAATTTCGTATGGAACAACAGGGATTGACTGCCAAAGATCTGGAGCCTGCCATAGGCCGACGTAATCGCGTCTATGAAGTGTTAAACGGCAAACGCTCTTTGTCTCTGGAGATGATTCGCAATCTGCACAAGCAGTTTGGCATTCCTTTAGAGAGCCTGGTGGGTCTCTAAAATTGCAGGGGGGCCAATGATAGCGCCCCATTTGCTTCTATTGCATGCTTGGTTTTAGCTCAGCAGTACCGCGTCGTACAGCATCCAGGCCGTGGTGGCCACCAGCGACAGTGCCATCAAACTGTTAAACGCCTGACGTTTCCACGCCACTTGCAGATGACTGCGCAGACGATCCCCCATCGCGGCCCAGATCAGGATGCAAGGTAAGTTCAATGCGGCAAATCCCAGCAATACTGTGATGACGCCGTTGCTGTTGGCGTACATCAGCGCCACGTTAGTCACCATCAGCCAGGCTTTGGGATTCACCGCCTGAAAACAGATGCCGCCCACCAGCGTCATCGGACGCGGACGCTCACGCGCTTCTGGTGCTGCAGCACGAAAAATTTTCCATGACAGCCAGAGTAAGTAACTGCATCCCACCATCGTGAGTGGTAAACGAATGGATGCCATCCAGTGCAGCAACACATCCAACGCCATACTTGCCAACAGCATCTGTATCGCACAGCCCACCAGAATGCCAAACAGCATCGGCAAGGTGCGCTTGAAACCAAAATTGACGCCCGATGTGGCGAGCAGCAGGTTGTTCGGGCCGGGGGTGATCGACATCACCGTGACGTAGCTGAAGAATGAAGGGTCGAGCATGATGCGCTTCCTGATGGTTCAAAGTTAACTTCATGCTAATGCGTATCGGGCGATGGAAACAGAGACACAAAACCGCTATTGTAATGGATACAGTTAATATTAATTTAGATTGTACCCATCGCACGCGGAGGCTTTTGTGTCCCTTCCCCTTTCATCCGGTCAAACGCTGTATCAGCAGCTGGCAGATAGCTTTGCCGAGTCGATTCATCAGGGCACGCTGAAACCGGGAAAACGGCTGCCCGCCATCCGCCGCGTGGCACAATCGCATCAGGTTAGCGTCAATACGGTGCTTAATGCCTGGCAAATCCTTGAAGATCGCGGCCTGATTGAAGCGCGTCCGCAATCGGGCTATTACGTGCGTGGCGTGATGCCAGCCGTGACGCGTCCGGTCAAACCGCTGCCCGCGAAAATCAACGACCCGAGCACGCAGAAGCTGGAACTGATTGAGCAGGTGTTTGCCGCGCAGAATAATGCCGATTACACCAATATCTCTTTGGCCTGTCCGCAGGATGGCACCTTTTATCCGGCAGCGCGCTTAGGCCGAATTACCTCGGGCATTTTACGGCACAACCCCGACATCGTCGGGCGCTATGCGCTCCCGCCGGGTAGTGAGCGCTTACGGGAGGAGATTGCACGTCGCAGTCTGCACACCGGTATCAATCTGACCGCGCAAGAGATCACCCTCACCCACGGCTGCATGGAAGCGTTACAGCTGGCGCTGCGGGCGGTGACCAAGCCTGGCGACTGCATTGGGCTGGAATCTCCCACTTACTTCTTCCTGTTCCCCCTGCTGGCCTCTCTGGGCCTGAAGGCGCTGGAGATTCCCACCGATCCTCAGCAAGGGTTGTCGCTGGATGCGCTAGAGATGTTGTTACAGGAGAAGCGTATTCAGGCGCTGATCGCCATGCCCGGCGCGCAGAACCCGCTGGGCTATGTGATGCCCCTGGAAAATAAGGAGCGACTGGCGAAGTTAGTGAATACTTACCACGTCCCGATGCTCGAAGATGGGCTGTATGACGAGCTGCAGTTCGACTGGCCACTCTCGCCGCCGGTGAAAGCCTTTGATAGCGAGGGCTGGGTGATTTACTGCACCAGCTTTACCAAAACCGTGGCGCCGGATTTCCGCGTGGGCTGGACCGCGGCCGGTCGTTTCCATCAGACCATCGCCCGTTTGAAAGCTGTCTCATCGATGTCTGAATCGCGGTTGTTGTGTGAAACCCTCGCCGAATTCCTCGCCAGCGGCGGATACGATCATCATCTGCGCTCGCTGCGCCGCCGCTATGCCGCCAATCTCGATGCGGCGCGCGGCATCATGGCGCGCCATTTTCCGCAGGGGACACGCGCTACGCTGCCAAAAGGTGGTTTTGTGTTTTGGGTGGAGTTGCCGGGGAAAGTGGATACCGTGGAGATGTTCCATCGGTTATTGCAGGAGCAGATTTGCGTGACGCCGGGAGCGCTCTATTCGCTGAGCGACCGTTATAAACATGCACTGCGCCTCTCCTGCTGTTATCCGTTTGATGAGCGTTATACGTGGGCACTAAAACGCACCGGCGCGCTAGCCTGCGAAATCACAGGCCTGGCACCGGGACAGGATCAGGGTTTGCCGTTGCGGCCCCAGGTGGTGTAGCCCTCACGCTCGGTCAGACGCTCGTAATAGAGTTGTACGGCGGGAAATTCAGGGTGCTCCAGCGGGGTTTCAAACCAGCGATTGACTGCAAGCCCCACAGGAATGTCTGCCAGCGAGAAATTGCGTCCTGCGACGTAGCGCCCGGTTTTTTGCAGATGCTGGTCAAGAATATTCATGGTGTGCGTCCAGCCTTTAATCGCGGCGGCCAGCAAACGCGGATCCTGATGGGCGGGCGAGTTGCGCACCAGTGACATAAACGCATAGCGCCAGGAAGTATTGAGTTCGGTGGCTTGCCAGTCCATCCACTGATCCACCGGTGCACGCGCTCGTGGGTTTTCAGGATAGAGCCAGTCGCCGCCATTGCTGTTGGCGAGATAGCGCAGAATGGCGTTGGATTCCCACATCACGAAGTCATCTTCGATGATCACCGGCACCATGGCATTAGGGTTGAGCGCCATGAATTCCGCCGAGTGCAGCGATTGCGGGTCTTCACCCCAGGGTTCGAGCTCATACGCGAGATCCAGTTCTGAACACAACCACAGAACTTTGCGCACGTTGATTGAAGAAGTACGACCAAGAACTTTTAACATAGCGGACTCCGATTCCAGAATTCTTAACCTATTCATAGTCCTGTTGGCTGCCATTAGCAATCTGCAGGATGTAAATCAGGATGTCAGAGTGCCTCAACCAGCAAGGAGTGAAAATGAAAGTCGCGTTTAAGCAGGTGGATGTGTTTACCTCAACAGCGTTCAAAGGTAATCCGCTGGCAGTGATTATGGATGCAGAGGGATTAAGTGACGCCCAGCTGGCTGCTATTGCCCGCTGGACCAATTTGTCGGAAACCACCTTTGTCCTGCCAACACAGGATACCGCAGCCGATTACCGGGTGCGCATTTTTACCACCGAAGGGGAATTGCCGTTTGCCGGGCATCCGACGTTGGGCACAGCTCACGCCTTGCTGGAAGCGGGCTGGCAAGTGAAAACGCCGGGCAAGATTGTGCAAGAGTGCGGCGTCGGCCTGGTGGATGTGCGCATTAGCGAGGATGGCGCGCTGGCCTTCGCGGCCCCCAACGTCACGCTGACGCCATTTGATGACGCGTTGATGAGCAGCGCATTGAACAGCGAGGCCTTTGACACCAACCAGACGCCGACCATTGTCGATATGGGCATTCGCTGGCTGCTGATTCCGATGAACAGCGCACAGGCGGTGCTGGATGTGCAGGCCAGCGCGGCGGATCTGCTGCGCTTGCAAAAGCATGCCGACGTCAATGGGACTGCGCTGTTTGGCCCGCTGCCAGAGGATTGCGGCGAGCAATTCGAAGTGCGCGCGCTGCTGGTTGAGAACGGCAGCCTGACCGAAGATCCGGTAACCGGCAGCGCCAACGCCTGTCTGGCACGTTACTTTGCGGCGCAGGGGAAAACTGAGGATTATCGCGCACGTCAGGGCAGCGCCATTCAGCGTGAAGGACGGATTCAGGTGAGTTTTAGTGGTGAGAGCATCTGGATTGGCGGCCAGACGGTGACCGTGATTGACGGGACGATTGAGATCTAAAATACGCGCAATAAATTGCGCCGCTACGGCCATCTGCACGGTTGCGTAGCGGCGCGATTTATCGCGCATTATTACAGCGTGCTTAATCGTGCATTCTTACAACGCCTGCCCACCTGAAGCTTCAATACGCTGCGCGGTGATCCAGCCGGTTTCTTCGCTCAGGATGGCGCTGATGGCGTCACCAATATCATCTGGCTGGCCAACGCGGCCCAGCGATGTCGCCGAGGCAATGTGATCGTTGAGATCTTTGGTATCGCGCACGCGTCCACCGCCGAAATCAGTTTCAATCGCACCCGGCGCCAGAATATTGACGCGAATACGACGCTCGCCCAGCTCTTTGGCCTGATAGCGCGTCAGCACTTCCATCGCCCCTTTCACCGAGGCATAGGTGCCTGAACCCGGCAGCGTCATGCGTGTTAATCCGCTGGAGATGTTCAGGATGCGACCACCATCGATAATCAGCGGCAGCAGCTTCTGCGTCAGGAAGTAAGGCCCTTTGAAGTGCACGTTGATCAGCGCATCAAACTCCTCTTCGGTGGTTTCCGCAAACAACTTGTAGTGACCGTGACCGGCATTGTTCACTAAATAATCAAAGTTGTCGCGTTGCCAGGTTTTTTGCAGTGTCTCTTTCACCTGCGCCACGAAGCTGTCGAAGGTGCTGCTGTCGCCGACATCCAGCTGTAACGCCACCGCACGTGCGCCCAATGCTTCAATCTCTTTCACCACGGCCTGCGCTTCTTCCGCGTGACCACGATAGGTAAAAAGGATATCCACGCCTTTGGCCGCCAGTTTCAGCGCACCATTCTTGCCCAAACCGCGGTTACCGCCGGTAATCAATGCAATTTTATGACTCATGTTTCGCTCCAGATGGAAAATTGAACACGGGATAAGGATATTCGCTATAAATTGATCTATAAACGCAGAGGAATACGCAGCACTGTTTCACTAACAACAACAATCGGTGAACAACATGGATAAAATTCACGCAATGCAGGTTTTTGTGCGGGTGGCAGAAATGGGCAGTTTTACCCGTGCGGCTGAAAGTCTTGGACTACCAAAAGGCAGCGTATCGCGCCAGCTTCAGGCGCTGGAAAATCAAATGGGCACGCGTCTGCTGCATCGCACCACGCGGCGTGTTCATCTCACCCAGGATGGGCTGGTCTACTACGATCGCTGTCTTGATCTGTTGTCGATGCTCGACGATATGGACAGCCTGTTCCAGCACGATCCCGCCACCCTGAGCGGCAAGTTGCGCGTCGATATGTCGGTCGCCATGGCCACCGGATTTATCCTGCCGCGTTTGCCTGAGTTTCTGCAGCAGTATCCCGGCATCGAAATTGAGCTTAGCAGCAGCGATCGCCAGGTGGATGTGATTCGTGAAGGTTTTGACTGCGTGATCCGCGTGGGCGAGCTGAAAGATTCGGGTCTGATTGCGCGAAAAATCGGATCACATGCCTTGATTAATTGCGCCAGTCCCGACTACCTTTCCCGCTTCGGCATGCCGGTGCGCCTCGAAGATCTTGCACAGCACGCGATGGTGCATTACACCCAGCAGCTGGGGCAGCCCTCTTTGGGGTTTGAATATTTTGATGGTAAGCAGTGCCACTATGTTCAGACCGGCGGCGTGGTGACGGTGAACAGCACCGAAACTTATCGTGCCGCCTGCATCGCGGGATTAGGCATTATTCAGGTGCCCGCGATTGGTGTGCAGCCACTGCTGGAATCAGGCCAGTTAGTGGAAGTGCTGCATCACTTCCCCGCCAAGCCGATGCCGATTTCGTTGCTTTACCCACATCGCCGCAACGTAGCACGTCGCGTGCGGGTGTTTATGGAGTGGCTGAGTCAGGTGTTGCAGGAGTATGTGACATAAAGGGCTATAATTTTAATTTCGCAGTGAACAGGATGATTATCGTCTATGACAGACAAACCTAACCAAGAACCCACGGCTGAAAAGAAGCCGCTGATAGATATCAAGACCGGTAACAAAACCGTGGATGGCTCAATCCAGAACGTGTCGCGCTTTGCGGCCTGGTTCCAGGCCATTCCGGCGGTGGCGCATTTTATGCGCGCGCTGGATCGGTTTAACGATCGCCTCGGCAGCCAGTTTGGCGCAGCGATCACTTACTTCTCCTTCCTATCTCTGATACCGATTTTGATGGTCTCCTTTGCGGCAGTCGGTTTTGTGCTGGCGTCGAATCAGGATTTACTCACCGAGTTGATCAACAAAATCGTTAACAGCATCAGCGATCCTACGCTGGCCACTACGCTAAAGAACACCGTGAACACCGCGATTCAGCAGCGCGCGACGGTCGGGTTAACCGGTTTGCTGCTGGCGCTCTACTCTGGCATTAACTGGATGGGCAATTTGCGCGAGGCGGTGCGCGCGCAATCGCGTGATGTTTGGGAGCGTAAGCCGGACGATCAAGAGAAGTTATGGAAGAAATATGCGCGTGATTTGGTGTCGTTGCTGGGTCTGATGCTGGCGCTGGTGATTACCCTGTCGCTGACCTCCATTGCCGGTGCCGCGCAGAATGCCATCGTCAACGCGTTGGGATTGGAGGATATCGAGTGGCTGCGCCCGGCAATGACCATCATTGCGCTGTCGATTTCCATCTTTGCCAACTATCTGTTGTTCCTGTGGATTTTCTGGATTCTGCCGCGCCATAAGCCGCGCAAAAAAGCACTATTTCGCGGCACGCTGCTGGCGGCGATTGGTTTTGAAGTGATTAAATTTGTGATGACGCTGACGCTGCCAAAGCTGGCCACTTCGCCCTCTGGGGCAGCCTTTGGTTCAGTGCTGGGATTAATGGCGTTCTTTTACTTCTTTGCCCGTCTGACACTGTTCTGCGCCGCGTGGATAGCCACCGCAAAATACAAGGATGATAAAGAGATGCCGCAGCCGCATCAGGGCAATTAACATCGCAAAATTGTTACATTTGCCGCAACAGCTAAAAATGTTTCCTGCTGGCTATTATTCCAGCAAAAACCAGCAGGAAACGCTAAAGGGTCACTTTAATTTGGCCCTTTTGCAGAGATTCCCGCCAAAAAAGTGACACTTCCCGTTCCCATCACCCGCCGATTGCCGCAACTCAGAAATTATCCACTTTTTCGCCGAAAATGCCTGTTCTGGCGCGGGTTTTCATCATTGAATGCCGCAAAACAGGTGCGTAAGATTCTCTGTCTACATTTACAATTAAGAAACAGTCATGCAAGCCTCCATCACAGAAACACTCGACAAAAAACACGACGACACGCCCGTAAACTCACGCGGCAAAGTGGTCGTGGCATCGCTTGTCGGCACCGCGATCGAATTCTTCGATTTCTATATTTATGCCACTGCGGCCGTCATCGTCTTTCCGCATATTTTCTTCCCGCAGGGTGATGCCACCGTGGCAACGCTACAGTCGCTGGCTACGTTTGCTATCGCCTTCGTCGCGCGCCCGATTGGTTCTGCGCTGTTCGGTCACTTTGGCGACCGTGTAGGCCGTAAAGCCACCCTGGTGGCATCGCTGCTAACCATGGGCGTCTCTACCGTATTGATCGGTCTGCTGCCTGGATACCAAACCATTGGCGTTGCTGCTCCGCTGCTGCTGGCGCTGGCGCGCTTTGGTCAGGGCCTGGGTCTTGGTGGTGAATGGGGCGGCGCCGCTCTATTGGCAACCGAAAATGCGCCAGCGAAAAAACGTGCGCTCTATGGTTCATTCCCGCAGCTTGGCGCGCCAATTGGCTTCTTCTTCGCCAACGGTACTTTCCTGTTGCTCTCCTGGCTGCTGACCGATGAGCAGTTCATGAACTGGGGCTGGCGTGTGCCGTTTATCCTTTCTGCTGTACTGGTACTGATTGGCCTTTATGTGCGCGTTTCGCTGCATGAAAGCCCGGTGTTTGCCAAAGTGCAGAAAGAGAACAAGCAGGTCAAAATGCCGATCGGTACGCTGCTGAGCAAGCATCTGACCGCTACGATTCTTGGCACCTTCATCATGCTGGCGACCTATACGCTGTTCTACATCATGACCGTGTACTCGATGAGTTACGGCACTGCACCGGCGCCAGCGGGCTTAGGCTTTTCCCGTAATAGCTTCCTGTGGATGCTGATGGTGGCGGTGATTGGCTTTGGTGTGATGGTACCGATTGCGGGCCTGCTGGCAGACCGCTATGGCCGTCGTCGCACCATGATCACCATTACTTTGTTGATCATTGCCTTCGCACTGATGTTCCCGATGCTGCTGGGTTCAGGCTCACAGATTCTGGTGATGGGCTTCCTGCTGCTGGGCCTGAGCATTATGGGTCTCACCTTTGGGCCGATGGGTGCGCTGCTGCCAGAGCTGTTCCCGACCGAAGTCCGTTATACCGGCGCGTCGTTCTCCTATAACCTGTCGTCAATTCTCGGTGCCTCGGTTGCGCCTTATATTGCAACATGGTTGAACGCTAACTACGGTTTGCAGGCGGTCGGTTTTTATCTGGCTTCCATGGCCGTGCTGACGCTGATTGCGCTGATTGCCTGTAAAGAGACGCGCCATCAGACGCTGTACGAAGCGGTGTGATGGTTGCAGATTGATATGATGAACCCGGCTCAGGCCGGGTTTTTTATTGGGTCGGAATTGAGATACGGGCGAATGACATGAGGGCACCGCGTTAGCGGCGCGAGGACGCCAGACCCTAAGCGGCCCCGGACTGCGTGATCGCCATGCGTTACGGCTCAATGGTGTTTTGTCGTGTCTGAGTGTGAGAAACCTATCTGATCAGGCATAAAAAAACCCCGGCAAGCCGGGGTTCTTCTTGTGCTGAAAACGGTGTCGTGCGGGGATTAGCCAGCAACCGCGATGCGTTTCATATCGGTCATGTAGCCACGCAGTTTGCGGCCAACCGCTTCGATTGGGTGCTGACGAACGGCTTCGTTAACGTCACGCAGCTGTGCGTTATCAACCTGAGTGCCTTCAATCGCTTTGCCCAGATCGCCTGGCTGCAGCGTGGTCATGAACTCTTTCAGCAGCGGTACTGCCGCGAAGGAGAACAGGTAGTTACCGTATTCTGCGGTATCAGAGATAACCACGTTCATTTCATACAGACGCTTACGTGCGATGGTGTTCGCGATCAGCGGCAGCTCGTGCAGTGATTCGTAGTAAGCAGACTCTTCAATGATGCCTGCATCGATCATGGTTTCGAAGGCCAGCTCAACGCCCGCTTTCACCATGGCAACCATCACAACGCCTTTGTCGTAGTACTCTTGCTCGTCGATTTTACCTTCGAACTGTGGTGCGTTCTCGAATGCAGTTGCACCGGTCTCTTCACGCCAGGTCAGCAGGTTTTTGTCGTCGTTCGCCCAGTCAGCCATCATGCCGGAAGAGAATTCGCCAGAGATGATGTCATCCATGTGCTTCTGGAACAGCGGAGCCATGATGGTTTTCAGCTGCTCAGACAGTGCGTAAGCACGGATTTTCGCCGGGTTAGACAGGCGATCCATCATCAGGGTGATGCCACCGAATTTCAGTGATTCGGTGATGGTTTCCCAGCCGAACTGAATCAGTTTTTCGGTATAAGCCGCGTCGTGACCTTCAGCCACCAGCTTATCGAAGCACAGCAGAGAACCGGCCTGCAGCATACCGCACAGGATAGTCTGCTCGCCCATCAGGTCAGATTTCACTTCAGCAACGAAGGAAGATTCCAGCACGCCAGCACGGTCGCCGCCGGTGGCAGCAGCCCAGGCTTTAGCGATTGCCAGGCCTTCGCCTTTTGGATCGTTTTCTGGGTGAACCGCGATCAGGGTTGGCACACCGAAACCACGCTTGTACTCTTCACGCACTTCAGTGCCTGGGCACTTCGGTGCTACCATCACCACGGTGATGTCTTTACGGATGGTTTCACCAGATTCAACGATGTTGAAACCGTGTGAGTAGCCCAGCGCTGCGCCATCTTTCATCAGAGGCTGTACCGCTTTAACTACCGCTGAGTGCTGCTTGTCTGGCGTCAGGTTAACCACCAGATCCGCCTGTGGGATCAGCTCTTCGTAAGTACCCACTTTGAAACCGTTATCGGTCGCTTTGCGGAAAGAAGCACGCTTCTCAGCAATCGCTTCAGCACGCAGTGCATAAGCGATATCCAGACCGGAGTCACGCATGTTCAGACCCTGGTTCAGACCCTGAGCGCCACAGCCAACGATAACGACTTTCTTGCCTTTCAGGAAGCTAGCGCCATCCGCGAATTCATCGCGTGACATGAAACGACATTTGCCTAACTGCGCTAACTGGTTGCGCAGATTCAATGTGTTGAAGTAGTTAGCCATGGGTACTCCGGTTAGATGTTGTGTTTGCTTTTGTTCGGTAACAGCACCGTATTCAGTGCCGCGAATGACCCCATCATATGACAGGAAATCCATTGCTTAAATTGATATATTAGCAAGGTCACATTGCAGAATTTGCAACAACACGTTGAGGTGAAACGCGCATGGATTTACGAGACCTGAAGCTCTTTCTTCATCTGGCCGAAAGCTGTCACTTTGGTCGCACCGCGCGTGCTATGCACGTCAGTCCCTCCACGCTCTCTCGCCAGATTCAGCGCCTTGAGGAAGATGTCGGTCACGCGCTGTTCCTGCGTGATAACCGCACCGTGACGCTCACTGAAGCCGGCGAGCGCCTTAAGCAATTTGCTCAGCAAACCTTGTTGCAATATCAACAGCTGCGCCACGTAATGGATCTGAACGGTCCTTCACTGAGCGGCGAGCTGCGCATTTTTTGCTCGGTGACCGCCGCTTACAGCCATTTGCCGCCGATTCTCGATCGCTTCCGCGCCGAACATCCGCAGGTGGAAATCAAACTCACCACCGGCGATGCCGCCGACGCAATTGAGATGGTGCAATCTGGCGAGGCAGATTTGGCCATTGCCGGACGTCCGGAATCGCTGCCCGCCAGCATCGACTTCACACCGCTCGCCATTCTTCCGCTGGTGCTGATCGCGCCCGCGCTGCCGTGTGCGGTGCGCAGCCAGGCCACACAGGCGCAACCTGATTGGTCGCAGATTCCGTTTATCGTGCCGGAACAAGGCCCGGTGCGGCGCGGCATTGATTTGTGGTTCCGTCGCCATCGCATTCCCAATCCACAAATTTACGCCACGGTTTCCGGGCATGAGGCGATTGTCTCGATGGTGGCGCTGGGATGTGGCATTGCGCTGCTGCCGGATGTGGTGCTGGAGAACAGCCCGGAGCCGGTACGTAATCGCGTGCTGACGCTGGAGAATGTCGAGTCGGTCGCGCCGCTGGAGCTTGGCGTGTGTGTACAAAAAAAGCGGCTCGGGGAGCCGCTTATCAGTGCTTTCTGGAACCTGCTGTAGTTACTGCCCGGCGAGGAAGAAACGGAACGCCGGGTTGTTCGCTTCATCGTGCCATTCGTAGCCCAGCGCCGTGAGATGGGTTTCGAAATCCGGCTCTTGATCGTTGGCTTCGAAGGCCACCAGCACGCGACCAAAATCGGTACCGTGGCTGCGATAGTGGAACAACGAGATATTCCAGTGTGCGCCGAGCGTCTGCAGGAACTTCAGCAGCGCGCCCGGTGCTTCCGGGAACTCAAAGCTAAACAGGCGCTCGCGCAGCGGTTTCGATGGACGACCGCCGACCATGTAGCGCACGTGCAGCTTCGCCATCTCATCATCTGACAGATCCACCACCTGGTAGCCACCTTCGCTGAGCTGGCTGATGATCTCACTGCGCTCTTCCAGACCGCGCGTTAAGCGCACCCCAACGAAGATGCAGGCGTTATCGGCATCCGCATAGCGATAGTTGAACTCGGTGATGGAACGGCCACCCAGCGTCTGACAGAAACGCAGGAAACTGCCCTGCTGTTCTGGAATCGTCACCGCCAGCAACGCTTCGCGCTGTTCACCAATTTCACAGCGTTCTGACACGTAGCGCAGACCGTGGAAGTTGACGTTAGCGCCCGACAAGACGTGCGCGAGGCGCTCGCCTTTGATGTCGTGCTGCTGGATGTACTTCTTCATCCCTGCCAGTGCCAGCGCGCCCGAAGGTTCCGCCACCGCACGCACATCTTCGAACAGGTCTTTCACCGCCGCGCAGATGGCATCACTGTCCACGGTGATGATGTCGTCGAGATACTCTTTGCACAAACGGAAGGTTTCGCTGCCGATGCGCTTCACCGCCACACCTTCAGCAAACAAACCGACGCGCGCCAGATCCACCGGCTCGCCCGCATCCAGTGCCGCTTTCAGGCAGGCTGAGTCTTCCGACTCTACCGCGATCACTTTGATCTGCGGCATCAGCTGTTTGATCAGCACCGCCACACCCGCCGCCAGACCGCCACCGCCGACCGGTACAAATACGCGATCGATATGCGCATCTTGTTGCAGCAGTTCCATGGCCAGCGTGCCCTGCCCGGCAATTACTGCCGGGTGGTCAAACGGTGGCACAAAGGTGTAACCCTGCTGCTCGGCCAGCTCGATGGCTTTGGCTTTTGCCTCGTCGAAGTTAGCACCAAACAGATAAACCTCACCGCCAAATGCGCGCACTGCATCAACCTTGATGTCCGCCGTGGCCACCGGCATCACAATCAGTGATTTGATGCCAAGCCGACTCCCCGAAAGTGCCACACCCTGTGCGTGGTTACCGGCCGAAGCCGTAATCACGCCGCGTGCTTTTTGCTCTTCGGTCAGTCCGGCAATCATCGCATATGCCCCACGCAGCTTGAAGCTGTGCACTGCCTGGCGATCTTCACGCTTCACCAGAATGGTGTTGCCGAGACGCGATGAAATTTTTTCCATTTTCTGCAGCGGCGTCACCTGCGCAATTTCGTACACAGGCGCACGCAGCACTGCGCGCAAATACTCCGCGCCGTTAGGCGACGCGGGTAGCGGTTGAGACTCAGCCATCAGTTGTTAGCCTCCCAGCTTGGACTTATCGCGTACCGCGCCTTTATCAGCGCTGGTCGCGAGTGATGCATAAGCACGCAGCGCGAAGGAGACGGCACGTTCGCGGTTGTGCGGGGTGTAGGCCGCTTCGCCACGCGCCAACTCTTTTTCACGACGAGCGTGGATTTCGTTGTCTGGCAGATCCAGATGGATACGACGGTTCGGGATATCCAGCTCAATCATGTCGCCATCCTGGATCAGCGCAATGGTACCGCCACTCGCCGCTTCAGGTGAGATGTGACCGACAGAGAGACCGGAAGAACCGCCGGAGAAACGACCATCGGTGATCAACGCACAAGCTTTACCCAAGCCCATGGATTTCAGATAGGTGGTTGGATAGAGCATTTCCTGCATGCCCGGACCGCCTTTTGGCCCTTCGTAACGGATCACCACGCAATCGCCCGCCACAACTTTGCCGCCGAGGATCGCATCTACCGCGTCATCCTGGCTTTCATAAACTTTGGCTGGACCTTTGAAGGTCAGCAGCTCAGCATCAACGCTGGCGGTTTTGACGATACAACCATCTTCTGAGATGTTGCCGTACAGCACGGCCAGACCGCCATCCTGAGAGAAGGCGTGCTCACGAGTACGGATACAACCCTCTTTACGGTCATCATCGAGTGTGTCCCAACGGCAGTCTTGTGAGAAGGCTTGGGTGGTACGGATGCCGGCTGGGCCCGCGCGGAACATTTTCTTCACCGCTTCGTCTTGGGTCAGCATGATGTCGTACTGATCCAGGGTCTCACGCATGCTCTGCTGCAGAACGTTGCGCGCACTGGTATCGATCAGCCCGGCACGATCCAGCTCGCCCAGAATCGCGACAACGCCACCAGCACGGTGCACATCTTCCATGTGATATTTCGGCGTACTCGGTGCCACTTTGCACAGGTGCGGTACTTTGCGCGACAGGCGGTCGATATCTGACATGTTGAATTCGATTTCGCCTTCCTGCGCCGCTGCCAGCAGGTGCAGAACGGTGTTGGTGGAACCGCCCATGGCGATATCCAGCGTCATCGCATTCTCAAATGCCGCTTTGGTGGCGATGTTGCGTGGCAGTACGCGCTCATCATCCTGCTCGTAATACTTTTTGGTCAGGCTAACGATGCGCTTACCGGCGTTGAGGAACAGCTCTTTACGGTCGGCGTGGGTCGCCAACAGTGAACCGTTGCCTGGCTGTGCCAGACCCAGCGCTTCGGCCAGACAGTTCATCGAGTTCGCAGTGAACATCCCTGAACAAGAACCACAGGTTGGGCACGCAGAGCGTTCGATTTTATCGCTGTCTTCATCGCTGACGTTCGGGTTAGCACCCTGAATCATCGCATCAACCAGGTCCAGCTTGATGATTTTGTCAGACAGTTTGGTCTTACCGGCTTCCATCGGACCGCCGGACACAAAGATCACCGGGATGTTGAGGCGCAGTGACGCCATCAGCATGCCGGGGGTGATTTTGTCGCAGTTAGAGATACACACCATGGCATCGGCGCAGTGCGCGTTCACCATGTACTCCACGGAATCGGCGATCAGCTCGCGCGAAGGCAGTGAATACAGCATGCCGCCATGACCCATGGCGATACCGTCATCCACCGCGATGGTGTTGAACTCTTTGGCGACACCACCGGCGGCTTCGATTTGCTCAGCCACCAGCTTGCCCATATCGCGCAAGTGCACGTGGCCCGGCACGAATTGGGTGAATGAGTTAACCACGGCGATAATCGGTTTACCGAAATCGGCGTCGGTCATTCCTGTGGCGCGCCACAGGGCGCGTGCACCCGCCATGTTACGACCATGGGTGGTGGTGGCAGAACGGTACTTAGGCATGCTCTATTTACTCCAGTCTGAAATATGACGCGGGCGCAGCTGCACCCGCGTAACTGTCTTGTTATGGATTAACTTGATCCAACCAGCCGTACTTGTCTTCGGTTTCGCCAGTGAACAGGCCGAAGAATGCGCTCTGAATTTTTGTGGTCACTGGACCGCGTTTGCCCGCACCGACCTGAATGCCGTCAACGCTACGTACCGGGGTGATTTCTGCCGCAGTACCCGACATGAACACTTCATCAGCCAGATACAGAGATTCACGCGACAGCGTTTGCTCACGCACTTCGATATCCAGGTCGATCGCCAGCTTGATGATGGCGTCACGGGTGATACCTGGCAGGGCTGAAGAAGTGAACGGCGGCGTGAACAGAATGCCATCTTTCACTTCAAACAAGTTTTCGCCAGCACCTTCTGAAATATAGCCGTTGGTGTCGAGAGCGATACCTTCCTGATAACCGTGGCGACGCGCTTCGCTGCCGACCAACAGTGAGGAGAGGTAGTTACCACCGGCTTTAGCCGCGGTTGGCAGAGTATTCGGTGCAACACGGTTCCATGAAGACACCATCGCATCGATACCGTTTTCCAGTGCTTCAGCACCCAGGTAAGCACCCCATGGGAAAGCAGCGATGATCACGTCGGTGGTGTAGCCATCTGGTGGGTTCACACCCAGGCCTACGTCGCCAACAAACGCCAATGGACGAATGTAAGCGCTTTTCAGTTTGTTCACGCGAATCACTTCGCGGCACGCTTCCATCAGCTCATCAACAGAGGCGGCGATAGGAAAACGATAGATTTTGGCGGAGTCGTGCAGACGCTGCATGTGTTCACGGTGACGGAACACCACTGGGCCTTTGTGTGAGTCGTAGCAACGTACGCCTTCAAACACTGAAGTACCGTAGTGCAGTGCGTGAGACATGACGCTGACCTTGGCATCTTCCCACTTAACCATCTCCCCGTTAAACCAAATAAAGTCTGCTTTCTTCGTACTCATTGTTATTTCCTTTGGCGACTAAGCGCGGATTTGTTGTGATGTCTGTTGCTGGATCTCGACACAAGCGACATCCATAAGTTTGCTTAACTGCGAAGACAGTAAATCGACCGAACGCTGACTGGCAACGGTCATCTCGATATTAATGTTCTCAGCGTTGATCGCAGATGCCATGTTCATCGAGCACACCTGGAAGCCACGGTGGCGGACAACACGCAAAATGCGCTCCAATATTTCAGGGCGGAAGCGGGCTTCGATAGACAATTGATGCTGGTTCATGCGGTTTTCTCCATCATGTTTGCGTTGCTGGCACCCGGCGGTACCAATGGCCAGACGTTTTCATGCTCATCAATCGAAACATGCAGGAAGTAAGGACCTTCACTGTTCAGCAGAGCATCTATCGCGGCGTCGACCTGATCTTTACGGCTAATGTGCTGGCCTGGGATATCAAAGGCGCTGGCCAGCGTAAGGAAATCGGGGTTATCGGTGAGGATGGTTTCACTGTAGCGGCCATCAAAGAACAGCTGCTGCCACTGGCGCACCATGCCTAAACGTTGGTTATCCAGCAGCAGGATTTTCACCGGCAGCTTACCGCGCTTGATGGTGCCCAACTCCTGAATGTTCATCATGATTGAGCCATCGCCTGACACGCAGATCACGGTGTCTTGCGGGCGGGCAACCTGAGCGCCGATGGCGGCTGGCAGTCCGAAGCCCATGGTGCCGAGGCCGCTGGAGGTGATGAAGTTCTCTGGCTGAGTGAAGCTCATGTGCTGCGCAGCCCACATCTGATGCTGGCCCACATCGGTGGTCACCACCGCGCTGTCCGTTTTACGATCGGAGAGTTGTTTCAGCAGCAGCGGCGCATAAATCGCCTCACCTGGATGATCGTAGCGCCAGTCAAACTCGGCTTTCATCGCTTTTACTTCGGTGCGCCAGCCCTCAATCTGCATCGGCATACTCAACGCGGGCAGCACCTGGTTCAAATCACCTTGCAACGAAACGTGCGCACGACGCAATTTGTTCAACTCGGCCGGATCGATATCGATATGAATGACGTTCGCATGCGGGGCGAAGGTGTCTAACTTGCCGGTGACGCGGTCGTCGAAACGCGCGCCAACGGCAATCAGTAAATCGCACGATTGCACGGCAAGGTTGGCAGCTTTGGTGCCGTGCATACCCAACATGCCAAGATAGAGATCGCTGCTGGCGTCTGCACTTCCCAGACCTTTCAACGTGGACACCGTTGGGATACCGGTTGCTTCAGCCATGGCACGTAATGCAGGCACCGCTTGTGCCATGCCAACACCGCCGCCGATATACAGCATTGGCTTATGCGACTGCGCCATTAATGCGCGGGCTTCAGCGATATGCTCTGGCGAATGACTGATCGCCTCTTCAACCGGCAGCAAATGCGGTGTTAAATCGGCACTAGCAATTTGGATGTCTTTCGGGATATCCACCAGAACCGGACCGGGACGGCCAGACTGGGCGATGGCAAAGGCTTCGGCCATCACGGAAGGCAAATCTTCGAGGGATTCAACCAGGAAACTGTGCTTAGTGCAGGCTAATGACAGGCCGAGAACGTCGATTTCCTGGAAGGCATCGGTGCCGATGAACGCAGATGAAACCTGACCGGTGATCGCGACAACCGGGATGGAATCCATAAACGCATCTGCTAAACCGGTGATCAGGTTGGTGGCACCGGGACCGGAAGTGGCGATACACACGCCGGTTTTACCGGTGGCACGGGCATAACCGATCGCCGCCATCACAGCACCTTGCTCATGACGACACAGTAGGTGTTCCACGCCGCCATCGTAGAGCGCATCGTACACTGGCATGATTGCGCCGCCAGGATAGCCAAACACTGTGTCGACACTCTGCGCGCGTAAAGCCTGAACTACCCACTGTGCACCTGTCATCGTTATTCTCCTGTATTCCTGGTGGAACAACAGAATTTTATGCTACTGCTCATAATCTGTTCCTCGCTGATTCGCTGATATTTAGCCAGGTCGAAAAAAAACCCCCGGACCTTTCGGTGCGGGGGTTTTTGGAATTCCGGGCTTGATTTTTAAGCCTTTCTTTCTCCAAGCGATGCCCCGCACGGTGGGATAATAATCACCACCACGCTAATCACGACTAGGCTAATCACTTGTAGAAGGGCTTTCATGTGTTGTCTGTTTTTTCGATTGTTCGAAGTAATACCTACAGAGTTACCATAGTTATCTACGCGTTGACAATTATTTTCATAATGTTTTTTTATGACGTAAGCAATCGGCTCGGGTTATCGCCTTGTAAGTTAAAGGTTATTTTAAGTTGTGAAAAATTTTCATTACGCACACTGCGAAACCTCTCTGTTAATTCTGCGATATCGACCTCAACTGCGGCGAAAACATTGTAAAAACCGCTGATTCACTGGAATCCGGCGCTGATGTTTTTTAATCGCATTCGCAATCTGAATTTACTCCTCGCATGATGAAGACAACAAGGAGTGGTTATGTCTTTATCAAAGGTTCTCACTCGCGCGGCGCTCGGCGTACAGGCGCCATTGGTAACGGTTGAGGTGCATATCAGCAAGGGGTTGCCCGCTTTAACGCTGGTTGGCTTGCCTGAAACCACGGTGAAGGAAGCGCGGGAACGGGTACGCAGTGCCATTATCAATAGCGGATTCACCTTCCCTGCTAAACGCGTCACCATCAATTTGGCTCCTGCCGATCTGCCAAAAGAAGGTGGGCGCTACGACCTTCCCATCGCCATTGCGATTCTCGCGGCCTCAGAGCAGCTTCCTGACGCGAAACTGGCGCACTATGAGTTCCTGGGGGAGTTAGCACTCAACGGCGCGCTCTGTGGCGTTCAGGCCTCTATTCCAGCAGCGATGGCCGCTTTGCAAGCCGGCAGGCAGATGGTGTTAGCTGAAGAGAATCAACGGGATGTCGGATTGATCCAACAAGGGGAAACGCTCGTCGGTAAACATCTGCTCGAGATCTGCGCTTTCCTGCATAACCAGTCGACACTCACCGTTGCGTATTCTCAACCTGAGGCGCTGCAACAGGAAAGCCAGGACCTCAGCGAAATCATCGGTCAGGAACAAGGACGCCGCGCCCTGGAGATCACTGCCGCTGGCGGGCATAACCTGTTACTGCTTGGACCGCCCGGCACAGGGAAAACCATGCTGGCGACCCGCCTGCCCGGCATTATGCCGCCCTTAGACGATCAGGAAGCGCTGGAGTGCGCAGCGATTAATAGCCTGGTCAGCAGCCGAAATCTCCATCATCAGTGGCGCAGAAGGCCATTCAGAGCACCTCATCACAGCGCTTCGCTGTATGCATTAGTGGGAGGAGGAGCAATCCCCCGGCCTGGTGAGATCTCTCTGGCGCACAATGGCGTCCTGTTTCTGGATGAACTCCCGGAGTTTGACCGCAAGGTACTGGATGCATTACGCGAGCCCATTGAATCCGGCGAGATTGCGATTTCCCGTACACGCGCCAAAGTCACTTATCCTGCGCGCTTTCAGTTAATTGGCGCCATGAACCCCAGCCCTACCGGGCATTATCAAGGCAGTCATAATCGATGCACGCCGCAACAGGTGCTGCGCTATTTGAGCCGGCTCTCAGGTCCGTTTCTTGATCGCTTTGATCTGTCTCTGGAAATCCCGTTGCTACCCAGTGGAACCTTAAGTCAAAAACAGGAAGTCAGTGAGAGCAGCGAGACGGTACTTAAACGCGTCCTTGCTGCTCGTCAGAGGCAAATTGAGCGAGCAGGCAAAATAAACGCGCATTTATCTAATCCGGAGATTGCCCAGTGCTGTGTACTGAGACAGGACGATGCTATATGGCTGGAAGCTGTATTGAATTCGCTGGGTCTTTCTGTGCGCGCGTGGCAACGCATTTTGAAAGTCGCCAGGACGATTGCCGACTTGGCAGGGGAGGAGACGATTTCACGACAGCATTTGCAGGAGGCGGTGGGTTATCGCAGCATTGACCGGTTGCTAATCTTTCTGCACAACAGTCTGGAATAAAAAACGGGGCTTTAGAAGCCCCGCTATTTTTTAATCATCGCTATCGCTAAAGTCTTCCACAGTGTCCATCTGCGGCTTACCGCCAGACAATGTGTGGAAACGCTTAGGACGCTTAATACGTGCGGTATATTTCGACCAGACACGTTCAGCTTCCGTTTGCGGCTCACGCAGACCACGACATACTTCTAAAAACGAACGCTCTTCTTCAGTCGCTGGTTCACGCTTGGCGAGGTCCAGTTCATTGAAGGCGTAACCGTGGCGTTCCAGAAGCTGAGCTTCTTTAATGGTGAAATCACCATGACGTGAAAAACCACGAGGGTAATGTTTGTTATCAAAGAAACGATTTGTTGTTGCGAAGCTATCCGCCATTTTACACGCTCCCGACTCTCTTATGGCCGTGCTATTTATGGCGCGGAGTATTAGATAGGCTTGACAGAGTGTAAAACAAAACATTTAAATCAGTACGACAAACATTTTTTGGGAGAATGCTGTGGATACGGAATTACTGAAAACTTTCCTCGAAGTGAGCAGAACACGCCATTTCGGGCGTGCTGCTGAAGCGCTTTACCTCACGCAATCTGCCGTTAGTTTTCGCATTCGTCAGCTGGAAAATCAGTTGGGAGTCAACCTTTTCACCCGTCATCGAAATAATATTCGGCTAACTTCTGCGGGTGAGCGTTTATTACCCTATGCAGAGAGCCTGATGAGTACCTGGCTGATGGCTAAAAAGGAAGTTTCACATACACAACAGCATCATGAGCTATCGATAGGTGCCAGCGCGTCGTTGTGGGAAGCTTATCTAACCCCTTGGTTAAAAACGCTTTATGATAATCGTGAAAGTCTTCACCTTGAAGCACGTATCGCACAACGGCATTTGCTGGTAAAGCAATTACATGAGCGTCAGTTGGACCTTTTAATCACCACCGAAGCGCCCAAAATGGATGAATTAACCAGCCAACAGATTGGTCATATTTCACTCGCGCTCTTCCGCGCACGTAAGACTGAGAAACGTGAAAAATATGATTACATTAAACTGGAATGGGGTGCGGATTTTCATCAACATGAAAGTTATTTATCCAGTGATGATGTGCCAGTATTGACCACAACTTCAGCGCATGTGACACGTGAATTACTCCACACTACCGGCGCCTGCGCGTTTTTACCGGATTCATGGCACAGCATTTATAGTGATTTGATGGTTATTCCAGATACACCCGTTGCCGTTCGTCCACTCTATGCGGTGTGGCTGCAGAATAGCGATCAACAAGCACATATTCGTCAGCTGCTTAAATTTCCAGTATTGACGCAATAAAGCAATTGAGAGGGGTTTGAGTGTCGCGCAGTGAAACTCAAACCCTTTTCACTGACGAATTTATGAGGTAAATGCCAAATTTTGGACAAAAAAAATCCTTTGCCGAAGCAAAGGATTGTTTTCTGGCAGGGGCGGAGGGACTCGAACCCCCAACACCCGGTTTTGGAGACCGGTGCTCTACCAATTGAACTACGCCCCTAAAAGGGTGGCGGAACGGACGGGGCTCGAACCCGCGACCCCCTGCGTGACAGGCAGGTATTCTAACCAACTGAACTACCGCTC
>NZ_JASGBX010000047.1:0-487 GCF_030053335.1 Pantoea sp. EABMAA-21
TTATTGAACCCCGCTTTGCGCTTCTGGATAAACAATTCCGCTCACACCGTTTCTTTGTGAATAAATCCGTTCCGGAAGTCGTCAGTCAGATACTGGATGAGCATGGTTTTAAGGGGTGGGAATATGAATTCAGCCTGAAGCATGGCTACCCCAAAAGGGAGCAGATTAACCAGTATCATGAAAGTGACCTGAAGTTTGTACAGCGTCTGTTGTCCGAAATCGGCATTTTCTATTACTTCACACTTCAGCCAGACACTCAGACTGAGGTCATCCGTTTTGGTGACGCGCAGAGCGCTTATTCCGATCAGAAGTCGCTGCCGCTGAACAGTCCCTCGGGTCTTGAAGACAATGCTCAGGAATCCGTCTGGAACCTGAATCTGACCCACAACGTGGTTGAAGCGGGTGTGACAGCAAAGGATTACAACCACCGTGAGGCACAGCGCATGCTGCGGTCGGTGAAGGCCGATATGACGCGGGGTGATGGTGA
>NZ_JASGBX010000012.1:0-180738 GCF_030053335.1 Pantoea sp. EABMAA-21
GTTCCCAAGGGTGGTGAAAGAGAGACCCTATAAATATCCGACAGCCAGAAGAAAAAATGCCAGTCAGGCTTAACTGATCGGGATTAGGCCAATTGGCCCGTTTTTTTATGGAAGCATTTCTCAATAACGGCGCGATTGATCGCGCATCTGAACCGCGTTTACATGGTGCGATTCATCGTGCCGCGACAGCAGATGTAAAAAAGGAAGCTCATTAGCTTCCTTTTTTTGGGCCTTAGTAGACGTCACGCAGATAGCGCTTATCTTTCTTCAACTGGTCAATGTAAGCCGCTGCACGTTCGCTAGAGAGTCCACCAAACTGGCGCACCACTTCATACAGCGCTGCATCCACATCTTTCGCCATGCGCGAAGCATCGCCACAAACATAGAAGTACGCGCCATCCTGCAGCCAGGCATACAGCTCAGCGCCTTTTTCCAGCATACGATTCTGCACGTAGATCTTCTCTTCCTGATCGCGTGAGAATGCCAGGTCGAGATGTGTTAACAGACCGCTTTGCTGCCAGCCGTTAAGCTCATCTTCATAAATGTAGTCGTGTTCCTGATGCTGATCCCCGAAGAACAGCCAGTTCTTACCTTCAGCGCCGGTTGACTGGCGTTCCTGCAGGAAGGCACGGAACGGGGCAATACCGGTGCCAGGTCCAACCATAATCAGCGGAGCATTGCCGTTAGCCGGCACGCGGAACGCTTTGTTTGGCGAAATAAAGATAGCTGGCTTCTCGCCACGGCGCACGCGCTCAGCCAGGTAGGTTGAACATACGCCTTTACGCTCACGGCCACCGCTGTGGTAGCGCACGGAAGCAATTGTCAGGTGCACCTGATTCGGATGCGTTTTGGAGCTGGAAGAGATGGAGTACGCACGGTGCTGCAACGGACGCAGCATCGCCACGAACTCTGGTACAGACAGAGTGCGCTTCAGCTCAAGCTGCAGCAGATCCAGTGTGTCTTTGCCCCACAGCCAGTTAGCCAGAGTGTCTTTATCGTCGTGCTGCAATACGTGCAGCAGTTCCTGGTTGGCAGTGTGCTGGCCTACCCACTCAATCAGCTTGCGCGATGGCTCAGAGATTTCGAACTGATAGGTCAGCAGGTCGCCGAGGTTACGGTCAAAGCCAGGTACTGGCGTTTCGTAATCGGCTTTCAGCTCGCTTAACAGCAGGCTAACCAGTTCAGCATCGTTCACTGGGATGACACCCAACGCATCACCGGCTTCATATTTCAGGCCGCTGTCGGTGAGGTCGAATTCAAAGTGGCGAATATCTTTCGCCGATGATTCGCCTGAGAGACGCTTGTTGGTCGCCAATGCAGCCGCGTAAGGGTTCTGTTTGTTGCTACCTGGAATGACAGGCGCTTCTGGCGCGCTCTCTAATACCGTGCCACTGCTGCCCGCACTGGCGGCAAATTGTGGCATTGCATCGCCAATCCATGCACTCGACGGCTCTTCGAAGTCGATATCGCAATCGATGCGGTCAAAGACACGTTTTGCACCCAGCTGTTCCAGACGCATATCGAAGAACTTACCGGCCTGACAGAAGCCATCGTAACCGGTATCACCAATCGCCAGGATGGCAAAGTGCATCTGCTCCAGGCGTGGCGCGGTGCTGGCAGAGAGTGCCTGCCAGAACAGCTGTGCGTTGTCCGGCATTTCGCCTTCACCGTAGGTGGAGGTGACAATCAGCACATGACGCATGGTCGCGAACACGTCCAGGTCCACTTCACCCAGAGCCTGAACCACAGGCACCAAGCCTTTGGCTCGTGCCGCTTTAGCCGCGGTTTGTGCCAGCGCTTCTGCGTTGCCGGTTTGTGAACCGAACAGAATGTGCAGCTGAGTATTGGTGGTGCCACCGGCGGCAGGTGCCGTCTGCTTATCTTCTAATACCAACAGGCGCGAGTGGAGACCGGCGAGAAAACCCGCCAGCCAGTATTTCTGTTCGCCGTTAAATGGCGCATCTTCAGGAATGTAAGGAATCTTCATGGATATCTGTACTCAAACCCGTTTCGTGATGTTCAGTCAATATACACACATTCATTGGTGCTGCTATCAGGAAAGTTTCCCGACAGCAGCGGCGATTTCTGGCAGTGCAGCACGCGCAAACAGCTCTTCGAAATCAGGCAGATGGCCGAGCACCTCGCGGTTACGGGCATCCTGATAAATGATCCAGCCATAAGTCGCCAGGCTGTCCATGGAGCGAATGTTGCGTTGCGTTAATGCTGCTTTGTAATCGGACATACGTTTTGCTGCAATCAGACTCGCCAGTTCGTCATCGCTGTAGCTCTCAATGGCTGAGCGTGCATGGCGTTGCAGTTTGCTCACCAGCGCAAAATCTTCGGTCATCAGCAGGTTACGAACCGCTTTCTCAACCGCAGCATCTTCAACAGGCGTGCCTTTCGGCAGTTTGCCCAGCGCCAGCTGCTGCGCGAAGCTCAGCACGGTGTAGTTGTTGAGCAACACGAACATTTCTGCCGTATCGGTCGCACCGTAAGCCGGTACGGCGCCATCCGCAATGGTTTTACCCGTGCGCCAGGCCGCTTTGAATTTGGCAACCTGATGTGCAGCCAGTGAGGTTGACAGCTCTTCCAGCAGATCCTTACGTGATTTCGCTTTTAGGATCTCGCCACCATCTTGATACAGCAGCAGTGAACGCGGCATCACGTAGACAAAGTGGTGGCACTCGGTTTCCCAATTCTCCAGCAGCCAGGCTGCGCGCGGCGAGTTAGTGGCTTCCAGGTGCCAGTTCAGCATGGTCAGCACGGCTTGCTTGTGAACCTGCGCCAATTCATCTTCGTCAGCGATTGAACCGAAAAGCACGGAATCACCCGCTGCGTGTCCTGCCAGTGCGCCGTATGGATCATACTGGTAAGCAAAGCCACCGCTCATGCCGTTGCCGAAACCTTTACCAAAGGTGCCGAGGTTCAGAATTGCGCCATTGGTCATGTATTCGCAGCAGAAATCGCCGACACCTTCGACGACTGCGGTTGCACCGGAGTTACGAACCGCGAAACGGTCGCCCGCCTGGCCTTGTACGAACAAACGGCCGCCGGTCGCACCAAACAGCGCGAAGTTACCGATCAGCACGTTGCCGTCGCTGTCTTGAGCGCCGCCACCCGGTGACATCACCACCAGCTCGCCACCGCACTGACCTTTACCTACGCCATCGTTACAGGTGCCGTAGTGCTTCATCTGCATACCATCGTTGCAGAAGGCACCGAATGACTGACCGGCAGAACCGCTGGTGTGGATATTCACCGTGCGCGGTGCCAGATAATGACGGCCGCGATCGTCTTTGAACACCGCTGGCAGTGCAGCACGTTGTTCAGCAGACAGTTCGTGGTTGAGCATGCGCTCGATGTCGATGGCCAACTGGCCGCCCACGCTCTTGTTACGGTTGTTCAGGGTAATGCCTGCGCCGAGCGCGATATCGCGGCTCGCCTGGTCGATCAGCTGTGTTTTCAGCTCTTCAACCCAGCCATCATCCAGCTCAAAATCTTTTTCCAGATAGACCGGCTTCGCGATTTTCTGCTCTGGCACCACGGTCAACATCGCACGCAGATCCAGCTTGCCGACTTCCAGTGGATGATCCATCAGGTGCAGCAGGTCAGAACGGCCACGTGCTTCGCGCAGTGAACGCAGGCCGAGGCGTGCGAGGAATTCACGCACTTCTTGCGCTACATTAACGAAGTACTGTGCCAGTTGACGCGGATCGCCATCAAAGGCTTCGGCGTTGGTGGTTAAACCGGCCGGGCATTTAACGTTACAGTTTTTCGCCATTACGCATTTCAGCATCATCAGCGCAGTGGTGCCGAACTCGAAGCTGTCGCCACCGAGCAGGGCAGATTTGATCACATCGCTACCGGTTTGTTGTGCACCGGAGCAACGCAGCTGCACTTTGTCACGCAGGCCATTCGCGCACAGCGCCTGATGCACTTCCGCGATACCGATTTCGGCAACGCGTCCGGTGTATTTCAGGCTGGTGACCGAGGCCGCACCAGTACCACCGGTGTTACCTGCCACGTTAATGACGTCTGCGCCAGCTTTTGCCACGCCCACCGCGATGGTACCGATGCCTTCTGAAGACACCAGTTTCACGATAACGCGCACGCGCGCTGCCTTACAGTCGTGGATCAGCTGCGCCAAATCCTCGATGGAGTAGGTATCGTGGTGCGGTGGGGGTGAAACCAACTCAACACCCGGCGTACCGCCACGCGCGGCGGCGATCTCCACGGTCACTTTCGGTGCAGGCAGCTGTCCGCCTTCACCTGGTTTCGCGCCCTGACCGATTTTGATCTCCAGCTCTTCCAGCATCGGATCGGCCAGATAAGCCGCCCACACGCCGAATCGGCCTGACGCCAGCTGCTTAATGCGTGACGCGCGGATGGTGCCGTGACGGGAATAGTGCTCGCCACCTTCACCACAGTTACTCATGCCGCCGACCATGTTAGTGCCGTGCGCTACCGCTTCATGTGCAGGTGCCACCAACGCACCGTGGCTCATCGCACCTGAGGCGAAAGTACGGGTAATTTCGTGTGCCGGCTGGATCTCTTCGAGTGGCAGCGAAGGCAATGCGGTAAAGATCAGTGACAGATAATCTGCCGCTTTACCGTAAGCGGTGATGTGCAATACACCGCCGGCCACGCTGCTGCTTTCGATGTCGTCGCTAAAGCGGGTTTTCAGTGCACGTGCCAGCGCTTCCAGACGTTCATCTTCTGGCTTCAGGCCCGCGATTGAATCAATCAGGCGCAGCTCGAACTGGTTCAGGCTGCCTTCCACCGCTTCACACTTCAATCCACGGGTAGCAAAACCGTTGTTGACCAGTGAGTAACGGCCGAGTTTACGACCAAACTCCGCTTCGCTATCAACGTGGGTCAAATCACACGGCAGCGCGAGGATGTCACGCAGCGCAGCAGGACGACGTTTACGCTCGGCGTGCATCAGGCTAGAGAATTGACGGTAATCCGGCGTGATCGCCAGTGAGTCAATGACCTCGTTCGGGATGCGTTCGAAGCTACTGTCTTTGAATGCGTCAGCTTTAATGCTGAAGGCATTGTCCAGTTTGGCCAGCGTCATCAGACGGATGAAATTGTCCTCTTCGCGTGCTTTGTCCGCGAAGCGAATCGGCTGTTCCGTCATATCAATAAAGGTACGCACGGCGATGGTGCCGTAAGAGTGACCTGCACCTTCCGCACGCTCTTTGAACAAGCCGAGCAGTGGCACTTCTGCCTCGCCCTGGATTTTCAGCGCACTCTGATGCCAGTCAACCGCCATCTGAGCGATAGCCGGGAAGCCCGCGCCACCCACAGGGGTTTTGATATTCGGGAAGTACTTCTTCAGAACCGGATCGTCGGTATTCAGGAAGTTAGGTTCAAAGAATTCACCACAGCTGTAGCTCTCAACGGTACAGAGACCCACTTTACCCATGGTCTTCATCAAGGCTTTTTCGGCGGCTTTGGCATAGCGTTTGAAGGCTTTGTTACCTTCTTCGCCTTCGCCATATTTCTCTTCCGCGCGCATCTGTACGCCCAGCGGGTAAACCGCTGACGCACCAAAGCCTAAAGTGGCTGCAATGTGGTGAGAGGAGATACTCTGGCCGCTTTCTACCACCAGAGAAACATCCAGACGCAGACCTTCCTGCACCAAACGCTGGTTGATGGCAGAGACCATCAGCAGCATAGGAATCGCCGCGTGAGTTGAAGAGATGTGGCGGTCGGTGATTACCGCAATGCCGCCCTGCTGGCGTGCGAAATCCACGACCTGCTGTGCAAGATTATCAATGGCGTTCTCCAGCGCTTTGGCGTTGGCGGCACGGCTGACGATATCTTTGCCGATGACCGGCTCATACAGCATCTCGAAACGCGCATAAGGTGCGATGGTTTGCTCACGCAGACGCAGCATATCGAGGTGTGTCAGGATCGGCGTTGGCACGATAACCTGCTGACCTTTGCTGCGGCCAAGGTGCGGTTTTGCACCCAGTGCCACGCGCAGCGTCATGCCGTCCGCTTCGCGGATAGAATCCAGCGGCGGGTTGGTGACCTGAGCAAAGCGTTGTGAGAAGTAGTGCGCCATGCCGCCTTCGTGGTCGGACAGGCCATTGATGGCGTTGCCGTAACCCATCGCCGAGATCTTCTCAGCGCCGGTTTGCAGCATCGGGTCCATCATGAATTTGAAGCTTTCCTGGTTGTAGTAGTACGCCACAAAACGCTGATAGGTTTTGAGGTCGCCACGATAGCGAAGCGGTGAGCCCAGCTGCTCTGCCTGAATCTCCGGCAGATCGTGCAGGTCCACGCGAGCCGCGCTCAGCAGTGAAAGGTAATCTTTCTCTGCTGCCAGTTTTTCCAGCGCTTCCACCGTGGTGTAAGAGCGTTTTTCTTTGTGATCGTAATAGAGCATGCCGCCCGCTTCGATACGGCCACGACGCAGTACGCTTTCCGGTGGGAAGGCAATCTGACCCGCTTCTGACATCGCACCGATGTATTCAGCGGTTTCGACAGAACGCAATGGGCGCAGACCCAGGCGGTCAAGGCGTGCCCCGATCACTTCGCCATTACCGAAGATCAACGCTGCCGGGCCATCGTTCTTCTCTTCATACAGAGAGAAGTACTCCAGCATGGCGCGCACTTCATTTGACAGTGAGGTGTCGTTTTCCCACGCTGGTGGCATCATTGAGACGACGGCGTTGATCAGGTCGAGGTTATCTTCCATCAAACGGCTATGAATGCTTTGGTCCAGACGCGAGCTGTCGGACTGGCCTTTCGGACGCACGATTTTCTTACCGCGCGCCAGCATCAGCGCCGCTTCAGCGATACGGTTCTTACGGTCGGTGTTCAATTCACCATTGTGCGCCATCAGACGGAACGGCTGTGCCATGGTGGTGTGCGGATCGGTGTTGGTCGAGAAGCGGGTATGGAAGAACAGCCCGCGCACCTGATGATCGGCATCGGTCAAATCTTTGAAGTACGGAATCACTTCATTAGAGTTCAGGCGTGCTTTAAATACCTGAGTGCGTGAAGAGAGCGACAGCGGATAGAGACCGCCGAATTCGCTTTCAGTAAAGGCACGCGCTTCGATGTCCAGCAGCGCACGATAGATGTGGCGCTCGAACTCGAGTTGTTCGGTGACTTCCTGCGGAGCCGCAAAGATCCACTGCACAATCGGCAGCTGGAATTGCAGAGCGGCTGGACGCGTCACGCTGCCGTCCAGCGGCATATCACGCTTCATCAGCACAGGGAAGTTATGGGCAGCGAGGGTTTCTTCCACCAGACGCTCAGCGTTCGCGCGAAGCTCGGCATCTTTTGGCACGAAGAAGTTACCGACGCCAAAGCGACCGGCTTCCAGCGGTTGGCCGGTGACTTTACGGAAGAAGTTCAGAGAAAGGTCGACGTTGACACCTGCGCCATCGCCCACGCCCTCAGCAGACATGCCGCCACGGTGCGGTACCGTGCACAGTGCGCTATGGGCCATCTGCAGGATCTCATGGGTCTGCTCGCCGTCCTTACGGGTAATAAACCCAACACCACAGCTATCACTACCGGCTGAGGGATCATACAAACCATAGGGATGAGGTTTTTGAGTGGACATTGAGGGTCTCCTTAAACTGCTTTTGACATTACCTGCATTATTTCAAGCACAGAGCACCGCTGCGTGCTGTATCAAATTCGTTTTCGCCGCTTAAACGCGGACGTCGCAATACCGAGCAAAGGCTCTCAAGAGAGTATGGTCTCGTCCTTGATGAGCTGCTCTTACTTCCGGTCTCTTACGGGAGATAACTTGCATCCAGAGGGAGTTTCTTGCTGCATAGATATGCCGAGACACAGTCCCGACTGGAAAGCATCCAGCGGAATTCCAACTTATCGGGAAAGCGAACTCAGGTCAAATAGCCAGCTTTGTTGCGGTTAATCGGCTGTTTTACCAATTAACACTATGATTATGAACAATTTATTACGTAAATAACTGTCAATCTGACGATTCTGATTCCCCTATGAAGTGTGAGCCGTCTCACTGTGAGGTACGCCTCAGATATCTAATCAATGCTGAATAACTGCATTCCATCAGCATAAAATTCTGTTGGGGCGGTTTCACGCACAGCATGTATCTGTTTTTCTTATGGCGTCATATTTGAATCAAAATAGGGCTGTCATTAGTAAAATTAATCAAGCTGATTGTGAGTAAAATGGCGCTAAAGTTGAATGAATATGCAATAACAAGACGCAACCATCAGATGAAATGGCTGCCGGGAGGCGGAATAGCACGGGATGTGACAAAAGGGTCGCAAAAGCGCGGCCCTCCAGATTATTCAGTTGGCAGATTTAGTCAAGCGCTTTACGCATAACGACGCGAACATCGGCGAAAAGGCGCTGCGATGCACCATAATGAGGCAAAGTCAGCAGGCAATGACACGCTGAGTCGGCGCAGTGCCGCGATAATTACGCTATCATGAGCCAGATTTCGTTCAGGGAGCTCGTGATGAAACAGATTCGTCTTTTAGCGCAGTACTACGTTGATTTGATGGTCAAGCTTGGGCTGGTGCGTTTCTCACTACTGTTAGCTTCAGCACTGGTGGTGCTGGCGATGGTGGTGCAGATGGCGGTCACCATGGTACTGCGTGGCCATGTTGAGAGTATCGATGTGGTGCGATCGGTGTTCTTTGGTCTCTTAATCACGCCCTGGGCCGTCTATTTTCTCTCGGTGGTGGTTGATCAGCTGGAAGAGTCTCGCCAGCGCCTGACAAAGCTGGTCGATAAGCTGGAAGAGATGCGCACACGCGATCTTGAACTTAATCAGCAAATGAAAGAGACCATCGCTCAGCTGAATCAGGAAATTAACGATCGTATCAAAGCGGAGCAGGCCCGCGAGCAGGTGATGGATAAACTGCGCGAAGAGATGGCGCGTCGTGAACAGGCGCAAATCGAGCTGGAACAGCAATCCTCTTTCTTACGCTCCTTCCTCGATGCCTCACCGGACTTGGTATTCTATCGCAACATCGACAAGCAGTTCTCGGGCTGTAACCGTGCGATGGAGTTGCTAACCGGCATGAGCGAGAAGCAACTGATTGGCCTGACGCCGCGCGACATTTACGATGAAGATGCCGCCTCCAAGGTGCTGGAGACGGATGAAAAGGTATTCCGCCATAACGTCTCCCTGACGTACGAACAGTGGCTGCAATATCCTGATGGGCGCAAAGCCTGCTTCGAAATCCGCAAAGTGCCGTATTACGATCGCGTCGGTAAACGCAGCGGCCTGATGGGCTTTGGTCGCGATATTACTGAGCGTAAGCGTTATCAGGACGCGCTGGAGAATGCCAGCCGTGAGAAGACCACCTTTATTTCAACCATCAGCCATGAACTGCGTACGCCGCTGAATGGCATTGTCGGCTTGAGCCGCATTCTGCTGGACACCGATCTCAATCAGGAACAACTGAAGTACCTGAAAACCATCCATGTCTCGGCCATCACGCTTGGCAACATCTTTAATGACGTGATTGAAGTGGACAAAATTGAGCGCCGCAAAGTGCAGCTGGATAATCAGCCACTCGACTTCACCGGTTTCCTGGCCGATCTGGAAAACCTCTCCGGGTTACTGGCGCAGCCGAAAGGACTGAAGTTCGTGATGGCGCCAGAGCTGCCATTGCCGCACATCATCTCTGCTGACGGCACGCGCCTGCGTCAAATTTTATGGAACCTGATCGGTAACGCGGTGAAATTCACCCAGCAGGGTGAGATTGTGGTGCGGGTCGCCTATCACCAGGACGAAACGCTGCGCTTTGAAGTGCAGGATTCTGGCATGGGAATTCCGCAGGAAGAGCAGGACAAGATCTTCGCCATGTATTACCAGGTAAAAGATCAGCACGGCGGAAAACCCGCCACCGGTACCGGTATTGGTTTGGCGGTTTCTCGGCGTCTGGCACAGGCGATGGGCGGCGATATTAGCGTGAGTAGTGCGCCGGGGCAGGGCTCATGCTTTGTGGTCGAGATAAATGCACCTCGTGTGGCCGATGAGGTGGAAGACGAAGATCTCGACGACAGCATGCCACTGCCGGCGCTGCACGTATTACTGGTTGAAGATATTGAACTGAACGTCATTGTGGCGCGCTCGGTACTGGAGAAACTGGGATGCAGTGTGGAAGTGGCGATGACCGGCACTGAAGCGCTGGCGATGTTTGATCCGCAGGAATTTGATCTGGTGTTGCTGGATATTCAACTGCCGGATATGACCGGATTGGATGTGTCGCGCGCTATTCACCAACGCCATGCTGGCATGGCGCTGCCGCCGCTGGTGGCACTGACCGCCAACGTGCTGAAAGATAAAAAAGAGTATCTCGACGCCGGTATGGATGATGTGCTGAGTAAACCGCTGGCGGTGCCGGCCTTAACGGCGATGATTAAAAAGTTCTGGGATTACCAGGGCGAACCGGAAGAAGAGATTCAGACGTCCTCAGACGTACACTCGCGCATGCTGCTCGATGTGGAGATGCTGGAACAGTATATCGAATTGGTCGGCCCAGGATTGATTACACAAAGCCTGACGATGTTTGAACAGATGATGCCGGGCTATCTCGACGTGCTGGATTCCAACATGATGGCGCGCGATCAAAAAGGGATTGCGGAAGAAGGGCATAAAATTAAGGGTGCTGCGGGCTCAGTAGGACTGTTGCATCTGCAGAAACTGGCGAAACAGATACAGTCACCGGAACTGCCAGCATGGTGGGACAACGTGCAGGAGTGGATCGACGAATTAAAACATGAGTGGCTGCATGACGTTAACGTGTTACGCGAGTGGGTAGCTGAAAGGGAAAAATCTTCGGACGCCAGAAAAAAATGACCCCAGTCGAAACTGGGGTGCGCGAATACTGCGCCAACACCAGGGAAATGGGTACTGCTGCTATCGTTAGAAGTCGAATAGATCAGCAACAGTATGGTATTGGTTAACGCTTCGAAATCACCTTAACAAATTCGCCAACGCTTGTGACAAGATTCATTAAATTGTGTGAAGTTGAGCAGCGATTAAATACAGAAAACATTAATTTGCTGACACAGTCAAGCAAGGAATTAATTTCTTTGCCGTATTGCACTATTTTTGACCAATTGTTCTGCTTTTTGCCTGAATTTCCTTCAGCCTGAAGCAGGAAAAGCCTGACAGCTGCACTGAAATTCCTAATCAGTCGAAAAATCAGAGTTGATTGAACTTAACATGCTGATATTAGGTAACAAATAAGGTAGTTCTGGTGGGTTATCCAAAACGTTTTGGAAACCCTCTGCTGAAAGTTCCAGTTTAAGCTTTTGCGGTGCAATGTAAACCAAACGGAAGGCTAAATCCTTTACCATTGTCAGGGCTAATCATGATGATGTTGACGCGATTTCAGCCACGTTTATTGAAACGGCTGCGCTCATCAGTGCGCTTATTCAAACGCTTTGAAATTTTATTGTTAAGTATTGTGAAAGTTTAAACGTGATCTTTATCACTTTGTATGAAGTATCCGATTGTAAGGGTTTTGCTGGGTTTTTCACCATGGAACCGATTCCCTCATAATGGAAGTGCTTGATGTGATTGGCTCTAATAGACGAACGATGATGACGCAGGTAATAACTTCATCTCTAACTTTCACGGGATAAGCGGTAAAGTTTTGCCCAGGATTACAGGTAATCAAAATTGTGACCGGGGTGATTGATTAATGCAGGGAACAGGTAAGAGAAAATTGCATGAGTAAGAGTAAAGGGAAAATGGGGCAACGCCTTAAAGTGCTGATTGCTAAAGTGCTGCTTGCGTGGTTGGGAATTTGGCTGGCAGGCATCGTGATCTTTGCCTTTTTACCAGTGCCGTTTTCTGCGGTGATGGTGGAGCGTCAACTGGGCGCCTGGTTCAGTGGTCGGTTCGACTATGTGGCGCACTCCGATTGGGTCAGCATGGATGAGATTTCTCCGTGGATGGCGCTGGCCGTGATCGCTTCTGAAGATCAAAAATTTCCGGAGCACTGGGGCTTTGATGTCGATGCGATACAAAAAGTATTGGATAACGATGGCTCAGAACAGATGCGTGGTGCCTCAACGCTGTCGCAGCAGACCGCAAAAAACCTGTTCTTATGGGATGGCCGCAGCTGGGTGCGAAAAGGGCTGGAAGCCGGTTTAACCGTTGGACTCGAAACCGTGTGGACCAAACGCCGCATTCTGACGGTATATTTGAATATTGCGGAGTTTGGCAACGGCGTGTTTGGTGTGGAAGAGGCTTCACAGCGCTACTTCCACAAACCAGCCAGTCGTCTGACGATTTCTGAAGCGGCGCTGCTGGCGGCGGTACTACCAAACCCGATTCGCTTCCGCGCTGATGCACCTTCCGGGTATATACGAATGCGCCAGCAGTGGATAATACGCCAGATGCGTCAGTTAGGTGGGGAAGGTTTCCTCGCGCGTTACAAATTGCATTAACAGCAATTAATCTTCGTCAAACCCGGCTTCGAACAGCTCAATCACCGCAGCCAGCGCCTCGACTTCCTGCGGACCGCTGGCTTCAATCTCGATATGGCCGCCTTTCGCGGAGTCGAGCATCAACAGCGCAATCACGCTGCTGGCTTCGGCTTCCGTACCGGCTTCATTGCGCAGTAGTACCTCTGCGTCAAAACTCTGCACCAACTCGAACAGTTTCATTGCCGGGCGCGCATGCATGCCCAGCTTATTGCGAATCTCAACGACTTGCTTCACGGTCATGATTTACGTTTTTCCAGAGTGCGATGACGAGACTGCACATTTTTGCCGCGTGAACGGAAGTAATCTGCCAGCTGTTCGGCGATGTAAACCGAACGGTGTTTCCCCCCGGTACAGCCAATCGCGACCGTTAGATAGCTGCGGTTGTTGGTTTCCAGCATCGGCAACCACAGCTCCAGATAGCTGCGCGTCTGGTAAATGAAGTTATGTACTTCAGTGTGGCGGTCGAGGAAAGCCGCAACAGGACGATCAAGCCCGGTCATCGGACGCAGCTTGGGATCCCAGTGCGGGTTTGGCAGGAAACGCACATCGAAGACGTAATCGGCATCAATGGGAATGCCGTGTTTGAAGCCGAAGGACTCAAACACCATGGTCAGCTCACGCTCACGTTTGCCTGACAGGCGCGTACGCAGCATTTCAGCCAACTCATGGACCGACATTTCGGACGTATCGATGATCAGGTCTGCCCGCGAACGCAAAGGCTCCAGCAGATCACTCTCTTCATCAATCGCGCTTTCCAGTGACAGGTTTTTACTGGAGAGCGGATGGATGCGGCGAGTATCGCTGTAACGCCGTATCAGCGTGTTGCGATCGGCGTCCAGGAACAGTAACTGTGGTGAAAACGAATCCGGCAGATTGTTGAGCGCCGTTTCAAACACCTCCGGCGATTCAGGCATGTTGCGCACATCAATGCTGACGGCCGCCGAAATATTGCGCTCTGTTAGGGTGTTCGCTAATTCCGGTAGCAGCACCACGGGTAGATTATCGACACAGTAAAATCCCATGTCTTCCAGGGCACGCAGTGCGACCGATTTTCCTGAGCCTGACCGACCGCTAACGATCATCAGCACCATCACATTTCTCCCGTTTTAAACCGACGAATAGGCCGGTAAATGTGTCTGTCGCTTAAGAGTGTTCTTCCTGAGCTTCTGTGATAATGGCATAGAGTTCTTCATCACTCTGTGCCGCACGCAAACGGCGGCAGACGGTTTTGTCTGCCAGACGTTTAGCGACCAGCGACAGCGTATGCAAATGGGTTTTGCACTGGTCTGCAGGCACCAGCAGAGCAAACAGCAGATCAACCGGCTGATTGTCCACGGCGTCAAAGGCGATCGGTTGGTCGAGGCTGATAAATACGCCAACGGCGCGCAGCGTATCCTCCTCCAGCTTGCCATGCGGAATGGCGATACCGTTGCCAATGCCAGTACTGCCCATACGTTCGCGAGTCAGAATGGCTTCAAATAGTGTCTGGTGCGGCAGATTGAGCTGCTTCGCTGCCAGCTCGCTGATAATTTCCAGCGCGCGTTTTTTACTCTGGCAGTGTACGCCGCTACGGGTACAGTCCAGTGAGAGGACCGAGCTCAATTCCAGTGTCAGATCGTTGTTCATCATCGTTTCACTTGCGAGTTCACATAGCCGCAAGGTTAACGCCATTCATAGCACAATGGCGAGTCTCCCGTTGGCGCTTGCGCAGATGACAAAACGGGGCGGTTAACCCGCCCCATTTGCGCTCTGAGTGCCGAATCGGTCAGCACTCTGCAAGCATGAAGGTTAGTGTTTTTTCAGTTTGTCTTTGTGTTTGGTCAGCTGACGGGAAAGCTTGTCGATTAACCCGTCGATGGCCGCGTACATGTCTTCCGCTTCCCCTGTGGCGTGCAGCTCTCCGCCGTTGACGTGCAGTGTTGCTTCCGCAATCTGCGTCACCTTCTCCACTTTCAGAACAATATAAACCTGATTGATACGATCAAAGTAGTGTTCCAGTTTGGCAAATTTGCTATTTACAAATTCGCGCAGCGGTTCAGTGATTTCAACATTCAGTCCGGTCAGGTTTAGCTGCATAGGTCTTCCTTCTTCGTTCGGTCAAACCAACTGCTTACGCTGGTTTGATGGCGGTATAGATAAAGACTCGCGATATTTAGCAACCGTACGTCGCGCCACCATGATGCCCTGATCGGATAACATGGAGGTGAGTTTGCTGTCGCTCAAGGGTTTTGCGGGGTTCTCCGCGGAGATCAATTTCTTCACCAGGGCACGGATAGCCGTGGAAGAGGCTTCGCCACCGCCTTCGGTATTCACATGGCTGGAGAAAAAATATTTTAATTCAAAGATGCCACGCGGGCTGTGCAGGTACTTTTGCGTGGTCACACGGGAAATGGTGGATTCATGCATGTCCACGGCCTGGGCGATATCTGCCAGCACCATCGGCCGCATGTATTCCTCGCCCTGTTCAAAGAACGCCTGCTGCTGCTCGACAATACAACGCGTCACTTTGAGCAGTGTGTCGTTGCGGCTTTCGAGGCTTTTAATCAGCCATTTGGCTTCCTGCAAATTACTGCGAATGAATTGGCTGTCGCTGTCGTTACGTGCGGAACCGCCCATCGCGGCGTAATGTTGATTGATCTTCAGGCGCGGCAAGCTGTCTGAATTCAATTCAACGGTCCAGCGCTTACTGGTTTTACGCACCAGTACATCAGGAATCACATACTCGGGTTCGCTGGTGTTGATCGATTGGCCGGGACGGGGATCGAGTGACTGAATCAGCAGCATCGCGTCTTTCAGCACTTCTTCCTTGAGGCGTGTTACACGCATCAGGCTGCGAAAATCGTGGTTGGCCAGCAGATCCAGATGTTCACTGACGATCAACCGCGCTTCTGCCAGCATTGGCGCATCGGCAGCGTATTGTGAAAGTTGCACCAGCAAGCAGTCACGTAGATCACGTGCACCGACACCGACAGGATCAAAGCGCTGAACACGCTTCAGCACCGCTTCAACCTCTTCCAGCGTCAGCTCTTCATCACCAATGCTGTCGCAGATGTCCTGGACGGAAACGGTGAGATAGCCCGTGTCATCAATGGCGTCGACAATTGAAGTGGCAATCGCGCGGTCGGTATCCGTAAACGGCGTGAGCTCCACTTGCCACATCAGGTAGTCCTGCAGTGACTGGGTGGTTTCACCTTGATAAACCGGCAGCTCATCATCCTGGTAATCGGTACCCGTGCCAGAAGGCGTTCCCGCGGTGTAGATTTCATCCCAGGTGGCGTCGAGTGGAAGCTCCTCGGGCATCTCTTTCTGTTCGAGGGCTTCACGTGTGTCTAACGAGTCGCTCTCCTGATGCTCACGTGAATCTACTTCTTCATGCAGATCGGTTTGCTCAAGCAGCGGATTGCTTTCCAGCGCCAGTTGCAGTTCCTGCTGGAGTTCAAGCGTAGAGAGTTGCAGCAGACGAATGGCCTGCTGCAACTGTGGGGTCATCGCCAGCTGTTGGCTGAGCCTGAGTTGCAAACCTTGCTTCATAATTCTGCTTGAATTTCCTAAGCAAATGTCGTGAATAACGACACCTTATCAGAGTCTGAACTCTTCGCCCAAATAAACCCGTTTAACCTGCTCATCTGCAAGAATTTCATCCGGCGTGCCATGCGCGATCAGATGTCCCTGGCTCACGATGTAAGCACGTTCGCACACCGCAAGCGTTTCACGCACGTTGTGATCGGTGATCAACACGCCAAGGCCGCTATCGCGTAGGTGTTCGATGATTTTTTTGATATCGATGACTGAGATCGGGTCAACACCGGCAAAAGGTTCATCCAGCAGGATAAATTTGGGGTTGGCTGCCAGAGCGCGAGCGATTTCAACACGGCGGCGTTCACCACCGGAAAGCGCCTGCCCCATGCTGTCACGCAGATGCTCAATGTGGAACTCTTCCATCAACTCATTGGCACGATCCTGACGCTGCTCTTCCGTTAAATCATCGCGGATTTGCAACACCGCCATCAGATTGTCGAACACGCTTAGACGGCGGAAGATTGACGCTTCCTGCGGCAGATAGCCAATGCCCCGGCGCGCTCGCGCATGCAGCGGCAGAATACTGATATCTTCGTCATCGATCACGATGCGGCCTGCATCACGCGGCACAATCCCGACAACCATATAGAATGTGGTGGTCTTGCCGGCACCGTTTGGACCCAGCAGGCCGACAATCTCGCCAGATTTTACCTGCAGGCTGACATCTTCCACCACGCGGCGGCCTTTATAGGCTTTCGCCAGGTTTTCAGCGACTAATGTGGCCATAGCGATCAGTTACTCTTTTTAGGGCTCGTGGACGAGCCGTTTTTGTCCTGCAACTGCGACGGCACCAGTACGGTGGTGACGCGTTTGCTTTCGCCCTGGCTAAAGGCCTGCATTTTCTGCTCTTTCACCAGGTAAGTGATGCGATCGCCTTTGATGTTGCTGTCCAGCTGCTGAATGAAGGCATTGCCCGTCAGTTCAACGAAATCGTTCGCCAGCTCATAATGCAGTTTTGAGGCGTGGCCCTGCACGGGTTTGCCGTTATCCTGCATCTGGTAGAAAGTGGCGGGAGCGCCGTAGGCATCCACGATAGTTTTTTTACTGTCGCCACCTGGACGTGTGACCACCACTTTGTCAGCGGTGATTTTGATTGAACCCTGGGTCACAATGACATTGCCGGTAAAGGTCGCTACGTTGCCTTGCAGATCCAGCGCCTGATTCACCGAATCAATATTAACGGGTTTGTCAGAGTCTCCCGTCAGGGCCAGCGCGGGCAGGCTGGTCGCCAGTAAGGCGCTTACCAACAACAACTTAAGGCTGTTTTTGTTCATTTTGGATTTCATAGGAAGTTTTGACCTTTTCAAGCAGCTGGGCATTCTTGGTTCGTAAATTGCCGCGCATCTTCATGCCAGTGGAATTAAAACTGCGGCCAAATAGGGTGACTTGATCGTCAGATGTCACATCCTGGGTGACCAGATTAACCTGAGCCGTATCGGTAATAATGCGCTCAAGTTGAGAATCCTGGGTCAGGGTATTCACTTCGACGTGACCATATAGATACAGCATACGATCTTTGGTCAGCTTTGCCTTATCGGCACGTATAGTCCAGGTGGGCACTTTATTTTCATCATACGTGGTTGCAACCGGATTATCGAACCAGCTCACCTCATCTGCCGCAAAGTAAGTCACTTTATCCGAGATCAGTTTGTACGCCAGCGCGCCCGTGGGGTTGTATACCACAGAATGGGACTTCTCGCTGGTATAGGTTGGCTCCTGGCTATTGGTCGCCACCGGCGCTTCGCTATCGTCCTGGTTGGTGAGATTCCAGCCGATCAGCACCAGGGCGATCAAGGCCAAAATCAGCGTTATCCAACGCCTGCTCTTACTCATACTGATTGCCCTTTGGCATCCTCAAATTTGTTCTGCGCCATCAAAATCAGATCGCAGAGTTCACGTACCGCACCACGGCCACCGGCAATACGGGTGACGTAGTGTGCACGAGGTAATAACACGGGGTGGGCATCGGCGACGGCCACACTCAAACCGGCCTCCGCCATCACAGGCCAGTCGATCAAATCATCGCCGATGTAAGCCACTTGTTCAGCAGATAATGACAGTTTATCCAGGAGTTCACGCCACGCCAAAAGCTTATCTGATTGTCCCTGATAAAGATGCGTAATGCCGAGCGTCTGGCAACGATCTTCCAGCAGCTTCGCTTTGCGGCCAGTAATAATAGCCACTTCGATATCAGAGGTCAGCAGGCAGCGAATACCATAGCCATCACGGACGTTAAAGGCTTTCAATTCTTCGCCGTTGTTGCCCATGTAAATCACGCCGTCAGACATCACACCGTCGACATCGCAAATAAGCAGGCGAATCTGCGCCGCCCGAGCCATTACATCGGCACTCACCGGGCCATAGCAGGTATCGATCATCGTGGTTTCAACACTCATTATTTGTTCCTGTTCAAACTACGCCAGCGCGCAGCATGTCATGCATATGTACCACACCGAGCAGACGATCGTCATCGGCGACCAGCACCGCAGTGATGTTTTTGTTTTGCATCAGATTCAGTGCGTCGACAGCCAGCATATTCGGGCGCACGCGAATCCCGCCGCGCGTCATCACATCCTGAATGCTGGCTGACTGGAAATCGATACCCATATCGAAGATGCGGCGTAAGTCGCCATCAGTGAAAATGCCTTCGATTTTCATCAGGTCGTCAACAATCACCGTCAGGCCGAGGTTTTTGCGCGTAATTTCCAGCAACGCATCCCGCAGCGACGCATCGCGGCTGACGTGTGGGATCTCGTCACCACTGTGCATAATATCGCTGACGTGTAGCAGCAGTTTGCGGCCCAGTGCGCCACCGGGATGTGAGAGCGCGAAGTCTTCCTGAGTAAAGCCACGTGCTTCCAGCAGGGCAACCGCCAGCGCATCGCCCATCACCAGCGTGGCGGTAGTACTGGAGGTCGGTGCCAGACCAAGCGGGCACGCTTCCTGTGGAACCTTCACGCATAAATGCACGTCAGCGGCACGCCCCATGGCACTCTCCGGACGGCTGGTGAGGCAAATCAACGGCACTTTCTGTCGCTTGAGGACCGGGATGAGGGCCAGAATTTCGTTCGATTCGCCACTATTAGAGATAGCGATCACCACGTCGTTTGCTGTCACCATGCCGAGGTCACCATGGCTCGCTTCGCCAGGATGAACAAAGAATGAAGACGTACCGGTACTGGCAAAAGTCGCTGCCATTTTTGCACCAATATGACCGGATTTGCCCATGCCCATCACCACCACTTTTCCACGGCAGGCAATGATCATTTCGCAGGCGCGGCTAAAGTCGGCATTAATATACTGATCGAGCTGCTCCAGCCCTTCGCGTTCGATGCGCAGTACCGCTTTACCTGCCTGTTGGTAATCAAAAACCGGTTGCTGATGTGACATGGTCAGTCCGTCCTTAATAACTTGTGATGAGCGCAGGGCTGAGCCACAGCCACAGAACCCACGCAATAAATCCCGATAACAAAAGAGAGCCCGCTACGCGGCCAATCCGGCGTTTGCGTAACAGGCAAAGTAGGGCGAACAGCACGCTGACACCTAGCATCACCCAGTAATCTCGTGCGAAAGCGTGTGCATCAACGCTGCCGGGGTGCACCAGCGCGGGCAGGCCCAGCACAATGGCCAGATTAAAGATATTAGCGCCAATCAGGTTACCGATAGCGATATCGTCTTCACCTTTCAATGCACCCGCCAATACGGTAGCCAGTTCAGGCAGGCTGGTGCCGACGGCAATCAACGTCAGACCCATGACCAGCTCGCTGACACCAAAATAGTCGGCAAACACGGTGGCATTATCGATCACCATCCGCGTTGACATCGGCAGAATAATCAGCGCCACCGCCAGCCACAGAAAGGCCACGGTATTGCCAGCTTCATCGCGCGGCAGTTCAGCCAATTGTTCGCGCGTTAACGTATCGTTGTTATCCCGCTCTGCGCGGCGGGCGATGCGAATGGCGATCAGCAGATAACCTAAAGCAATCAGCAGCAGCGCGATGCCATCAAGTCGACTAAGGTGATTATCAAACAACATGATGCCACTCAGCAGTGAGACCAGCAGCATCAGGGGGAGTTCGCGCCGAATCAGATTGGAGTGCACTGTCAATGGATGCAAAAGTGCGGCACCGCCGAGGATCAGCAGAATATTGGTAATGTTTGAGCCCAGCGCCGTCCCTACAGCTAAATCCATTTGCCCATGCTGCGCTGCAGAAAAAGAAACGATCAGTTCGGGTAACGATGTGCCAATGCTTACCACTGTCATACCGATGATCAGCGGAGGAATGCCGAAGGATCGACACAGGATCGCGGCACTGAAAACCAGACGGTCAGCACCGTAAGCCAGTAAAATCAATCCAATAAACAGCAGGGCAGTGGCTACGAACATGAAAAATCCTTGATGGATAGGTGTGTCGGCAAACCTTGTCCGACAGGTAAATACATTGCGCGCGCGGAAACAGGCGCTGATTTTGACTGTCTGAGAGGCAAAAGTAAATTTTAAGGCCGTTTTCGCCACACCTGACGGGTAAGTTTCTGTAAAACTATCGTGCATTGTGGTCTACCAGGCTACCATCCACGACTTTGATTACGCCCGATCCGCATAAAGAGGTAACGATGATCCAGCAAAAAACGAATCTGGTTGAGGTTCGTGGCGTCAGCTTCACTCGCGGAGACCGCGTCATCTTTGATGACATTTCGCTTACCGTGCCAGCGGGTAAAGTGACTGCTATTATGGGGCCATCCGGGATTGGAAAAACCACGCTGCTGCGCCTGATTGGTGGTCAGTTGCAACCGGATAAAGGGGAAATTTGGTTCCGTGACCAGAATATCCCAGCGCTTTCCCGCACTAAATTGTATGAAGTGCGAAAAAAAATGAGCATGTTGTTCCAGTCGGGTGCACTTTTTACCGATCTTAACGTCTTTGATAACGTTGCCTGGCCGTTGCGTGAGCACACACAATTACCGCCGGAATTGCTGCACAGCACGGTGATGATGAAGCTGGAAGCAGTCGGCCTGCGCGGTGCAGCTAAACTGATGCCGGCCGAGCTTTCTGGTGGCATGGCGCGCCGTGCCGCACTGGCGCGCGCGATTGCGCTGGAGCCGGACCTGATCATGTTCGATGAGCCCTTTGTCGGCCAGGATCCGATTACCATGGGCGTGCTGGTGAAATTGATCGATGAATTGAACCACTCGTTAGGTGTGACCTGCATTGTGGTTTCACACGATGTGCCAGAGGTCTTGAGCATTGCTGACCATGCCTATATTGTTGCCGGTCAAAAGATTATTGCCCAGGGCAGTGCGCCGGAGTTGCGGGAAAATCCCGATCCGCGCGTGCGCCAGTTTATTGAGGGTCATGCGGACGGTCCAGTGCCATTCCGCTTCGCTGCCGGGGATTACCTCAGCGATCTGACTCGTGCAGGGAGAACGTAAACTGATGTTGCTAAAGGCGCTGGCGTCACTTGGACGTCAGGGAATTAATACTTGCGCGGCGTTTGGCCGTGCAGGCCTGATGCTGTTTCATGCGCTGGTGGGTAAACCTGCCTTCCGCCGCCACGCGCCACTGCTGGTAAAACAGCTGTACAGCGTGGGTGTGCTGTCGCTGCTGATCATTGTGGTCTCGGGTTTATTCATTGGTATGGTGCTGGGCCTGCAGGGTTATCTGGTGCTGACGACCTACAGCGCTGAAACCAGTCTCGGCATGCTGGTGGCCTTGTCGCTGCTGCGCGAACTGGGTCCCGTGGTCACGGCATTGCTGTTTGCAGGACGCGCGGGTTCAGCCCTGACGGCAGAAATTGGTTTGATGAAAGCCACCGAACAGCTCTCCAGCATGGAAATGATGGCCGTTGATCCGCTGCGTCGCGTGGTTTCGCCGCGCTTCTGGGCAGGGTTTATCAGCATGCCGCTGCTAGCCTTGATCTTTACGGCAGTCGGTATTGCCGGTGGGGCGTTGGTGGGCGTGGGCTGGAAAGGCATCGATCCGGGCTTCTTCTGGTCAGCGATGCAAAATGCCGTGGATTTTCGCACCGATGTCATCAACTGCATCATTAAAAGCGCAGTCTTTGCCGTGACGGTAACCTGGATTGCGCTGTTCAATGGCTATGATGCCATCCCGACCTCGGAAGGGATTAGTCGGGCGACAACGCGTACCGTAGTGCATGCTTCACTGGCGGTACTCGGTTTGGACTTTGTGCTGACAGCACTGATGTTTGGGAATTGATGCAATGCAAAGCAAGAAAAACGAAATCTGGGTTGGCGTCTTCATGCTGGCAGCACTGTTGGCACTGTTATTCCTCAGCCTGCGCGTGGCCGATCTCAAGTCACTTGGCACCGAACCGACATGGAAGCTGTATGCCACTTTCGATAATATTGGCGGCCTAAAAGTCAGCTCACCGGTGAAAATTGGTGGTGTGGTGATTGGTCGAGTAACGGATATTTCGCTGGATGATAAAACGCTGTCACCGCGTGTCACCATGGACATCAGCGATCAGTATGCTGACAAAATCCCGGACACCAGCTCGCTGGCCATTCGCACGCAAGGTCTGCTGGGTGAACAGTTCCTCGCACTGAATTTAGGCTTTGACGATCCAGAACTGGGTTCGGCAATGCTGAAAGATGGCGGCACGTTGCGTGACACCAAATCCGCGATGGTGCTGGAAGATTTGATCGGCCAGTTCCTCTACAAGAGCGGCGATAACAAAAACGATAATCAAAAGCAGGGCACCGAGAGTGCGCCTGCTCCGGCAGCACCTGCTACAACGGAATAGAGAGGTAAAACACGATGTTCAAACGTTTCCTGATGATTGCCATGCTGGCGATTGTGCCGCTGGCGGCCAATGCAGCGGATCAGAGCGATCCTTATAAATTAATGAATGAAGCGGCGGCGAAGACCTTCACCCGCTTGAAAAACGAGCAACCTAAAATCAAGCAGGATCCTAACTATCTGCGTGAGGTGGTGCGTCAGGAGTTGCTGCCGTATGTACAGATCAAGTACGCGGGTGCGCTGGTGCTGGGCCGCTATTATCGTGAGGCTACTCCGGCACAGCGTGACGCTTACTTTGCGGCATTTGGCGATTATCTGGCTCAGGCTTATGGCCAGGCGCTGGCGTTGTACCACGGCCAAACCTACCAGATTCAGCAATCGCAGCCGATTGGCGATGCTAACATCGTGGCGATTCGCGTGACTATTTTGGATCCGAACGGCCGTCCGCCTGTGCGCCTTGATTTCCAATGGCGCAAGAACAGCCAGACCGGCAACTGGCAGGCCTATGATATGGTGGCTGAAGGCATCAGCATGATCACGACCAAACAAAATGAGTGGAGTGATTTGCTGCGTACTAAGGGCATTGATGGTCTGACCGCGCAGTTGAAAACTTACGCAGCGCAGCCTATCACTCTGGATAAACAGTAAGCATGAGCGAACCGTTACGCTGGCAGCGCAATGCCAGCACGCTATCTTTAAGCGGCATGTTGGATCGCGATACCCTGCTATCATTGTGGCATGAACGTGAAACCGCCATGGTGGATATCGCGACCATTGATGTCGCGGCGCTGGAGCGCGTGGATTCAGCGGGACTGGCTTTGTTAGTCCACCTGCGCGAGATCGCGCGGGCACAAGGTAGCACGCCACTTTTCACCGGTATCAACGACAAACTCCAGTCATTAATTGCGCTGTATAACCTGCAGCAGATTATTGTTTCTGCGGAAAAAATCGCCTGATAACGTAGTCATCGCCAAAAGCCCCTGATTTATTCAGGGGCTTTTGCGTATTTAAGAGTCAGGCGCTTTCCTCTAAGATATCCGCCTTATTATTATTATGTGAAGCAAAGAGCGATGGAAAATAGTGAAGTTCAGGCCGTGCTGATGCAGGCGCTGCCATTAGATGAAGTACATGTTCTCAGCAACGACGGCAGTCATTTTCAGGTGATCGCGGTGGGTGAGATGTTCGGTGAACTGAGTCGTGTGAAAAAACAGCAGGCTGTTTATGCGCCGCTGATGGAATACATTGCGGATAACCGTATTCATGCGGTTTCCATCAAAACTTATACCCCAACCGAGTGGGCGCGCGACCGTAAACTCAACGGTTTCTAAGCGCCTCACAGGTTGTTTTGTTGATAGATAATTGAGAGCCGTTAATGGACAAATTTCGTGTGCAAGGCCCCACCCGTTTAAGTGGTGAAGTGACCATTTCCGGGGCGAAGAATGCTGCGCTGCCAATTCTGTTTGCTGCGCTGCTGGCAGAAGAGCCGGTTGAAATTCAGAACGTGCCGAAGCTGCGTGATATCGATACCACCATGAAGCTGCTAAATTTGCTGGGTGCGCGCGTTGAGCGTAATGGTTCGGTTCACGTTGATGCTCGCGAAGTTAACGTCTTCAGCGCACCGTATGATCTGGTGAAAACCATGCGTGCCTCGATTTGGGCACTGGGTCCGCTGGTGGCGCGTTTTGGTCAGGGTCAGGTTTCATTGCCAGGCGGCTGTGCTATTGGTGCACGTCCGGTTGATCTGCACATCACTGGCCTTGAGCAACTGGGTGCGGAAATTAAACTGGAAGAAGGTTACGTCAAAGCTTCCGTTAATGGCCGCCTGAAAGGCGCGCATATCGTCATGGACAAAGTCAGCGTTGGCGCGACCGTGACCATCATGAGTGCGGCAACGCTTGCCACTGGCACGACCATTATTGAAAACGCCGCGCGTGAGCCGGAAATTGTCGATACGGCAAACTTCCTCAACACGCTGGGCGCAAAAATTAGCGGTGCAGGCACAGATAAAATTATCATCGAAGGCGTAGAACGTCTGGGTGGCGGTGTGTATCGCGTTCTGCCGGATCGTATCGAAACCGGTACCTTCCTTGTCGCTGCTGCGATTTCCCGCGGTAAAGTGGTGTGCCATAAAGCCCAGCCCGATACGCTGGATGCGGTACTCGCAAAACTGCGTGATGCGGGTGCCGAGATTGAAACCGGTGAAGACTGGATCAGCCTCGATATGCACGGTAAGCGCCCTAAGGCAGTTAACGTCCGTACTGCACCACACCCAGGTTTTCCAACCGACATGCAGGCACAGTTCACCTTGCTGAACATGGTGGCGGAAGGCACAGGCGTGATCACCGAAACCATCTTCGAAAACCGTTTCATGCACATCCCTGAGCTGATTCGTATGGGCGGTCACGCGGAAATCGAAAGCAACACTGCGATTTGCCACGGTGTTGAGACGCTGTCAGGTGCACAAGTGATGGCAACCGACCTGCGCGCCTCTGCGAGCCTGGTACTGGCCGGTTGCATCGCGGAAGGCACCACCATTGTGGACCGTATTTATCATATCGACCGTGGCTATGAGCACATCGAAGATAAACTGAAGGCCATGGGTGCCAATATCGAGCGCGTCAGCGGCGAATAACGCTGACTCAACGTTTGATGATAACCAGTCACGATAACGTGGCTGGTTTTTTTATGTCCTGGATCTCAGATCTCCTGCCGAACCCTGGGGGATCGAATACGTTTTTTGCGATCCAGCAAGCGCGATGTAATGGGATCATAATAGCGAGTTGGCCAGATCTCGGCGGGATGTACACCGATCGCGTCAGCGATCAACCACTCTCCTTTGGGCCAGGGGCGGGAAAGTGCGTTGGAGAGTGTGGACGAGTTCAGCCCCGAATTGCGTGACAATTCAGCCATTGATGTGCCTTTTTTACGCAGTGCTGCAATCACATCTGCGGGATGCCAATCCTGTTTCCTTGCTTTCATAACGTCCTGCTCCTTGTCCATGTTATTGCGTTGTCTCTGCCGCAACGGGCGTATCCAATACAGAGATATTAGGAAAAAACAAAAATCTTATAGCAAATAATTTCCATAAGCTTCCAGTAATTGTTTTGGCCTCGCATTAAACTGAGCTCTCTTTCGCAAAAGCGATGCAAGGAATGTAATGGGCAGTCAGGTGAAGCGCTGGGAAGTAAAGCAGGGGGAGAATACGGGTGAGGCAGGAAAGAAAACGGGGCTATGCCGCCCCGTAATAGCAATCAGAAATCACGCTGCACTGACATGTGGGCCAATGCTTCGAGTGCACTACGCCACGGCGTTTCTGGCAGGGCCTGCAGAGCAGCAATGGCTTTATCCGCCTCTTCTTCAGCGCGTTTGCGCGTCCATTCCAGCGAGCCAGTTTGTTGCATGGCATCCAGTACCGGTTCCAGCAGATGGCGACCGTTGCCTTCTTCGATTGCTTTGCGGATCATCTGAGCTTGCTCTGGTGTACCGTTGTGCATGGCATGGAGCAGCGGCAGTGTCGGCTTGCCTTCGCTCAGGTCATCACCGGTATTTTTACCCAGGGTTTCGCCATCCGCACTGTAATCCAGCAAATCGTCAATTAACTGGAAAGCGGTACCCAGATAGCGACCATAATCCTGCAGCGCTTTTTCCTGCGCCGGCGTGGCTTCAGCCAGAATCGCGGAGGCTTGAGAAGCCGCTTCAAACAGGCGCGCGGTCTTACTGTAGATGACGCGCATGTAGCTCTCTTCCGTGATATCGGGATCGTTGCAGTTCATCAGCTGCAGCACTTCACCTTCCGCAATCACGTTCACTGCTTCAGACATCAGCGCGAGGATCTTTAAGGATCCCATGCTGGTCATCATCTGAAACGCGCGGGTGTAGATGAAGTCCCCCACCAGCACACTGGCAGCATTACCGAACGCGGCATTGGCAGTGGCTTTGCCACGGCGCATATCGGATTCATCCACCACATCATCGTGCAGCAGAGTCGCCGTGTGGATAAATTCGATCAGCGCCGCATTGGTGACATGTAGCGATCCCTGGTAGTTCAGCGCACGTGCCGAGAGCACCGCGATCATGGGCCGGATACGTTTGCCTCCGCCGCTGATGATGTAGTAACCCAACTGATTAATCAGTGAGACATCTGAATTCAGCTGGTCGAGGATGGTCTGGTTGACGGCCGCCATGTCCTGCGCGGTTAATTCATTAATCTGTTCTAAGTTCATTCGTCTGTTCAGCTTTGACTCGTATTTTGCATGGTAAGCGCTTTTACCCAGCGTGAGTTCAGGTAATCTGTTACTGATTGTACTTGAAAAATCGGGCTGAGAAACGTTTGCATTCGTCCTGCGCTTTTTTTCTGCAAGAGAGTGCAAAGTGCACTTGTCTTCTGCTGGAGATTTGCGTAGAATTCGCGCCCTATTGTGAATATTTATCGCGCCGCCTGATGAATAGAAAGGCATGCGCAGAAGCGGAGTTTTATATGTACGCGGTTTTCCAAAGTGGTGGTAAACAACACCGAGTAAGCGAAGGTCAGACCGTTCGCTTGGAAAAGCTGGACATCGCAACCGGCGAAACCATTGAGTTCGACCAGGTTCTGATGATTGCAAATGGCGAAGACGTGCAAATCGGCGCGCCACTGGTATCAGGCGGTGTGATCAAGGCAGAAGTTGTTGCTCACGGTCGTGGCGAGAAAGTTAAGATTGTTAAGTTTCGTCGTCGTAAACACTACCGTAAGCAAGCTGGTCACCGTCAGTGGTTCACTGATGTGAAAATCACTGTGATCGGCGCGTAAGAGGAGATCTGACAAATGGCACATAAAAAGGCTGGTGGCTCGACTCGTAACGGTCGCGACTCCAATGCAAAACGTCTGGGTGTTAAGCGTTTCGGTGGTGAATCTGTTCTGGCAGGTAGCATCATCGTTCGTCAGCGTGGCACCAAATTCCACGCAGGTACCAATGTAGGTTGTGGTCGTGACCACACCCTGTTTGCTACCGCAGACGGTAAAGTACAATTCGAAGTTAAAGGTCCTAACAACCGTAAGTACATCAGCATCGTTGCTGAGTAAGGTTGTTGTGACGCAGACGGTTAACGTCTGAACACACGAATTGAAGGCCCCGCAGCTTTGCGGGGCTTTTTACATTCTGCCGCAGGTTGCGGGATTCCCTCTGACCAAAACGCGCAGTTTGCTGTACAATTTATGTACTCCTGGCTTTGCCAGTCTTGTATTATCCGCCGCCGGTCAGCGCAGAAGACCCTGGCGGACCCGTTTGCTGTGCTTTAGTCGCCGCGAACGATAGCGTGACGGAGAAATAAAATGAAGTTTGTAGATGAAGCGACGATCCTTGCGGTTGCAGGCGATGGCGGTAATGGTTGCGTCAGCTTCCGCCGCGAAAAATACATTCCACGCGGTGGCCCGGACGGCGGCGATGGCGGTGACGGCGGTGATGTTTACCTGCTGGCGGATGAAAACCTGAATACCCTGATCGACTATCGCTTCGAGAAATCTTTCCGCGCCGAACGTGGTCAAAATGGCCAGAGCCGTGATTGCACCGGTAAACGCGGCAAAGACATCATTATCAAGGTGCCTGTCGGTACCCGCGTGATTGACCAGGGTACTGGCGAAACGCTGGGTGACATGACGCGCCACGAGCAGAAGCTGATGGTCGCGAAAGGCGGCTGGCACGGCTTGGGTAATACGCGTTTTAAATCCTCGGTTAACCGTTCCCCACGTCAGAAGACCATGGGTACGCCGGGCGAGAAGCGTGACCTGCAGCTGGAGCTGATGCTGCTGGCTGATGTCGGTATGCTTGGTCTGCCGAATGCCGGTAAATCGACCTTTATTCGCTCCGTGTCTGCGGCTAAACCAAAAGTGGCGGATTATCCGTTTACTACTTTGGTGCCAAGCCTTGGTGTAGTGCGCATGGACAACGAAAAGAGCTTCGTCGTCGCCGATATCCCGGGCCTGATTGAAGGCGCAGCGGATGGTGCCGGTCTGGGGATTCGCTTCCTGAAGCACCTTGAGCGTTGCCGTGTACTGTTGCACCTGATCGACCTTGCGCCGATCGATGAATCCGATCCGGTCGAAAACGCCCGCATCATCCTGGGTGAGCTGGAAAAATATAGCGAGAAGCTGTTCCAGAAGCCACGCTGGCTGGTGTTTAACAAATGTGACCTGCTGGACCGTGAAGAAGCGGAAAGCCGCGCTAAAGCGGTTGTGGAAGCTTTGGGCTGGGAAGACAAATACTACCTGATTTCTGCGGCCAGCCATGACGGCGTGAAAGATCTCTGCTGGGACGTGATGACCTTCATCATCGAGAACCCGAAAGAAGCGGAAGAAGAAGCGAAAGAGCCGGAGAAAGTGGCCTTCATGTGGGATGATTATCACCGCGAAGCCATGGAAACCGCTCAGGAAGTGGAAGAAGACGACGATTGGGATGACGACTGGGACGAGGAAGACGACGAAGGCGTCGAAATCATTTACCAGCGTTAATCGCAAAACAGAAAGCGGCCAATTGGCCGCTTTTTTTATGGCTGCTGAGTGCCATTTTCATCTCCCGATGAAAGGGCATCGTGTGCAGCAATCCGGCGCGATGATTCTGCCCCCTGGAATAAGGAGGTGAGGGCCGTCGCGGAAAATTACCCCAGCACCGCCACCGTCAATCGCGATGTGCAGCACAGTTGATCGCGTCCATTGCGAATCTCAATTTCCCAGCTCTGGTTGCGTGCGCCAAGGTGCAAAGGACGGCAGATGCCGCGCACTTCACCGCTGCTCACCGCGCGATGATGGCTGGCACTGACCTCAATCCCCACCACACTTTTTCCCTCTTCCACACTCAGATAACCGGCAATCGATCCCATCGATTCCGCCAGCACCACTGACGCACCGCCGTGCAGCAGGCCAAACGGCTGCTGCGTGCGGGTATCCACTGGCATAGTTGCCTCAAGGTAATCGTCGCCAATCACCGTGAACACGATGCCGACGTGCGACACCAGCGAGTTATCCCCCAGGGTATTTAAGGTTGCCAGATCAACCGATCGTTTCCAGATTGCCATATCAGGATCCCAGCGTTGCGCCACCGTCGACCACAATATCCTGCAGCACCACGTGGCTGGCAAGATCTGAGGCCAGGAACAGAACGTTGTTCACGATCTCTTGCGGTTTCGCGATCTTACGCAGTGGGATCCCCAACTTGTACTGATCCGGGAAGCCGTTGATCATCTCCTGCTCTGCTTCCGGCGTATGCCACAGGCTACGTTGCATATCGGTATCGGTTGAACCCGGTGAAACGATGTTGCAGCGCACGCCAAACGGTGCCATTTCCAGACCGACGGTGAGGCACAGGCTACGTAGTGCGGCTTTGGAAGCGCCATAAGCGGACATGCCGAGACGTGGCGCGTGAGCCGCGTTAGAAGCGATGGTAACAATCGCCCCCGCGCGCTGCTGGCGGAATACCGGCAGCGTTTGCTGGAACATATTGAAGGCGCCACCGGCGTTCACCGCCAGACACGCCTGCCAGTCTTCGAATGCGAGTGCTTCGGTACTGCCGACGCGCAGGATCCCGGCGCCGTTGACCAGCACATCCAGACGAGGCTGCTCAGCCAGCAGACGCTGGCACACGGCTTTCACCTCCGCCGCATTCGCTACATCCAGAACCTGAGTGGCAAACGGGTAGTCGGGCTGCTCAAAACGCAGATCGAAGCCGATCACCAGTGCGCCGGCCTGATGGAATGCCAGCGCCGTGTGGTAACCAATGCCTTTACCCGCGCCGGTTACCCAGACGATTTTTCCGTTAAAGTCGAAAGAGGCACTCATTTGGCAGGCGTCCGTGACAGTAGTGCCCACCAGCCATCAATGCTCGGATTTTTTGCCAGGCTAACGAAATCGATGTCGTTGTGCACCTGGCGCCAGCGCGCCGCCAGCGCCATCACGCGTACGGAATCCAGGCCGTAGTCGATCAGGTTTTCATCATCTTCTGGCACATCGTCATCTTCCAGCAGCGGCAGAATCAGCGCACGCAGATCGTCTTTGCTCAGCGGCAGCGGCATCAGATCGGCGGTCATCACCACTTTGCCGCTGCGGCCAGCGGTGTAGGTCAGTGCCATCATGTGCTCTTCACGGCTAAAGTCGGCCAGCGCATCCGCCACCATAAACGGCTGGATGTTACGCATAAAGGCGTCAGTGGCGGTGGTCAGGCAGCCGATGTGGGCGTAAACGCCGGTAATGATCAGCTGATCGCGGCCCATCTCCTGCAGGATCGATTCCAGCGGCGAGCGGACAAAGGCGCTGTAACGCCATTTGGTTAACACCTGATCGTCCTGATCTGGCGCCAGTGTATCTACGATCTTCTGTTGATCCGGATGCTTATTCAGGCCTGGTCCCCACATGTCGTTGAGCAGTGCGCGATCGGCATCGCTCTGCTCGTTGGGCTGCGCGGTGTAGAACACCGGAATACCTTGCGCTTTGCAATAGGCGCGCAGGCGGGCAATGTTCTCCACAACCTGATCGATCAGCGGACTGTTCTCGCCCCAGAAATTCAGGAAATAAGCCTGCATATCATGGATCAGCAGGGCAGCACGCTGTGGCTCAACGGTCCATTTCACCTTGTTGGTCGGCAGTTCAGTGGCGGCAGGCAGCGCGTAAGAATTGAGTTTTGGAATAGCCATTACAATCTCCGGAATAGGTTCAGGCTTGCGCTTGTTGGTCAGCAAGCTGTTGGCGTAAACGTTTTTTATCCACCTTGCCAACCGGGGTCAGTGGCAGGGCATCTACGCAGGTAATACGATCGGGTAATTTAAACTCGGCGACACCGAGATCGCGCAGATGACGGCGCAGCGCCACCGCTTTGATCGGCTGGCTGGCAACAATAAAGGCGCAGCTTTTTTCACCCATCAGTTCATCAGTCATCGACACCAGCGCGGCATGAATCACATCCGGATGGCGCTGCAGCAAATTCTCGATCTCTTCTGCGGCGATCTTCTCGCCGCCACGGTTGATCTGATCCTTCTCGCGGCCCTGCACGGTGATGTAACCCTGCGGGTTGATCTCAATCAGATCGCCGGAGCAGTAAAAGCCGTTAGCATCAAAGCTGGCGGCATTGTGTTCCGGGCTTTTGTAGTAGCCACGGAAGGTGTACGGACCGCGTGTCATCAGGCGACCCACCGTGCCGTGCGGCAGCGCATTACCGTGTTCATCCGCCACCCAGACTTCGTCATCTTCAGAAATCGGTCGGCCCTGAGTGGTCAGCACGATTTTCTCGTCATCGCCAAAGCGGGTGTAGTTCACCAGGCCTTCGGCCATGCCAAACACCTGCTGTAATTGGCAGCCAATTTCGCTCTGGATGCGTGCCGCCAAGGTTTCGCCGAGCTTCGCGCCGCCGACCTGAATGCGCTGCAGCGTAGCCAGCTGCTTGTTGCTACCCCATTCCTGAATCGCCTTCAGCCACAGGCTCACTGCGGGTGGAACCAGACCGGTATCGGTAACCTGATGCTTCTCGATCAGCGGGAAGCACAGCGTAGCGCTGGGATCTGCGGCGAGGATCACCTGGCCCCCGGCATAAAACACGCCGAGTGAACCCGGTGAGCTCATGGCGAAGTTATGCGGTGCGGGCAGGGCGATCAGATAACGCGTGTCAGCCGTGACTTCGCAGATCTCATCACTGGCGCGAATACTGTAATAGTAATCGTTGTGCGTGCGTGGGATCAGCTTCGGCGTACCGGTGCTGCCGCCGGAGAGCTGGAAAAACGCCACTTCATCAGCGGCGCTCGGCGTGGGCTGATAATCGCCTGCCGCTTCCGCCATCAAAGCTTCGAGAGTGTTTTCTTTATCACCGTCATTACGCAGGATGATCTGCTGCAGTGACGGTTGAGCGGCACAAAGCGCACCAATAAAGGTGTCATCGCCAAACAGCGCGTGACTGCGATCGGCAATTAGCAGTTTAGGCTCAATCTGCGCGGCATAGGCGGTCAGCTCGGTGCGCTGATGGCTATACAGCGCGAAGACGGATGCTACGCCCAGTTTAAACAGCGCAAAGACCGTGACGTAAAACTCCGCCACGTTGCCTAGCTGCACTAACGCAGTATCACCCTGTTGCAGGCCACGGCGCTGCAGGGCTGCCGCGAGGTTATCGGTTAGCTGATTCAGCTCGCGATAGCTGATTTGACGATCGCCGTCGATGACCGCGATTGCATCATTCTCTTGATGACGCGCCAGGATATCGGTCATTGGCACATCGAGCCAATAGCCTTTTTCGCGATAGCGCGCAGCCAAATCTTCAGGCCAGCGGGTATAGGGAATGCTCATGCTCTTTCCTTTATTGCAGTCCAAAAGCGCGCAACATGGTATCCAGCTTCACGCCGGTTTCGCGCCATTCTGATTCAGGTTGGGAATCGGCAACGATGCCTGCGCCCGCAAACAGTCGCACGCGTGCACCGTGCACGGTGCCACAACGAATTGTCACCACCCATTCGCCGTTGCCTTCACTGTCACACCATCCCACAATGCCGCCAAACAGCTGACGATCAAAAGGCTCTAATTGCTGAATCAGCTGCTGAGCACGCTGGTGTGGGAAGCCGCTTAATGCGGGGGTCGGATGAAGCAGGCAGGCCAGCGACAAGGCGTTCTCACGATCATCCTGTACCTCACCATCGATTTGCGTCGCGAGGTGCCATAAGGTCGCGGTGGTGATCAATGACGGTACCGTCGGCACGGACAGCAGGCGACTGCGCGGTTGCAGCGTATCGCGCATCGCATCTGTGACCAACTGGTGTTCATGACGATCTTTGCTGGAGTCCATCAGCGTATTGCCCGCTGCCTGATCCTGTTGGCTATCGTGGTGATCACGACGTGCTGAGCCCGCCAGCGGGCATGAGCTAAAATCGCGGCCCTGCTTACGCAGCATCAGCTCCGGGCTGGCCCCCACCAGTGCACCGCCTTGTGGCAGCGGCAGATGGAAGTGATAGCTATTCGGATTCTGCGCAATGACGCGTTGCATCAGTGCCGCGGTATCCACTGGCTGTTCGGTGACAATATCCATCAGGCGCGACAGCACCACTTTATCTAGGTCACCGCGTTGCGTTGCTGTCACCGCATCGGCCACCATTTGGGTAAAGACATCGTGATCCGGCACCGCCACGCGACGACGTACCTGCGGCAGCTCACTGGCAGCCGCAGGCAGCGCATTCTGTAGGTCGGCACGATGAAAAGTTTGATACGTTTCAGGAATAAACAGGGCCGCAGGCTGACTCACGTCAAACGGAATCGCACCCACCAGGATCGGATTCTCAATGCCTTGTTGTTTTGCCGCCGCAAAATGTTGATGCAGCTGAAGTTGAAAATCACCCTGCAATGATGCAGCGTCTGCCACAGAGGTGGTTATCGTGGTATAGCAGCCTTGAGTCGCGAGGCTTCGCCACGGCGAGGTAAAGAGGAACCCACGACATAACGCAGAAAAATCCTCTAATAAGGCATTTTCAAACATGGATGATTCCACCATAATTTTCACCTATAAATGATAAGATTATTAAGAATGATTATCATTTTTATTATGGGCCTGTAACCTACGTCGATTGGACAAAAGAGTCAATCCATTCGCGGGATTTCCCGCATGATTAGGCGTAATCGGAAGGTGACGTCGAGCCGTGCAATAAGCTAAAAGGTGGACCAAAACTTATGAATAAATGCGGTTTATTGGGACTGACAGCCCTGTTGTTTATTTTCCAGACTTTCACAGGGCTCGCACAGGCAGAACAGGGATGGCCGCGCACGGTGCAGGGGGCAAAGGGTTCAATTACCTTAAACAAAGCTCCGCAGCGTATTGTTTCAACCAGCGTCACCTTAACTGGATCATTGCTGGCAATTGATGCACCGGTGGTGGCCTCCGGTGCGACCGCTCCGAACAGCCGTCTGGCCGACGATCAGGGTTTTTTCCGTCAATGGGGTGAGGTGGCAAAACAGCGCCATGTAAAACGTCTCTATATTGGCGAGCCGAGTGCCGAAGCGGTGGCCGCAGAAGCACCAGACCTGATTCTGGTGAGCGCCACAGGTAATGATTCTGCGATTAAACTCGCCAGCCAGCTTTCCGCCATCGCACCGACGCTGGTGGTGAATTACGACGACAAGAGCTGGCAGGATGTGGTGACGCTGCTAGGCCAGGCAACCGGTCACGAAGCGCAGGCTGCACAGCGGGTGAAGGCTTTTGACGATCGTGAAGCAGCGTTGAAAAAAGCCATCACCTTACCGCCGCAGCCCGTGTCTGCCTTGGTGTGGAACGGCGATGGGCGTGCCGTCAACGTGTGGACCACGGAGTCAGCGCAGGGCAAACTGCTGGAGCAACTTGGCTTTACCCTCGCCGTTCCACCCGCCAGCGTGCAGCAAGGCCACAGCATGGGCCAGCGTAAAGACATCATTCAGCTGTCGGGTGAGAATGTGGGAAGCGGTTTGACGGGCAAAACCTTCCTGCTGTTTGCGGCTGATGACAAAACCACGCAGTCGGTGATCGGCAATCCGTTTCTCGCGCAAAACGCGGCGGTTAAGGATAAGCAGGTATTCCCGCTTGGCGTCGATTCGTTCCGTCTGGATTACTACAGCGCCAGCAATCTGCTGGCGCGTCTGGAGAAACTGTTCGTTAAATCATGATGCCTGCTCCGCCAGCTCAGGGGCTGGCGGCGCATAACGACGTAAACGGCCCATTACACACCACATCACAACCCCCAACAGCGCTGCCGCAAAACCAAACGCGGCGGCAGCCTGTGGCGGCAATAACCACGATCCCATGGCCCCAATCATCGCCGCACCGATCGCATCTCCGGTGACATTTTGCGCGGTCCACAAGCCGTTAATGCGGCCCAGCAGATGGTCTGGCGTCAGCAGTTGAATCATCGCGTACTGCACCAGACTGTTGATGGCACTGAAATAACCAAACGCCACCAGACACAGCAGCGCCAGCGGCAGATTGGGCATCAGACTGAATAATCCCAGCGCGATAAATCCGGCCACCGCACTGCCCAGCACCAGCTGTCCCGGTCGGGCTGCATGTTTCAGTTTACCGCTGGTGAACGCGCAGATGGCGGCACCCAGAGGCACGGCTGCGTAGAGCATGCCAAGCTGGTTAGCACTCACTGACCAATGTGGTGCGAGAGCGGGGTAGAGCACGCGAATTGCGCTGGCCAGAGTGACCAGAGCACCTATCAGCGCCACCATGCCGACAATCGGGCTGGCAAACAGGAACTGCACCCCGGCGGCCAGCGACTTCAGCGGATGTTCACGCGGCTGAAGTGGCGGCGGGAGTTGCGGTAATTTCAGCAGCGTCAGTACGGTAATCAGTGTGCCAAACGCGGTTAAGCCGTAGTTCCACATTACACCGCCGTGCGCAATGACCAGTCCGGCAATGGCTGGCGAGAGGATGGAGCCAAAACGCACCGTCAGCATGGTGATGGCGCCGGCCTGCATAATGTTTTCGCGCCCCACCAGCGCCGGTGTGGCCGCCAGCAGCGCCGTGACGCCAATCGCGCCAAAGAAGCCATCCCAGAATCCCAGCAGATACACCGCAATCAGTGAAGGCTGCGGCAGCGCAGCGTTAATCGCCAGCGCGATAAAGCCCAAGCCGCAGGTGGATCGGGCAAGCAAAATCAGTTTCTTACGCTCGTAGCGATCGGCTAACACCCCGCCGGTCAGCAGACCAATAAACATACCGGATGCGGCGAGGGTGACGGCCAATCCCACCAAAAGCGGGGAGTGCGTCATCTGCTGAATCTGCACTGGCACCGCCACGGCGAGCATGCCTAATGCGACAATCGAGATGAATCGGGCAATAAATACTGCGCGAAATGCCGCATGGGTTTTCAGCAGGGAGAGATCGATAAAGTGGGAAGATTTGTTCATTTGTTCGCCTTTTTGCACCAATTTTCCTCATCGTCCGCGAGGCGAGTCATGGTAACATAGGCAAACGCGAGTAATAACGATAACCATTATCAAATTGCGTTGCGCATGCGACGACGTTGAACAGTGAAGGTTTAGAACGATGCGCCAGATCCGTGCATTAGCAGGCTCAGGGATTCTGCTTTTGCTCCTCATCGCGCTCAGCTTGATGCTGGGGGCAAAATCGATACCCATTTCCGATGTTTATCATTCTCTTACCTCAGACTGTAACAACGCTGAGTGCGTGATTGTGCGTGATGCACGCCTGCCGCGCACCCTGGCCGGATTGCTGGCGGGTGTCGCCCTCGGGTTAGCGGGCGCACTGATGCAAAGCCTGACGCGCAATCCACTGGCCGATCCGGGCATTCTCGGCGTTAACGCAGGTGCCGGGTTTGCGGTGGTGATCGGCATTGCGCTGTTTGGCGCGGATTCTCCCCTCGATTGGCTCGGCTTCGCGTTTGCCGGTGCACTGCTGGCGTCATTGCTGGTAGCGATGACGGGGGCGATTGGCGGCGGGCGAGTCAATCCGGTACGCCTGACGTTAGCCGGCGTAGCGCTGGGCGCGGTGCTGGATGGCCTGACGTCTGGTCTGTCACTGCTCAATCCCGATATTTATGATCATCTGCGTTTCTGGCACAGCGGCTCGCTGGATATCCGCAATTTCACTGTATTGCGTACGCTGTTCCCGGCCGTGCTAATCGGCAGCGGAGTGGCACTCTATTTGTCGCAGGCGTTGAACAGTTTAAGCATGGGCGGCGATATGGCGACCGCGCTGGGCACGCGGGTGGTGCGCACGCAACTGCTTGGTTTAGTGGCGATTGCGTTGTTGTGTGGTGCGGCGACAGCGGCAGTGGGGCCGATTGCTTTTATCGGACTGATGACGCCGCATTTTGCACGCTGGATGGTCGGCAACGATCACCGCTGGATGCTGCCCGCCACGGCGATCATTACCCCGATTCTGTTGCTGGCAGCGGATATTCTGGGACGACTGCTGGTGGCGGGCGAACTGCGCGTCTCCATCGTCACGGCGATGTTGGGTGCACCGGTGTTGATTGTGCTGGTGCGCCGTAAACTCGGGCGAGGTGCGTTATGACGCGTCGGGTTAGATTACATACCACGTGGTTGTTGCTCGGATGCGCACTGCTGGCGTATCTGGCGATGACGCGAGGCGCATTGCCGATTGGTGCTAAGCAATTCTGGCAAGTGCTGGCGGGACACGGTGCCAGCAACGTCAAGCTGATCGTTTTAGAGTGGCGACTGCCGCGTGTGCTAATGGCGCTGCTGATTGGCGCGGCACTGGGCGTCAGCGGCGCGATTTTCCAGTCACTGCTGCGCAACCCGCTCGGCAGCCCGGATATTCTCGGTTTCAACACCGGTGCCTACAGCGGCGTGCTGGTGGCACTGGTGCTGTTCAATCAGGGCATCGCCGCCATGACCGGTGCAGCGTTGGTTGGTGGTATCGGTACGGCGGCATTGGTGTATCTGTTTGCCTGGCGCAACGGGGTAGAAACCTTCCGCCTGATTATTGTTGGTATCAGCGTGCGCGCGTTGCTGATGGCACTGAATGCCTGGCTGATTATCAGTGCTTCGCTAGAGTCCGCGCTCAGTGCCGGATTGTGGAGTGCCGGTTCACTTAACGGCATCACCTGGGCGAAAACGCCGCCGGTGATTGGCGTGTTGATGCTGTCGCTGCTGCTGATGGCGATGCTAACACGACGGATGCGTTTGCTGGAGATGGGCGATGATACCGCCAGTGCGCTCGGCGTGCCGGTGGAGCGCAGTCGGCTACTGCTGATGCTGATTGGCGTAGTGTTGACGGCGGCGTCCACTGCGCTGGTGGGGCCGATCTCCTTTATTGCGCTGCTGGCACCACAAATCGCGCGTCGACTCGGCGGCGGCGAGAAAGGCGCGCTGCTGCTGGCGGCGCTGTGTGGCGCACTGTTGCTGATTGCGGCTGATTTTGCTGCGCAGCATTTGTTCTTGCCTTATCAATTACCGGTTGGCGTGATTACCGTCAGCCTCGGTGGACTTTATCTGATTGCGTTACTGGTGCGGGAGGCGCGACGCCAATGATCGATATCCCTTCACGGCTGTATGGCGAAGGCCTGACGCTCGGCTACGACAAGAAAGTGGTGGCAGAAAACCTGTCGGTGGCGATCCCGGAAGGTGAGCTGACAGTGATTATCGGCCCCAACGCCTGCGGTAAATCCACTTTGCTGCGCACCCTGAGCCGCCTTAATACTCCGCTGAAAGGCGAGGTGTATCTGGATGGTGAGGCGATAGCGCGTTATCCGACCAAAGAGGTGGCGCGTCGACTTGGGCTGCTGCCGCAGAGTTCCAACGCACCGGCGGGCATCAGCGTTACCGAACTGGTGGCACGTGGGCGTTACCCGCATCAAGCGCTGTTTGGCCGCTGGCGCAGTGAAGATGAAGAGGCGGTGCAAAGCGCGATGCGGGCAACCGGCGTGGCGGATTTGGCGCAGCAGCCGGTGGATACCTTGTCCGGCGGGCAGCGTCAGCGCGTATGGATTGCGATGGTGCTGGCGCAGCAAACCCCGCTGTTATTGCTGGATGAGCCGACCACCTGGCTGGATATCACCCATCAGATTGAACTGCTGGAACTGATGCAGGAGTTGAATCAGCAGCATGGCCGCACGCTGGTGGTGGTGTTGCACGATCTTAATCACGCCTGCCGTTATGCCACCCATTTGATCGCCATGCGTCACGGCAAAATTTTGGCCGAAGGCAAGCCCGCAGAGATCGTAACACCCGCGTTGATTGAACAGGTGTACGGTTTGCGCTGCGTGATTGTGGAAGATCCGGTGGCGCACACGCCAATGATCGTGCCGCTGGGAAGAGGAAAGTAAGCGGTCTGGCTGCACAAAGCCTGTTATCGCGGGAATCTAAATGCTGTGACCGGCACACCACAGTGGAGCATCGTGTCGGGAGGTCTTAACGCAGCGCCCTGCACAGGGCAGGCAGGTTGATTGCAGTGAGGCTTGATCTCAACGCCCTGTAAAAGGCAGAGAAGTTTATCGCCGGGAGGCCTTTCGACCTCCCGGAAATCGGCTGACGCTAGCCTAATATCCGCTGCAACAGCGGGCCAATCTGCTCAAACATCTGCGGGGAAATAATCTCCACGTGTGCACAATCCATCGGCCAAACCTCTAACTCACCGACATACGGTGCCCAGGCGCGACGCGCATCCTGACCGGGCTGCTGCGTCTGCTCGGCGAGGAACAGTGTGGCGCGACCGTTGAAACGCGCACTGCGCGCGGTGGCCAACAGACGCACCGAACTGGCGTAGTTGGCTTCGATGGTATCGAACATCGCGCGCATCTCTTCGCCCGCCTGATGGCGCTGGGCAGCGATAAACTGCTCGCGCTCGCGATTCACCTCTTCCAGCACCGCCGGATCCAGCACATTCTCGCCACGCTTTTCATCCCAGTTCTGCGTTTCCGGTGGCCAGGTATCGAGCAGGCCGAGGAAGGCTACCTCTTCACCTGCCGCTTCCAGTCGTGCCGCAATACCTTGCGCCAGCGTGCCGCCCAGCGAATAACCGAGGAAGAAGTACGGTCCGTGCGGCTGCACGTTCCGTAAGGTTTGCAGATGCGCATCACACACCTCGTCGAGATGCGCGCTTTGGTTCAGCGGGCTCTGGGGATTCGGCGACTGAATCCCCACCAGCGACCAGCGCTGATCGAGATAGCGCTGCAGAATACTGAACTGCCAGGCAAAACCCGACGCCGGATGGAAGCAGAACAGTGTCGGACCGTTGCCCTGACGCAGCGGCAGAACGGCTTCAAAACCTGCCTGCTGATGCGATTGTGTATCGCTCAGCAACCGGGCGAGTTTTTCCACCGTTGAAGCCACCATAATCTGCCCTACCGAAACCGGCTGTTGCAGTTCGCGGCGCAGCTGGGCAGCTAAGCGCATCGCCAGCAACGAGTGGCCACCGAGGGCGAAGAAATCATCCTGGGCGCTGATGGTGTCACGCGCCAGCAACTGGCAGAAAGCCTGCGCCAATTGGGTTTCCAGACCGGGATGCGGTTCACGGCCCACGCTGTCAGCTGCATTTTTTGGCAGCGGTAAGGCTTTGCGATCCAATTTACCATTGCTGCTCAGCGGGAAGGCATCCAGTTGCACAATCGCCACCGGCACCATATGTGCAGGCAGCCGTTGCGCCAGTGCATCACGCAGCGCGTCGCCATCGACAACGTGCTCTGCGACGACGTAACCCACCAGCTGACGCGCGTCACCGCCTTGTGCAGCGGCACCGCCGAGTACCACTGCGTGCGTGACTGCCTGCTCGATACCGGGCTGTGCGCTCATCACATGATCGATTTCGTTGAGTTCGATACGCTGGCCTCGGATCTTCAGCTGATCGTCGCTGCGTCCGAGGTATTCCACCGCGCCGTTATCCAGCCAGCGCGCCACGTCACCGGTTAGGTACATGCGTTCGCCAGCGGCAAAAGGATCGGCGATAAAGCGGCTGGCGGTCAGATCCGGGCGGCCAAGATAGCCGTGTGCCAGTTGTAAGCCGGTTAAGTAAAGATCGCCCGCCACACCCGGCGGCACCGGCTGCATACGCGCATCAAGGATGCGTAATCCGGTATTCCACACCGGGAAACCAATCGGCACGCTGGCCCCTTCAACGGCTGCCAACGCTTCGCCAAACGCCGGATACCAGCTGACATCTACCGCCGCTTCGGTCGGGCCGTAAAGATTGTGCAGCGGCACCTGCGTCAGTTTTTCCCATTCACGCGACAGATCGGTCGGCAGCGCTTCACCGCTACAGAAGACGTTACGTAAGCTGCCACAGCAGGCAATCGCTGGCGCACTGTCCAGCGCCGCGACAAAGGCGGCCAGCATCGAAGGGACAAAGTGCGTGGTAGTCACTTTGTAACGCGCAAACAACTGCTGAAGGGCTTCCGGATCGCGGTGCGCTTCCGGCGGTGCCATCACCAGTTGCGCGCCTACCAGCAGCGGCCAGAAGAATTCCCATACGGATACATCGAAACTGCTTGGGGTTTTCTGCAATACCACATCGTCGGCTTGCAGCGGATAGCGATCCTGCATCCACAACAGGCGGTTGACGATCGCTTCATGACCGACCAATACGCCTTTCGGACGCCCGGTAGATCCTGAGGTGTAGATGATGTAAGCGCCATCCTGTGGTGTCGGCGCGCTGGCAGGTGGTGGCGCGTCTGGCGCGGTATAGAGCGCATCAAAGTGCAGCTGCTTAACAGAATCGATAGCGCTAAAGCGGGCGCTCAATTCCACTGAGGTGATCAGCGTTTTGGGGGCGGCATCTTCCAGCATTAGCTGCAAACGTTCGTCGGGGTAGCCGGTATCGAGCGGCAGATAGGCCGCGCCGAGCGACACTATCGCCTGCAGTGCCAGTGAGAGCTGCACTGAACGCGGCAATGCCACTGCGACGATATCGCCGCGCTGGACGCCCGCTGCACTAAGATCCGCTGCCAGAGCATACAACTGCTGCTGCATCTCACGGTAGCTTAACTGGTGCGTCGCATCAGCCAGCGCCGGGGCATCAGGCGTACGCGCGGCCTGTTGCGCCAACAGTGAGGCCAGCGTTTCTGCAGGAACAGGGTGCGCGGTCTGATTGATACCGGCAATTTGTACGTGCTCTTCTGTGGTTAGCAGATCCAGTTCACCCAACGCACGCTGTGGTTGCTCCGCCAGCTGATCCAGCAGCAAAGCAAAACGGCTGGCGTGGCGAATCAGCGTCGATTCGCTATAGCGCTCCGCATTCGCCAGCAACTCCAGCGTTAGTTCACCCTGTTCGCTAATGTAGATAGCGATTTCCAGATCGCGCACCGGGCCTGATGCCAGCTGATGGGTTATGCCTTCAACGCCAGCAAAATCGAGTTGATAGTCAAACATCTTCAGGTTGATCACCGAACCGTACAGCGGGTCACCATCGCCCAAACGTCCAAGATCGCGCTGCACCTGTTCCGCGTCATAACGCTGGTGGCGGCGCATTCTCTTCACTTCACCTGCCAGCTGGGCAGCCAGCGCACTCAGAGGCTGGGTGGGATCGTAATGCACGGCCATCGGCAGCACGTTGATCACCGGACCGGTGGCACACAGCGCGGCGGATCCGATGCGGCGCATAAAGATGAATCCAGCGGCGAAATCATTTTGTCCGCTGAGTCGCGCCAGCCACAGCGCCACCAGCGCAAAGGCCAGGTCAGCAGCGCTGGATTGTGGATGCTGATTAACCAGCTTCTGGAAGGTGCTGCGATCGAGCGTCACGCTGTGGCGCAGCAGATCGGTGGTCGCGCTTTGTCCCGCCAGCGGCAGCGATGATAGCGAAGCCGGTGAGGGCAGCGCTGCGCCTTTTTCGCGCCAGAAATCACCATCGCGCGTGAATGAAGAGGATTCCTGATAACGCTGGTACTCTTCAACGACTTCGCTAAACGGGATAAACGGCGTCGGCTCGGCCTCTTGCTGCTGCACGGCGGCAGTGTAAAGGTTAGCAATACGGCGAGTGATGGCGGTAAAGCTGAAACCATCCACCACTAAATGGTGATAACGCTGATACCAGAACCAGTGCTGATCGCCAATGCGATACAGTGTGTGATGCCATAAAGGGGCGCCGCTCAATACGCGTAGATCACCGTTCATGTCTTCACGCATTAACGCGCGGGCTTTGGTGGCCGCATCGGGTTCAGCGCGCAAATCCACGATTTTTGGCGCACTGAACGTCTGCGGTTGCAGCCACTGCAGTGCTTCGCCCTCGACTTCGGCAAACGCCATATTCAGCGTATCGGCTTCCTGCATGCCAGCCACGATGGCCTGCGCGAGCAGGTCTGTGTCGATGGCGCCGGACAATTCGACAAAGTGCGCTACTGCATATGCATTGTGGTGCTGGGTCAGCTGGTCGGCAATCCAGATGCCGGGCTGGGCTGCCACTAAGGGCAAGGTGTGTTGGTCGGTCATGGTTTTGTTCATCAGAGATTCAGACATCTGTGCTCCGGTTTGCGTCCTGCGTGATGAAGTTAAGTCGGATTGCGCCACAGGGCTTGCAGACCGTCGAGCAGACCACCGCGCCAGCATAGTGCGTCATGGCCGCCCTCCACCGGCAGGTAATTTACCTGATAGCCGGCAGCGGTAAGTTTTTGTTCTAATTGTTGATTGGCTTGCAGAATCAGGCCTTCACGTTTACCTGCCTCCAGCCAGAAACGCAGCGGCTGTTTCGGTGCCAGGCCGCTATCCAGCGCCTGCAACAGCCAGCCGTATGGGTTGCCACGTTCGGGCCACCAGAATGATCCGGAGAGGCTTAGTGCATTGCCAAACGTCTCCGGGAAATGCAGCGCGGCAAACACCGATGCCAGGCCGCCGAAACTTTGTCCAGCCACCAGCGTGCTATCTGCCTGTTGGCGATAGGGTGCCCATTGCGCCACCTGCGGCAGTAACTCCTGCTGCACGGCTTGCCAGAACTGCGGATTACAGGGCAGTTCACGACTACGGTGTTCACGATCGATGATGTCAATTAACAGATAAACGGCAGGTGGGAGTTTCCCTGCGTCAGTAAGTTGCTGCAATGGCCCGGCAATCGGCATTTGATTCGCCCAGAACTGCCCATCCAGCAGAATGGCCAGTGGACGTTGCGCGTTATCGGATTCGCCGGTGGCATAAATCCACACTTTGCGACTGTTACTTAGTAACGCGCTATCCCACTGATATTGTTGCAAAGAAACAGCCGATGCGCTGCCATCATCCACGGCTTGCCAGATTTTCTGGTCAGGGGCCTGCGGGAGATGCAGCGGCGAAACGCCCATGCCACGCCCACCGGCCCAGCCGCGCAGTGTATTCAGGGGATCGGCCTTCGCCGTGGGGAATTTGTCACGCCACCAGTTTCGCAAGGCATACATGTCCGCTTCACCGCTAAAGTCGGTTGCCTGCTCATCGGGCATCAGGCAGTAGCTGCCGCGCCAGTTTGATGGCAGCGCAGTTTGCCAGTACCACACATCGGTACCCGTTACGCGCACCAATGACTGCGGTGGACGTTTCTGGTGGTGATCGGTCACGCCAGTGATGTTGATCCATACACGCTGAGTCGCTGACGTTTTTTCGCTGCCTTGGGGATCGCGCCAGAAGAAGGTCACCAGGCAGGTGCCATCCTGCTGAGGGTCAATTCGCGGAATACCCTGAGTTTGTTGCTCCTGCCACCAGGCTTCGCTACCGGTTACATCATTTCGCCAGGTCATAGGGGCTGCCAGTCACTGTGTAGGGAAAGATTTACATAAGATTAATAATTAATACTATTGATAACTATTTGCATTTGCAATAGGGTGTTTCCGCTCAAAAGAGCACGCTCGTTCCGCCTGGCTCTTTCCTTCCTGGAAGGTTACGCAACGGATGGCACTGCCAGGTCTGGAACTGGGCGCGATAAGGACAGGGATATTCTCACCGGCTCGCCAGTTAAGAATCCAACGGCATTTTACTGGCCATCCAGGAATGAAAAACAATGACGCGTTACTCACGATTATCATTAGCTATTTTGATTGAACTGGGGCTGAGCGCCTCACTGCTCTCCGGCAGCGCCTGGGCAGCAGACACTTCCAGCAAGACGACCAGCAGCCAATCCACTACCGACGCCGAATCGATGAACGGCGGCACGTTGATGGTGACCGCCCAGCAGCAAAACCTGCAGGCACCCGGCGTTTCCACCATCACTGCAGATGAAATTAAAAAGCATCCGCCTGCACGTGATGTCTCTGAAATTATTCGCACCATGCCGGGCGTTAACCTGACCGGTAACTCCACCAGTGGCCAGCGCGGTAACAATCGCCAGATCGATATTCGCGGCATGGGCCCGGAAAACACCCTGATTATGGTGGATGGTATGCCGATCACCAGTCGCAACTCCGTACGTCTGGGCTGGCGTGGTGAGCGTGATACGCGCGGTGATACCAACTGGGTGCCGCCAGAAATGATCGAACGCATTGATGTGATTCGTGGCCCGGCCGCGGTGCGTTACGGTAACGGCGCAGCAGGCGGTGTGGTTAACATTATCACCAGGAAATATACCGATCAGCAGTGGCACGGTTCGTGGAATACCTACTTCAATGCGCCGGAACACAAATCGGAAGGCGCGACCAAACGCACTAACTTCAGCCTCGAAGGGCCGCTGGGTGATGACTTCAACTTCCGCTTGTACGGTGGCTTAGCGAAAACCCAGGCCGATGCTTATGACATCAACGAAGGCCATGCGGCAGCGCGTACCGGTACGTATGCGGGCAGTTATCCTTCTGGTCGTGAAGGCTCGGTCAATAAAGATATCAATGCGTTACTGAGCTGGGCATTTGCTCCGATGCAAACCCTGGAGTTGCAAGCGGGTTACAGCCGTCAAGGCAACCTTTACGCAGGCGATACGCAGAACACCAACACCAGTGCGCTGGTGAAAAGCCTCTATGGCGATGAAACTAACCGCCTGTATCGCCAGAATATCTCGTTGAAATGGACCGGTGCCTGGGATAACGGTGTCAGCACCAATACCTATGCGCGCTATGAGAAAACCCGTAACACCCGTATCAATGAAGGTCTGGCGGGCGGTACGGAAGGTATCTTCTCTAACGATGGTTTCAACACCATTCAGTTAGACGATATTTTGCTGCACAGCGAAGTTAGCATTCCGTTTGAGTGGCTGATTAATCAGACGGCAACGCTGGGCGCCGAATGGAACCAGCAGAGCATGAAGGATCCCTCTTCAACCACTCAGGCTGCTAACTATGGTTCTGTACCTGGCGTGTCGAATACCGGTCGTAGCCCGTATTCGCAGGCGGAAATCTTCTCGCTGTTCGCTGAAGACAACCTGGAACTGACCGACAGCACCATGCTGACGCCGAGTCTGCGTTTCGATCATCACTCGATTGTGGGTAACAACTGGAGCCCGTCTCTGAACCTGTCGCAAGGTTTGGGTGATGACTTCACACTGAAGATGGGGGCGGGCCTGGCTTATAAAGCGCCAAGCCTGTACCAGACTAACCCGAACTACCTGCTGTACAGCAACGGTCAGGGCTGTGCTGCCAGCACCGGTGCCTGTTATCTGCAAGGTAACCCAGACCTGAAAGCCGAAAACAGTTTCAACAAAGAGATTGGACTGGAGTGGAAACACGAAGGCTATCAGGCGGGTCTGACCTGGTTCCGTAACGATTACCGCAACAAGATTGAAGCGGGTTACGCAGCCGTCGGTAAAGCCTCAAACGGCACCACGGATATCTACAAGTGGGAAAACGTACCGAAAGCGGTGGTGGAAGGGCTGGAAGGTACGGTGAATGTGCCGTTCTCGGATAGCGTCAGCTGGAACAACAACTTCACCTACATGCTGCAGAGTAAGAACAAGGAAACTGGGGATCGTCTGTCGATCATCCCGGAATACACTCTGAACTCGACGCTGAGCTGGCAGGCAACGCAGGATCTGTCGCTGCAAACCACCCTGACCTGGTACGGCACGCAAACACCGAAAAAGTATGACTACAAAGGTCAACCGGTGACGGGAAGCGCGGCCGAAAAAGTGAGTCCTTACTCTATCATTGGCCTGAGCGGGACTTATGATGTGAATAAGTACGCCAGCGTCACCCTGGGTATCGACAACCTGTTTGATAAGCGTCACTTCCGCGAAGGTAATGCGCAAACCACCGGTAACGCCACAACAGGCGCCTACCTGTACGGTGCGGGTGCCAATACTTATAACGAATCAGGCCGTACTTACTACATGAGCCTCAACACTCACTTCTAAAGCAGTTGATGCGGTAAATAGCAGCGGGCAATCAGCCCGCTGCTATCTTTACGGTTGACCAGCTCCAGCCTGCCACGGTGCATCTGTACAATGCGCAGCACAATGTTCAGACCTAATCCGCTGCCACCGTAACGCTGATCGCGACGGCGGAAGGCTTGCGTCAGTTCTTCTGCCGCATCGGCCTCAATGCCCGGCCCCTGATCCCACACCTCGATAATCACCTGCTGCTTGTCCTGCTGCATATTCACCTTCACTTCACTGCCTTCCGGGCTGTAGCGTGAGGCGTTTTCCAGCAGATTACGCAGCATCAGGCGCAGCAACACGGCTTCACCCTGTTGCGGAATATCTTTGCCGTGCGGCCACTGCAGTGTTTGCTGTCGCTGTGCATAAAGTTCGGCCATTTCCGGCTGCAGCGGCTGCATGATGTCTTTTTGCCACAGCAACTGCTGATAGTGACCGCCTGCCAGCGCCTGGCCGGCTCGCGACAGCATCAGTAGTTGCTCCACGGTGTGCATCAACTGGTCGATACGTTCAATCAGCATCTCACTCTGCGGCACGTTCTGCTGGTGCAGCAGTTCAAGGTGCAGACGTAAACCGGCCAAAGGGGTACGCAATTCATGCGCGGCATCGGCGGTGAAGAGGCGTTCCTGTTGTAGCGTGTGGTCGAGCCGCGAAAATAGCTGATTAATGGAGGTGGTCACGGCAACGATTTCATCCATTTCTGAATAAACCGGCAGCGGGGTGAGATTATCGGCAGAGCGATGGGCGAGGCTATCCTGCAGGGATCGTAATGGACGAATGATCCAGTTAATCGCCCAGAATGACAGCAGCAGCGTCAGAGCGATCATCACCAGTGAAGGCAACAGCAGTGAAGCGATGGCTTCACGGATCTCATTCTCGACGCGGTCGTTACGCGCCTGAGCAGACAGCGTTTCGTTGACCAGGAAACTGATCTGTTCGCGACTCTCATGCCATAACCAGATGGCGCTCATCACCTGGCAGGTGAGGAGAATCAGCGCCAGCATAATCAGTAACCGCTGACGCATGCTGTTCATTCGCGCACTTCCAGGCGGTAGCCGACGCCACGCACGGTTTTAATACGATCTTTTCCGAGCTTACGGCGCAGATTGTGGATATGAACTTCTAAGGTGTTAGATCCGGGATCGTCATTCCAGCTATAGAGATCCTGCTGCAGCGTTTCGCGATGGACGTTCTGACCGACACGCATTAACAGGCGCGTCAGCAGTGCGAACTCTTTTGGGGTAATTTCCAGTGGACGCTCTTCCAGCAAAACCTGCTGCGAACTGAGATTGAGGGTGAGATCACCTTGTTGCAGCAAATTATCGCTGTGGCCCTGAAAACGACGAATCAGTGCACGCACGCGTGCCTGCAGTTCAACCAGCGCGAAAGGTTTGACCAGATAATCGTCGGCACCGGCATCCAGGCCATCCACGCGATCCTCCAGTGCATCACGCGCCGTCAGGATCAACACCGGTACGTTGATGCCATCGCGCCGCCACTGACGCAGCAGCGTGGCACCATCGCGATCCGGTAAACCCAGATCCAGAACGATCAGGCTGTACTGCCCACTGCGTAAGAAAGCATTACTCTCTGCAGCAGTACTCGCGCAGTCAACAGCATATCCTTGTGCGCTAAGGGCCTGAGCCAGGCCCGATTGCAACAGCGCGTCATCTTCAACGATCAGCAATTTCATTAGTTGTTTTTGTTGATATCCGAGTAGAGGCGGCTTTCAAAGCGTACCAGAGGAATGCGCCGCGTTTTCTGATCTTCAGGCGGCACCGCATAACCAGAAAGATACTGCACAAAGGCGACACGTGCACCGCTGGAAGTGGTAATAAATCCAGCCAGATTATAAACGCCCTGCAGCGAACCGGTTTTTGCTGACACTTTGCCATCCAGTCCGGCTTCATGCAGGCCACCACGATATTGCAACGTGCCGTCATAACCCGCCAACGGCAGCATCGAAATATAGTTCAGCGTTGAGTCGTTTTTCGCAATGTATTGCAGTACCTGCATCATGGTATCTGGCGCAATTAAATCGTGACGCGACAGGCCTGAACCATCGACCTGAATGCTGTTGCCGAGATCGACGCCCGCTTTTTCACGCAGTATGCGGCGTACCGCATCAGAACCGGCGCGGAACGTGCCGGGTACGTTGAAATAGTGATGGCCGATGGTGCGGAACACCGTATCCGCAATCATGTTGTCCGATTTCTTCAGCATGGTGTGCAGCAGATTGTGCAGCGGCGCGGATTGCGTCGATGCGAGCACGGTTCCCGGTGAGGTAACCTGCGTCTGACGCACTAAATGGCCGCTGTAATCGATATCCGCGGCACGCAGTTCGGCCTTGAGGATTTCGCCCGCCCAGGCGGCACCATCTTGCACCGCAAACGCCAGCGGCAAGGGTTCGGCGCGTTGGCGCATGCAGCCGGTCAGCGTGTAGCGGTTCAGTTCGCCTGGCACCACATCCAGTTCGCAATATTGCCCATCACCACTGTTGCGGCCAATGGTACGCACCTGACTGAACATATGTGCCGGATAATAGGACGCAATGCGCACAAAGGCGTTTTCGCCCGGCGTGGTGGCGCTATAGAGCGAGACTGAGAAGCAGTTTTTGTCGACAATGGCCGCCCCAGGTGGGGCGCTGAAGCACTGCGTCAGGTCATTCCACGGCCAGCCGGGTGCCATATCGTGGCTGGCGAACACGGAGGTGTCGATCACCAGATTGCCTTTGATATGCGTAATGCCCTGCTTTTTCAGGGCCGCCACCATGTTGCGCAGATCCTGACGGCTCAGTGTCGGATCGCCACCAAAGCGCGCCACTAAGTCGCCATTGAGCGTGCCATCGCTGACTGCACCCTTGGTTTCCATCGTGGTTTGAAAACGGAAGTCCGGACCGAGTTCCAGCAGGGCCGCCAGCGCGGTAATCACCTTCATGGTACTGGCCGGCAATGCCATCTGTTTGCCGTGATAGTCGATTATCGGGGTTGATGCGCCCACTTTTTGTACCATCAGCGCCAGGTTTGCGCCGTCTGGCAAATACTGCATGTATTCTTCAACGGGGGCTGCTTGTGCCTGCAGCATAAACGCACAGGTTAATCCGGTAACAAGTCGTGAAAATCGCATAATCTCGCGGTAACTGACGGGTGAAGGCGTCAATACTACTTCCCGAGGCGGTGCAAAGTAAACGATGACCCACAGGGAACTCTGGGGTAAAATACGTATCAAAATGCAAAACCGAACCTGACCCGGAAAGCTTTCCGGGTCAGGCTTCTTTTGCTTGTGAAAAGAGGTAACGCGCCGCAGAAGCTGTTTTCTGCTGTCACCGGTCAGGATGACGCCGTTAACCAGGATAGATGACGAGGAGCCAAAATGAATCAGATTCCGATGACGTTGAAAGGCGCTGAGAGCCTGCGTGAAGAGCTGAACGAACTGAAAACCGTGAAGCGTCCGCGCATCATCGCCTCTATTGCCGAAGCCCGTGAGCATGGCGATCTAAAAGAAAATGCCGAATACCACGCTGCCCGTGAAGAACAGGGTTTTTGCGAAGGCCGTATTCAGGAGATTGAAGCCAAACTCTCCAACGCTCAGGTGATTGATATCACGACGATGCCCAAAACCGGCCGCGTGATTTTTGGTGCTACCGTGACCATTTTGAATGTGGATACGGACGAAGAATTCACTTACCGCATCGTGGGTGATGATGAAGCTGACTTCAAACAAAACCTGATTTCAGTGAACTCGCCGATGGCGCGTGGTTTGATTGGAAAAGAAGCAGACGACGTTGCGATTGTGAAGACACCGGGCGGCGATGTGGAATATGAAGTGTTAAAGGTGGAATACCTTTAAGATATTGCTACGCTTTGAAATGTGTAGCCGCATATTGTAAAGAAAGGAAAAAGGCCGCATAGCGGCCTTTTATCCCATGCAGGAGCATGGCACTTTCTCTGCCCGTCATGGCAGCCTTTACGGCTTAATTAACGTGGCAGAGTAATTTTGCGCTCTTTTGCAGGGCGATACAGCACCAGCGTGTTGCCGATGACCTGTACGTTACAAGCTTTTGTTTCACGTACGATAGCGTCAACGATCAGCTGCTTGGTTTCACGATCTTCAGAGGCAATTTTCACCTTGATCAATTCGTGATGCTCGAGCGCCAGTTCGATTTCGGCGAGCACGCCTTCGGTCAAGCCATTACCGCCCAGCATAACAACGGGCTTCAGTGGATGGGCAAGGCCTTTCAGGTGCTGTTTTTGTTTGGTACTCAGATTCATCGTATTTTTTACTTACTCAGGGATTGAAAACGGTTCATTCTACCGCCATCTCGGGTATATCGCCAAATCAACGCGACTCATTGCGTACTGATTTATCGCTACGATGAAGATTTAATTGGAAAAATTATGACGGGTAAAAAGCGTTCGGCCAGTTCCAGTCGCTGGCTACAGGAACACTTTAGCGATAAATATGTGTTGCAGGCACAGAAAAAGGGGTTGCGTTCGCGCGCCTGGTTTAAACTGGACGAAATTCAGCAGGGTGACAAGCTTTTCAAACCCGGCATGACAGTGGTAGATCTGGGTGCTGCGCCCGGCGGTTGGTCGCAATATGCGGTACAACAGATTGGATCGAACGGTCGTATTATTGCCTGTGACTTGCTTCCCATGGACCCGATCGTCGGTGTCGATTTTTTACAGGGCGACTTTCGTGAAGAGGCAGTGCTGAACGCATTGCTGGAGCGAGTAGGTGATCAAAAGGTGCAAGTTGTTATGTCTGACATGGCGCCGAACATGAGTGGTACACCTGCGGTTGATATTCCACGATCGATGTATTTGGTAGAGTTGGCGCTGGAAATGTGTCGGGATATCCTGGCGCCTGGCGGCAGTTTTGTAGTGAAAGTGTTTCAGGGAGATGGCTTCGAGGAATACCTGCGGGAAATTCGCTCCCTATTTACGAAAGTGAAAATTCGTAAGCCAGACGCTTCTCGTTTACGTTCGCGTGAAGTGTACATTGTGGCGACAGGGCGCAAACTATAGCTCTCGGTACCGGAATCAAAGCAAGGCGAACTGCGTTTACTCTGATGTGTAATTCTGAGTTTCAGTGAAAAGCAGTAAAATCATCAGCGCCGCGATTCCAGGTCTGAAGGATATATAGTACCCTACGCTGTCTGTTAACACCGTTGTAATATGAGGTTAATCCCTTGAGTGACATGGCGAAAAACCTGATTCTCTGGTTAGTCATCGCGGTCGTGCTGATGTCTGTCTTCCAGAGCTTTGGGCCCAGCGAGTCGAATGGCCGTAGGGTTGATTATTCAACCTTCCTGTCGGAAGTGAACCAGGATCAGGTCCGCGAGGCACGTATTAACGGGCGTGAGATTAACGTTGTCAAAAAAGACAGTAATAAATATACGACTTACATTCCTGTCAACGATCCAAAGTTGCTTGATAACCTCTTGACCAAAAACGTCAAAGTGATTGGCGAACCACCAGAAGAGCCAAGCCTGCTGGCTTCCATCTTCATCTCCTGGTTCCCAATGCTGCTGTTGATTGGCGTTTGGATCTTCTTTATGCGGCAGATGCAGGGCGGCGGTGGCAAAGGCGCGATGTCCTTTGGCAAGAGTAAAGCCCGCATGCTGACCGAAGACCAGATCAAGACCACGTTTGCTGATGTCGCAGGTTGCGATGAAGCGAAAGAAGAAGTGGGTGAACTGGTTGAATATCTGCGCGAGCCAAGCCGCTTCCAGAAACTGGGTGGTAAGATCCCGAAAGGCGTCCTGATGGTCGGCCCTCCGGGTACCGGTAAAACCTTGCTGGCTAAAGCGATTGCTGGCGAAGCAAAAGTACCGTTTTTCACTATCTCCGGTTCTGACTTTGTTGAAATGTTCGTGGGTGTCGGTGCATCTCGTGTGCGTGACATGTTCGAGCAGGCGAAGAAAGCCGCGCCTTGCATCATCTTTATCGATGAAATCGATGCTGTAGGCCGTCAACGTGGCGCCGGTTTAGGCGGTGGTCATGATGAACGTGAGCAGACGCTGAACCAGATGCTGGTTGAGATGGATGGCTTCGAAGGTAATGAAGGCATCATCGTTATCGCCGCAACTAACCGTCCAGACGTACTTGACCCCGCGCTGCTGCGCCCAGGTCGTTTTGACCGCCAGGTTGTGGTCGGTCTGCCAGATGTCCGCGGTCGTGAACAGATTCTGAAAGTGCATATGCGTCGTGTGCCGCTGGCCACTGACATCGATGCAGCGATCATCGCACGTGGTACGCCGGGCTTCTCGGGTGCTGACCTCGCTAACCTTGTCAACGAAGCGGCACTGTTTGCTGCACGTGGCAACAAGCGTGTGGTCTCGATGGTTGAGTTCGAGAAAGCGAAAGACAAAATCATGATGGGTGCAGAACGTCGCTCCATGGTGATGACGGAAGCGCAGAAAGAATCCACCGCTTACCACGAAGCGGGCCATGCGATTATTGGTCGTCTGGTACCGGAACACGATCCGGTGCATAAAGTGACAATTATCCCGCGTGGACGTGCGCTGGGTGTGACCTTCTTCTTGCCAGAAGGTGACGCGATTAGCGCCAGCCGCCAGAAACTTGAAAGCCAGATCTCAACGCTGTATGGCGGTCGTCTGGCGGAAGAGATCATCTACGGCGCAGAACACGTTTCTACCGGTGCATCTAACGACATTAAAGTCGCCACTAACCTGGCGCGAAACATGGTGACGCAGTGGGGCTTCAACGAGAAGTTAGGTCCGTTGCTGTATGCTGAAGAAGAAGGCGAAGTGTTCCTCGGCCGCTCTGTGGCTAAGGCGAAACACATGTCAGATGAAACAGCACGCATCATCGACCAGGAAGTTAAACACCTGATCGACAGCAACTACCAGCGTGCTCGTGTTCTGCTGGGTGAGAACATGGACATCCTTCACGCGATGAAAGACGCGCTGATGAAGTATGAAACCATTGATGCGCCACAGATTGATGACTTAATGGCTCGTCGTGAAGTTCGCCCACCAGCAGGTTGGGATGATTCAGGCAGCAGCAGTTCATCGGACAACAATGGGACGCCAAAGGCGCCACGTCCGGTTGATGAACCGCGTACGCCAAATCCTGGCAACACCATGTCAGAACAGCTCGACAAGTAAGAGGCCACAAACCTCAGCAAAAACCCCGGCCGGTCCGGGGTTTTTTACATTCAGTGATACCGTGATTCCCAAGGAGATTCCCGCCATGAAGTTGTTCGCCCGTGATTCCCATCTCGATCTGTCGTTTCCCCATGTGATGGGTATTTTGAATGTCACGCCGGACTCCTTCTCTGATGGCGGAACACACAACACATTGGTGGATGCGCTGACCCATACCAATGAGATGGTGAATGCGGGCGCAACCATCATCGATGTCGGCGGGGAATCTACGCGGCCAGGAGCCGATGAAGTCAGCGTAGATGAAGAGTTAGCACGCGTGATTCCGGTGGTTGAAGCTATCGCCCAGCGTTTTGAAGTGTGGATTTCTGTTGATACTTCAAAGACAGAGGTGATCCGTGAATCGGCGCGAGTGGGTGCTCACATCATTAATGATATTCGTTCACTGTCAGAACCGGGTGCATTGGCAGCGGCAGCGGAGACCGGTCTGCCGGTATGCCTGATGCACATGCAGGGCGAACCGCGCACTATGCAGCAAGCACCTGAATATCAGAATATCGTGGGTGAAGTGGACGCTTACTTCCAGGCACAGATTGCACGTTGCGAAGCGGCAGGCATTAAAAAAGAGAATCTGTTGCTCGACCCTGGCTTCGGTTTCGGTAAGAATCTCAACCACAATTATCAACTGCTGGCTGAACTCAGCCATTTCCACCATTTTGGCTTACCACTATTGGTCGGAATGTCGCGCAAATCGATGATTGGCCAGCTGTTAAATGTCGGCCCGACGCAGCGTCTGACCGGCAGCCTGAGCTGTGCGGTGATTGCCGCTATGCAGGGCGCACAAATTATTCGCGTGCATGATGTGAAAGAGACTGTCGAAGCGATGCGTATTGTTGAAGCGACACGGAGAGCAAAAGGATAAAGCATGAGTAATCGTAAATATTTCGGTACAGATGGTATTCGTGGCAAGGTCGGTGAAGCACCGATTACCCCTGATTTTGTCCTAAAGCTGGGTTTTGCTGCGGGTAAGGTTCTGGCGCGCTCTGGATCACGTAAGGTATTAATTGGTAAAGATACGCGTATTTCTGGCTACATGCTGGAATCGGCGCTGGAAGCGGGCCTGGCTGCTGCTGGTTTGTCGGCGGCCTTTACCGGGCCTATGCCAACCCCCGCGATTGCCTATCTGACGCGTACCTTCCGTGCAGAAGCCGGTATCGTGATCTCTGCATCGCATAACCCCTTCGACGATAACGGCATCAAATTCTTCTCTGCAGAAGGCACTAAATTGCCGGATGAAGTGGAAGAGGCCATCGAGCTTGAGTTAGAGAAGCCACTGACCTGCGTTGAGTCCGCTGAGTTGGGGCGCGCCAGCCGTATCGTTGATGCTGCTGGTCGTTATATCGAGTTCTGTAAAGGCACATTCCCGAGCGAGTTAAGTCTTAACGGTCTGAAAATCGTAGTGGATTGCGCCAACGGTGCGACCTATCACATTGCGCCTAATGTGCTGCGTGAATTAGGTGCCAAAGTGATTGCGATTGGCGTGCAGCCCGATGGCATGAACATCAACAAAGAGTGCGGCGCAACCGATCTCCGCATGCTGCAGCAGCGCGTGCTGGAAGAGAAGGCCGATTTGGGCCTTGCTTACGATGGCGATGGTGACCGCATCATGATGGTGGATCATCTGGGCATGAAGGTCGATGGTGACCAGATTCTCTACATCATTGCACGTGAAGCCTTACGTCAGGGGCAACTGCGCGGCGGGGTGGTGGGTACGTTGATGAGTAATATGGGGCTGGAACTGGCGTTGAAACAGCTGGGTATTCCTTTCACACGTGCCAAAGTGGGTGACCGCTACGTGCTGGAAAAAATGCAGGAGAAGGGCTGGCGCATGGGGGCTGAAAACTCCGGGCATGTCATTCTGTTGGATAAAATCAGCACTGGCGACGGTATCGTGGCAAGTTTGCAAGTACTTACTGCTATCGTGCGTAATCACATGAGTCTGCATGATTTGTGCAGTGGCATGAAAATGCTGCCGCAGATTCTGGTGAATGTGCGCTTCAGCGGCAGTCATGATCCCCTTGAATCCGAGAGCGTTAAGGCTGTCAGCGCTGAAGTGGAGAAAACGCTAGCAGGGCGCGGTCGTGTGCTGTTGCGTAAATCGGGCACTGAGCCGCTGATTCGCGTGATGGTCGAGGGTGAAGATGAAGCGTTAGTCACCGAGCTGGCGCATAAAATTGCTGATGCGGTGAAAGCGGTCTAAGCGTGTTAACAGGCGGCGAGATTTCGACTTTCCGCCTGTTAAATCACCATCCTGGCGCTTTTTTCCGCAATCAATAAGGTTCGTGAAAATTGCGCTTGCAGAGGTATGTCCCATTGGTTAGTATTCACACCCGCTTCTGATGGGTGATGACGATACTCCCCGTCAATATTGGTGAAGCTTTAACTGTGCGGATAACGCGCAAGGAAACAGGTTGATTATGTACGAAGCTCTGTTAGTTGTTTTCCTTATTGTTGCGATTGGCCTCGTGGGTCTGATCATGCTTCAGCAAGGCAAAGGCGCTGATATGGGAGCCTCATTCGGTGCAGGCGCCTCTGGTACACTGTTCGGTTCAAACGGGTCTGGTAATTTCATGACACGTATGACTGCAGTACTGGCGACCCTGTTCTTCATCATCAGCTTGATTCTGGGCAATCTGAACACGAATAAGTCTTCTAAAGGAAGCGAGTGGGAAAACCTCACTGCGCCAGCTCAGTCTGAACAGCAGACTCAGCCAGCTAAACCGGCAACCCCGGGCAATGATATCCCGCAGTAACATCGTCAATGCTTTAGCGGCAACATAACGTCGCAGTCAGTGCAGTACCGAGGTGGTGAAATTGGTAGACACGCTACCTTGAGGTGGTAGTGCTCGAAAGGGCTTACGGGTTCAAGTCCCGTCCTCGGTACCAAATCTCAGTAAAACTTGCTTTTTTAGCAAGGTCGGCGTATTATTCGCCACGTTTTCGGACGCGGGGTGGAGCAGCCTGGTAGCTCGTCGGGCTCATAACCCGAAGGTCGTCGGTTCAAATCCGGCCCCCGCAACCACTTTCCCTTAGAGTTCTTTTTCAAATATACTGTATGCATCGACGGACGCATCCTCAGTGTTTTTTTGAAAAAAATTCTTTTGGATTGTGTGCCGATGCCGCTCTGCGGCGTACAGGGTCCAGTGATAAAAAGCCCCGAATTTTCGGGGTTTTTTGTTATCAGGAATCGCAATACTGGGCTATAGGCCCTTTTTTTATGTCTTGGGGGTGGGCTTGTCCACATTAGAGCAAAAATTGACTGATTTGATCACCGCTCCAGTAGAAGCGCTTGGCTACGAATTGGTCGGTATCGAATTCGTTCGCGGTCGCACATCGACTTTGCGCATCTATATTGATAGTGAGAATGGTATCAATGTTGATGATTGTGCCGATGTTAGCCACCAGGTCAGCGCGGTAATGGATGTGGAAGATCCCATTACGGTGGCTTACAACCTTGAAGTCTCCTCGCCAGGTCTCGAGCGTCCTCTTTTCACTGCTGAACACTATGCACGTTTCGCCGGTGATGAGGTGAGCCTGACACTGCGTATGGCCGTACAGAACCGCCGTAAATGGCAGGGGATCATCAAATCCGTGGAAGGTGAGATGATCACGGTAACCGTTGAGGGTAACGATGAGGTGTTCGCGCTGAGTAATATTCAGAAAGCGAACCTGGTCCCCCACTTTTAAAAGTCCGGATTGAGGCTAACCAGGATGAACAAAGAGATCTTAGCTGTAGTAGAAGCCGTTTCTAACGAAAAAGCCCTGCCACGTGAGAAAATCTTCGAAGCGCTTGAGAGCGCTTTGGCCACTGCGACTAAAAAGAAGTATGAGCAAGAGATCGAAGTGCGCGTCAGCATTGACCGTCGCAGCGGTGATTTCGATACTTTCCGTCGCTGGCAAATTGTGGAAGAAGTAACACAGCCGACTCGTGAAATTACGCTGGATGCGGCCCGCTTTGAAGACGAAGCGTTCAATCTGGGCGAATACGTTGAAGATCAGATCGAATCTGTCACCTTCGACCGTATCACCACCCAAACCGCTAAACAGGTTATCGTGCAGAAAGTCCGTGAGGCTGAACGCGCGATGGTGGTTGATCAGTTCCGTCAACACGAAGGTGAAATCATCACCGGCGTGGTGAAGAAAGTAAACCGCGACAGCATCTCACTCGATCTGGGCAGCAATGCTGAAGCCGTGATCGGACGCGAAGATATGCTGCCACGTGAAAACTTCCGCCCAGGCGACCGTATTCGCGGCGTGTTGTACGCTGTTCGTCCGGAAGCGCGTGGTGCACAGCTGTTCGTCACCCGTTCTAAGCCAGAAATGCTGATCGAACTGTTCCGCATTGAGGTGCCAGAAATCGGTGAAGAAGTTATCGAGATCAAAGCGGCAGCGCGCGATCCAGGTTCACGCGCTAAAATCGCGGTGAAAACCAACGATAAACGTATTGATCCGGTCGGTGCTTGTGTGGGTATGCGCGGTGCGCGTGTCCAGGCTGTATCAAGCGAGCTGGGTGGCGAGCGTATTGATATCGTGCTGTGGGACGATAACCCGGCACAATTCGTCATTAACGCCATGGCGCCAGCCGATGTGGCGTCAATTGTGGTGGATGAAGACAATCACACCATGGATATCGCTGTTGAAGCCGGTAATCTGGCTCAGGCGATCGGCCGTAACGGCCAAAACGTGCGTCTGGCTTCCCAACTGAGCGGTTGGGAACTGAACGTGATGACCGTCGATGATCTGCAGGCTAAGCATCAGGCTGAAGCCCACGCAGCGATCGATATGTTCACTAAACATCTCGACATCGACGAAGAGTTCGCCACCGTACTGGTGGAAGAGGGCTTCTCTTCGCTGGAAGAATTGGCTTATGTGCCAATCAACGAGTTGCTGGAAATCGACGGCCTCGACGAAGAGACCATTGAAGCCCTGCGTGAACGAGCAAAAAATGCGTTGACCACCCTGGCATTAGCGAAAGAAGAGAGCCTTGGTAATCAGGAGCCCGCTGAGGATCTTCTGAATCTTGAGGGCCTGGATCGTGCGCTGGCGTATCGCCTGGCGTCCAAAGGCGTTTGCACGCTGGAAGATCTCGCTGAGCAAGGTGTTGACGATCTGACAGATATTGAAGGGCTGGATGATGAGAAGGCCGGTGCGCTGATTATGGCTGCACGTAATATCTGCTGGTTCGGCGATGACGCGTAATAACAGGAAGGAACAGCATGACAGATGTAACCGTAAAATCGCTGGCCGCCGAAATTCAGACTCCGGTCGATCGCCTGGTACAGCAATTTGCTGACGCAGGGATCCGCAAGTCTGAAAACGATGCGGTGTCCCAGCAAGAGAAAGAAACCTTACTGTCCCATTTGAATCGTGAGCACGGTCAGACCGGTTCAAGTAAACTGACATTACAGCGCAAAACGCGCAGCACCTTGAATATTCCCGTCACCGGGGGTAAAAGTAAGTCGGTGCAAATCGAAGTCCGCAAAAAACGCACATACGTGAAAGGTGATGCTGAGTCTGAGCAAGCTCAGGCAGAAGCTGAAGCCGAGGCGCAGCGTGAAGCGGAAGAGCAGGCGCGTCGCGAGGCAGAAGAACAAGCCCGTCGCGAAGCTGAACAAAAAGCGCAACGTGAAGCCGAAGATAAAGCCAAGCGCGAAGCCGCTGAAAAGGCCAAGCGTGAAGCAGCGGAAAATGAGAAAGTGACTAATCAACCTACCGATGAAGTAACCAAGGCTGCGCAGTCTGATAAGGCGCGTCGTGAAGCCGAAGCGGCTGATCTGAAACGCAAAGCGGAGGAAGAAGCACGCCGTAAGCTGGAAGAAGACGCTCGCCGTGTGGCAGAAGAAGCCCGCCGCCTGGCTGAAGAGAAATCAGCTGAATGGGAAAAACCAGAGGAAGAAGACAAAGGCGACTACCATGTCACCACTTCCACTCATGCCCGTCAGGCTGAAGACGAAAACGACCGCGAAGTAGAAGGCGGACGTGGACGTGCGCGTACCACCAAAGCAGCGCGCCCAGCCAAAAAAGGCAACAAGCATTCTGAAGCGAAAACTGATCGCGAAGAAGCGCGTGCGCAGTTCCGTGGTGGTAAAGGTGGTAAAAACCGTAAGCCAAGCGCACTGCAGCAGGGCTTCAACAAACCCGTTCAGGCTGTTAACCGTGATGTGATCATCGGCGAAACCATTACTGTTGCCGAGCTGGCAAACAAAATGGCGGTGAAAGGTTCACTGGTTATCAAAGCGATGATGAAAATGGGCGCAATGGCGACCATTAACCAAGTCATCGACCAGGAAACAGCCCAGTTGGTTGCGGAAGAAATGGGTCACAAAGTGATCCTGCGCCGCGAGAACGAACTGGAAGAAGCGGTGATGGACGATCGTGATACCGATGCAGCGCAGGAGTCACGCGCTCCGGTGGTCACTATCATGGGTCACGTTGACCATGGTAAAACCTCGCTGCTGGACTATATCCGCTCAACCAAAGTCGCTTCAGGCGAGGCTGGCGGTATTACACAGCATATCGGTGCTTACCACGTTGAAACTGACAACGGTATGGTAACCTTCCTGGATACCCCGGGCCACGCCGCGTTTACCGCGATGCGTGCACGTGGTGCGCAGGCAACGGATATCGTAATTCTGGTGGTTGCTGCCGATGACGGCGTGATGCCACAGACTATCGAAGCCATCCAGCACGCCAAAGCGGCCAAAGTGCCGGTTGTGGTTGCAGTGAACAAGATTGATAAGCCAGAAGCAGACCCGGATCGCGTGAAGAATGAACTGACCCAGTACGGAATCATTCCGGAAGAGTGGGGCGGTGAAAACATGTTCGTTAACGTCTCTGCGAAAGCGGGTACCGGTATTGATGACCTGCTGAATGCGATTCTGCTGCAGGCTGAAGTTCTGGAACTGACCGCCATTCGTGAAGGTATGGCGAGCGGCGTGGTCATCGAATCCTTCCTCGACAAAGGTCGTGGCCCGGTTGCGACCGTGCTGGTGCGTGAAGGTACGCTGAACAAAGGCGATATCGTACTGTGCGGCTTCGAATACGGCCGTGTCCGTGCGATGCGTGACGAACTGGGTCGTGAAGTGCTGGAAGCGGGTCCATCCATTCCAGTGGAAATCCTCGGTCTGTCTGGTGTGCCAGCAGCGGGTGATGAAGCGACTGTTGTGCGTGATGAGAAGAAAGCACGTGAAGTTGCACTGTATCGTCAGGGCAAATTCCGCGAAGTGAAACTGGCGCGTCAGCAGAAGTCGAAGTTGGAGAACATGTTCGCCAACATGACCGAAGGCGAAGTGTCCGAGCTGAACATCGTGCTGAAGTCCGACGTACAGGGTTCGGTGGAAGCGATCTCCGACTCGCTGCTGAAACTCTCCACCGACGAAGTGAAGGTGAAGATTATCGGTTCGGGCGTGGGTGGTATCACCGAAACCGACGCGACCCTGGCAGCGGCTTCCAACGCCATCATTCTCGGCTTTAACGTCCGTGCTGACGCTTCTGCGCGTCGCGTGATTGACGCTGAAAACGTGGACCTGCGCTACTACTCCGTTATCTATAATCTGATTGACGAAGTAAAAGCAGCCATGAGCGGCATGCTGGCACCGGAATTCAAACAGCAGATCATTGGTCTGGCCGAAGTGCGTGACGTGTTCAAGTCACCGAAATTTGGCGCCATTGCTGGCTGTATGGTCACCGAAGGCAACATCAAACGTCACAACCCGATTCGCGTACTGCGCGACAACGTGGTGATTTACGAAGGCGAGCTGGAATCTCTGCGTCGCTTTAAAGACGATGTCAACGAAGTGCGTAACGGCATGGAGTGTGGTATCGGCGTGAAGAACTACAACGACGTTCGCGTTGGTGACATGATCGAAGTCTTTGAAGTGATTGAAATTAAACGCACCATCGATTGATCATCACTTGATGTGTTGCAATTTGGGAGGCCTCTGGCCTCCCGAATTATTTGGGAGAAAGAAAAAATGGCAAAAGAATTTGGCCGCCCACAGCGCGTATCTCAGGAACTGCAGAAAGAAATCGCAATTATCCTGCAACGTGAAATTAAAGACCCGCGCCTCGGCATGATGGTAACGGTATCCGGCGTAGAAGTGTCGCGCGACCTGGCGTATGCCAAAGTCTTCGTGACCTTTTTGAATGACCAGGATGAAGATGCGGTAAAAAATGGTCTGAAGGCGCTGAAAGAAGCCTCAGGTTATATCCGTATTCTGGTGGGGAAAGCGATGCGTCTGCGTATCGTACCTGAACTGACCTTCTTCTATGACAACTCGCTGATCGAAGGCATGCGCATGTCTAACCTGGTCAGCAACGTGATCAAAAGTGACGTTGAGCGTCGTGGCGAAAGCCCGGCGGAAGATGACAAGGAGGACTAATGAGTCGTCCTCGTCGTCGCGGTCGCGACGTCCACGGTGTGTTTTTGCTGGATAAGCATCAGGGCGCATCCTCGAACGATGTGCTGCAGAAAGTGAAGCGTCTGTTCCATGCTAACAAAGCGGGTCACACGGGTGCGCTTGATCCCCTGGCAACAGGCATGCTGCCGATCTGCCTCGGTGAAGCGACGAAGTTCTCGCAGTTCCTGCTCGATTCCGATAAACGCTATCGCGTTATTGCCCGCCTCGGCGAGCGTACCGATACCTCAGACGCTGATGGCAATATCGTCGAAACGCGCCCGGTGACCTTCAATCAAGCCCAGCTTGATGCGGCGCTGGAGAGCTTCCGTGGTGACACCTTACAAGTACCCACCATGTTCTCTGCGTTGAAGTACCAGGGCCGCAAGCTGTATGAATACGCGCGTGAAGGCATTACCGTACCGCGTGAAGCACGACCGATCACCGTGTTTGAACTGCAGTTTATTCGCTGGGAAGGGGATGAGCTGGAGCTGGAAATTCACGTTTCCAAGGGCACCTATATTCGCACCATCATCGATGACCTCGGCGAGAAGCTCGGCTGCGGCGCACATGTGATTATGTTGCGTCGTTTGCAGGTGGCAAAGTATCCGATTGATCGCATGATCACCTTTGAGCAGTTGCAGGCGATGGCGGCTGAAGCCAACGCAGCAGAAACGCCAGACTACCGTGCACTGGATGCACTGCTGCTGCCAATGGATAGCCCTGCGGAGGAGTTCCCGATCGTCAATTTGCTGCCCTCTGTCGCCGCTTATTTCAAACAGGGGATGCCGGTGCAGGTGGCGAATGCGCCTGAACAGGGATTGGTGCGTGTTACCGAAGGTGAAGAACATAAATTTATCGGCATGGCAGAAATCGCTGAGGATGGACGCGTGGCGCCGCGTCGTCTGGTGGTCGAGTTTCCCGCCTAATCAACACATTCACGTTTGAGCTAACGGCGCATTTGCGTTGCAATCAGGCGAAGAGTAGAATAGCGCGGCTTTTAAAGCGGGCTGCTGAATTAGAGATCGGCACCCAACCATTCATTTATTATTTCGGAGTTTATTATGTCTCTAAGCGTAGAAGCTAAAGCAGAGATCGTTGCTAAATTCGGTCGTGGTGCTAACGACAGCGGTTCAACTGAAGTTCAGGTTGCTCTGCTGACTGCTCAGATTAACCACCTGCAGGGTCACTTCTCTGAGCACAAAAAAGACCACCACAGCCGTCGCGGTCTGCTGCGCATGGTATCTCAGCGTCGTAAGCTGCTGGACTACCTGAAGCGTAAAGACGTTGCACGTTACACCAGCCTGATCGAAACCCTGGGTCTGCGTCGCTAAGTCTGAAGAATTTGATCAACGATGTAGCACATGCACTATGCAGAAAAGCGCATCTGACGATCAGATTTGTGCGAGTTTCGCGAAAAGGGGGCCTTTATGGCCCCTTTTTTCGAGCAATCCGCAGCATTCCGTACCAAACTCATGTATTGTTGCTGAGAGTGATCTTTGCTTGCAGCGTTTCGCGCGGCTAATGAGAGGCTTTACCGCATGAGCGGTTGAAGATTGTCATTAGTCGCGAGGATGCAACTAAAGATCGGTAAACCCCGGCGAGCTCAAAAGTGCTCTGCCCCTCGTATTTAAGGACTTAAATTTTGCTGAACCCGATCGTACGCAAATTCCAATATGGTCAGCATACCGTCACGCTGGAAACCGGCATGATGGCGCGCCAGGCCACTGCAGCAGTTATGGCGAGCATGGACGACACCGCGGTATTCGTGACTGTTGTTGGCCAGAAAAAAACCAAACCAGGTCAGGATTTCTTCCCGCTGACGGTTAACTATCAGGAGCGTACTTACGCTGCTGGTCGTATCCCGGGTAGCTTCTTCCGTCGTGAAGGCCGTCCAAGCGAAGGCGAAACCCTGATTTCTCGTCTGATTGACCGTCCAGTGCGTCCACTGTTCCCGGAAGGTTTCATCAACGAAGTGCAGGTTATTGCGACCGTTGTGTCTGTTAACCCACAGGTTAACCCGGACATTGTTGCGATGATCGGCGCATCTGCCGCGCTGGCGCTGTCAGGCCTGCCATTCAACGGCCCAATCGGTGCAGCACGTGTGGGTTATATCAATGACCAGTACGTTCTGAACCCAACCGCTGATGAAATCAAAACTTCACGTCTGGACCTGGTGGTTGCAGGTACTCAGAACGCGGTTCTGATGGTTGAATCTGAAGCAGAAGTACTGACAGAAGACCAGATGCTGGGCGCGGTGGTGTTCGGCCACGATCAGCAGCAGGTTGTTATCGAAAACATCAACGCACTGGTTGCTGAAGCAGGCAAACCACGTTGGGACTGGCAGCCAGAGCCAGCGAACGATGCACTGATTGCACGTGTTGCTGCACTGGCAGAAGCCGGTATTGCTGATGCTTACCGCATCACTGATAAGCAAGAGCGTTACACTCAGGTTGGCGCAGTTAAAGACGCGACTATCGCTGCCCTTCAGGCTGAAGACGAAACGCTGGATGCTGGCGAAATCGCTGACATCGTTCACGATCTCGAGAAGAGCGTCGTGCGTAGCCGTATCATCCGTGGTGAGCCACGTATCGATGGCCGCGAAAAAGATATGATCCGTGGTCTGGATGTACGTACTGGCGTGCTGCCACGTACTCACGGTTCTTCTCTGTTCACCCGTGGTGAAACGCAGGCACTGGTTACCGCAACACTGGGTACCGCCCGTGATGCGCAGAACCTGGATGAGCTGATGGGCGAGCGTACTGATAGCTTCCTGTTCCACTATAACTTCCCTCCATACTCAGTGGGCGAAACCGGCATGGTTGGCTCACCGAAGCGTCGTGAAATTGGTCACGGCCGTCTGGCGAAGCGTGGCGTGCTGGCAGTGATGCCGAAGCAGGAAGAGTTCCCGTACACCGTCCGTGTGGTGTCAGAAATCACCGAATCTAACGGTTCTTCTTCAATGGCTTCTGTGTGTGGTGCTTCTCTGGCACTGATGGACGCAGGCGTACCGATCAAAGCAGCCGTAGCCGGTATTGCGATGGGTCTGGTTAAAGAAGACGAAAACTTCGTGGTTCTGTCTGACATCCTGGGCGATGAAGATCACCTCGGCGATATGGACTTCAAAGTAGCGGGTAGCCGCGACGGTATCACTGCACTGCAGATGGATATCAAAATTGAAGGTATCACCCGTGAGATCATGCAGGTTGCACTGAATCAGGCTAAGGGCGCGCGTCTGCACATCCTGAGCGTGATGGAGCAGGCCATCAGCACCCCACGTCAGGAAATCTCTGAGTTCGCACCACGTATCTATACCATCAAGATCAGCTCTGACAAGATCAAAGATGTTATCGGTAAAGGCGGTTCTGTTATCCGTGCGCTGACCGAAGAAACCGGCACCACCATCGAAATCGAAGATGATGGCACCGTGAAAATCGCAGCAACCGACGGCAACAAAGCGAAGGAAGCGATTCGTCGTATCGAAGAGATCACCGCTGAAATCGAAGTGGGTCGTATCTACTCTGGTAAAGTGACGCGTATCGTTGATTTCGGTGCCTTCGTGGCAATCGGCGGCGGTAAAGAAGGTCTGGTCCATATCTCTCAGATCGCTGATAAGCGTGTTGAGAAAGTGACCGACTATCTGCAGATGGGTCAGGAAGTTCCAGTGAAAGTGATGGAAGTGGACCGTCAGGGCCGCGTACGCCTGAGCATCAAAGAAGCGACAGAGCAGAAACCAGCGGAAGAAACCCCTGCTGCAACGAATGCATCTGACGCCGAGTAAGCGTTTACTGATTGGCCTCTCCCTGCAATTTGGGGAGAGGTATTTGGATCATCGCGAGGGCGGGAATCCTTGTGCACAGCAGGCGGATGACAGGATGGTTATCCCAATGTTTGTATTCGGGAGTGGGAAATGAAGCCTTTTTTGCGCTGGTGTTTTGTTGCGACAGCTATCACGCTGGCAGGATGCAGCAACTCCAATTGGCGTAAGAACGAAGTTTTGGCAGTACCTTTGCAGCCCACACTGCAGCAAGAGGTGATCCTGGCGCGAATGGAACAAATTCTTGCCAGTCGTGCCCTGACCGATGATGAACGCGCACAGCTATTATATGAGCGCGGAGTGTTGTATGATAGTTTGGGTCTGAGGGCATTAGCGCGGAACGATTTCTCGCAAGCGCTGTCTATAAGACCGGATATGCCTGAGGTGTTTAACTACCTCGGTATATACTTAACGCAGGCAGGCAATTTTGATGCTGCCTATGAAGCGTTTGATTCTGTACTTGAGCTTGATCCAACTTACAATTATGCGCATTTAAACCGTGGTATCGCCCTCTATTACGGCGGTCGATACAAGTTAGCGCAAGATGATCTGCTGGCGTTTTATCAAGACGATCCTAACGATCCTTTCCGCAGCCTTTGGCTCTATCTCGTTGAAAGCGATATGGATGCCGACAAGGCCAAAGTCACGCTGAGACAGCGACATGACAAAGCGGTCCGGGACCAATGGGGATGGAATATTGTCGAGTTCTACCTTGGCGACATCAGTGAAAAAACGCTGATGGAACGTCTCAAGGCGGACGCAACGGATAACACCTCGCTCGCTGAACATCTCAGTGAAACCAACTTCTATTTAGGTAAGTACTACCTAAGTCTGGGGGAGAAGGACGACGCGAAAGCGTTGTTCAAACTGGCGGTCGCTAACAATGTTAACAACTTTGTTGAGCACCGATACGCATTGTTGGAACTGGCGCAACTCGGCCAGACACAAGACGATTTATCAGAATCTGACCAGCAATAGCTGACGAACTTTTATTGCCTGAATACTTGTAAAGTCATCATCTTCGAGGTGAGGGCTTTTCTGTTCGTCAAAACTTCTAATTTGAGCCGGTTCACACTTTTTGATGAAAATGACTGAAAATTTTCACGACGAGTTATGTAGACTGGCCGCCGCAATCTAAGAGGCACGTGTACTACATGACTGATATTCAAACCACTTTTTCTGACCTTGGCCTGAACGCTGACATCCTCGAATCACTGAACGGTATGGGCTACGAAAAGCCATCCCCAATCCAGGCTGAGTGTATTCCTCACCTGCTGGCGGGCCGTGATGTGCTGGGTATGGCGCAGACCGGGAGTGGTAAAACAGCGGCATTCTCCCTGCCGTTACTGAACAACATTGATCCATCCGTCCGCGCACCACAGATCCTGGTGCTGGCTCCAACCCGTGAACTGGCTGTTCAGGTTGCTGAAGCGATGACGGAATTCTCTAAACACATGCGTGGCGTGAACGTGGTTGCCCTGTACGGCGGCCAGCGTTATGACGTTCAGCTGCGCGCACTGCGCCAGGGACCACAGGTTGTCGTAGGTACGCCTGGTCGTCTGCTGGATCACCTGAAACGCGGCACGTTAGATCTGTCTAACCTGCGCGGCCTGGTGCTGGACGAAGCTGATGAAATGCTGCGTATGGGCTTCATCGAAGACGTTGAAACCATCATGGCGCAGATCCCAGACGGTCATCAGACCGCGCTGTTCTCAGCGACCATGCCAGAAGCGATTCGTCGTATCACCAAACGCTTCATGAAAGATCCACAGGAAGTGCGCATTCAGTCAAGCCTGACCACGCGTCCTGACATTTCTCAGTCTTACTGGACCGCTTATGGCCGTAAAACTGACGCGCTGGTGCGTTTCCTGGAAGCGGAAGACTTTGATGCTGCCATTATCTTCGTGCGTACCAAAAACGCTACGCTGGAAGTGGCTGAAGCGCTGGAGCGCAGCGGCTATAACAGCGCAGCACTGAACGGTGACATGAACCAGGCTCTGCGTGAGCAGACACTGGAGCGCCTGAAAGATGGTCGTCTGGATATCCTGATCGCGACCGACGTTGCAGCACGTGGTCTGGACGTTGAGCGTATCAGCCTGGTTGTTAACTATGACATCCCAATGGATGCTGAGTCTTACGTTCACCGTATCGGTCGTACCGGTCGTGCGGGTCGTGCGGGTCGTGCGCTGCTGTTCGTTGAGAACCGCGAGCGTCGTCTGCTGCGTAACATCGAACGCACCATGAAGTTGACTATTCCAGAAGTTGAACTGCCAAATGCAGAACTGCTGAGCGAGCGCCGTCTGGCTAAATTCGCCGCCAAAGTACAGCTGCAGCTGGAAAGCAGCGATCTGGATATGTACCGTGCACTGCTGAGCAAAATGCAGCCGGGCGAAGATCTGGATCTCGAAACACTGGCCGCAGCACTGCTGAAAATGGCACAGGGCGAACGTCCACTGATTCTGCCACCAGAAGCACCACGCCCACCACGTCGTGAGTTCCGCGACCGCGATGATCGTCGCGATTCACGTGACTCACGTGGTCCACGCGAAAGCCGCGGTGACCGTGATGGCGCTCCACGTCGCGAACGTCGTGACGTTGGCGAAATGCAGCTGTACCGCATTGAAGTGGGCCGTGATGATGGTGTTGAAGTTCGCCATATCGTGGGCGCGATTGCTAACGAAGGCGACATCAGCAGCCGTTACATCGGTAACATCAAGCTGTTTGGTACGCACTCAACCATCGAGCTGCCTAAAGGTATGCCGGGCGAAGTTCTGCAGCACTTCACTCGCACGCGCATCCTGAACAAGCCGATGAACATGCAGTTGATGGGTGATGCTCCTGCGTTCGAGCGTAGTGAACGTCGTCCAGGCGGTCGTGATGGCGAGCGTCGTGGTAATGGCGCTCCGCGTGGCGAAGGTGCACCACGTCGCTTCTCTGAACGTCGTGAAGGTGGCCGTGAAGGCGGACGCTTCAACCGTGAAGGCGGTCGTGGCCCACGTCCAGAAGGTGCTTCTGCACCACGTCGTCGTGACGCGTAAGCGATAAAACGCTAAATAGTAAAAAGGGACGCCGCGGCGTCCCTTTTTTTATGCTCGTAAATTAAACGTTACACGCCGCCGGCAATCAACACCCGCTCTCCACTCACGTAGGCTGACTCTTCTGATGCCAGAAACAGGGCAACCTGTGCCACATCTTCTGGCAGACCAAATCGGCCTAGCGGCGTCGCGGCGATCAGTTTCGCCTTAACATCTGGATTCATCTTCTTCGCGGCCAGCAAGCCTTCAGTCAGGATAATGCCCGGTGCTAACGCATTAACGCGGATATTACGCGGCCCAAGCTCACGCGCCAGACCTTGCGTTAAGGTATCGATTGCGCCTTTGGTCGCGGCCCACAGCACTGAGCCAGGCGTGCTCTGCTTACTGTGAAGCGCACTCAGGTTAATGATCGATCCACCCCGCGCAGGGAAGTGTTTTGCCGCCTGCTGGCACACTAACACTGTACCTAACAGGTTCACATTGAGTTGCTGCTGCATTTCGCTAAGGCTGAGCTCGGCAAAGTCACCGTGATGGAAGATGCCAGCATTATTGACCACGATATCCGGCGCGCCAAACTGCTCGATGCTGCGCGCGAACAGACGCTGCACATCGGCCTCGCGTGAGATATCGGCCTGAACGGCGATGGCGTCGCTGCCCAGCTCGCAGATGTCAGTGACCACATCTGCCGCGCCCGCTTCATCCTGTCGATAGTTAACCACGACCCGAGCACCGGCCGCCGCGAAAGTCATAGCAATGGCGGCGCCAATGCCTTTCGACGCGCCCGTTACCAGCGCAATTTTGCCTTCAAGTGCTTTCATTGTGTCTCTCCACCTGAGAATTCGGGGAAGGGTAAGCATGCGCTGTCCATACAATTTTGCGGTAGCGCAATCCTGCAAGCTTTTTGCACGATCCTGCAAAAGTGTGGCTCAAGGACTAGGCGCCGCATCGGGGAAAAGCGAGAATAGATACACAGTGATTTCTCATCGCGGAGTGCGCAACGCATGATTCATCAGGAACAGTGGCAGCAGTTGGTGGCGATGATTGCGCGCCATACCCCGGAAGATGGCCGTCACTTCAGCCCCATCGATTTTCTCTCATTTGGCCGAAGCTCCAAACCCACGAGCCTGTCGCATATTGCGACCTGGGCCAGCTTTGCACTGGTGGCGCAAGGGCAAAAGGCATTGCGCATGGGTGAAGACGTGATGCATTACGGGCCGGGCGATCTGCTACTGGTGACGCTGGATATGCCGGTGCAATCCTGCGTGGTACAGGCCACGGAGGAAAAACCGAATCTGGGCGTCGGGATCACCATCAACGAAACGCGCCTGATGCACTACCTCGAACATTTCCCGTTGCAGCAGATCGGCGCAGCGGTGACCAACGAACGTGGTATCACTGTGCACAAAGTGGCCCCGCCGTTAGTCGATGCGGTGATCCGCCTGATTGAGCTGTTGGATCAACCTCAGGATATTCCAGCGCTGGCACCGTTAATTGAGCAAGAGATTTTCTATCGACTCCTTACCGGGCCGGAAGGACCTCGCATCCTCAACATGGCGTTGACGGAGCGGCCGGGCAACAAAGTGGCGCGCGCGGCACGCTGGCTACGTGAAAACTTTCATCAGCCGCTCAAGATGGATCAACTGGCCAGTAGCGTGGGCATGAGTATTTCGTCGCTGCACCATCATTTCAAATCGGTCACGGCCATGACACCAATGCAGTATCAAAAGCAGTTACGTCTTAACGAAGCGCGGCGTTTGATGTTGATTGATAAGTTAGATGCGGGAACCGCAGGGTATCGCGTGGGGTATCAGAGCGCTTCGCAGTTTAGCCGTGAATACAGCCGTTTTTACGGGCAATCGCCGGCTCGTGATGTGCGTATGGTGGCTGTGGGGCCAGAAGGATTGACCCCACAGCAGTAAACGTTACAGCGAGCGTGCCGCTTCCATCGCCAGTGCGAAGGAACGCAGACGGGCTTGCGGGTCGAAAATCTGGCCATTAACCATGATTTCATCGGCCTGCGTTTCGCGCATCAGCGCAGCCAGCCCCTGACGCACTTTATCGCTGTCACCGACAATCGACATGCTCAACGCCTGCTGCACACCATACTGCTCTGATGGTGACCAGAGGTTATCCATGTTTTCGACAGGAGCTGGCAGCGGGCCCGGTTTGCCCCGGCGCAGATTAATAAACTGCTGCTGCATCGAGGTAAACAGGAAGCGCGCATCGCGCTCGCTATCCGCCGCGACCACGTTGACGCACACCATGGCATAAGGTTTCGCCAGACGCGCAGAAGGCTTGAATTTCTCACGATAGAGATGCAAAGCCTGGAACAACAGGTCCGGTGCAAAGTGGGAAGCAAAGGCGAACGGCAAGCCGAGCTGTGCAGCCAGTTGTGCGCTGTAGAGGCTGGAACCCAATAACCAGACTGGAATCTTTAAGCCTAAACCCGGTACCGGTTGTACCGGAGGATGCTCACCCTCTTCGGCATCAAACCAACGAATCAGTTCTGCTACATCTTCCGGGAAGCTGTCCGCCTGGGCGCTGGAGAGATGGCGGCGCAGTGCGAGCATGGTGCGCTGGTCAGAACCTGGCGCACGGCCCAGCCCTAAATCAATACGGCCAGGGTATAAGGATTCGAGCGTACCAAACTGTTCAGCGATCACCAGCGGTGCGTGGTTGGGCAGCATAATACCGCCAGATCCGAGGCGCAGAGTTTCGGTATTCGCGGCCAGATAGCCAATCAACACGGAGGTTGCCGCACTGGCGATACCGGTCATGTTGTGGTGCTCAGCGAGCCAGTAACGATGGAAACCAAGGGCTTCAGATTGACGCGCCAGCGCCAGCGAATTGTGGAAAGCTTCGCGCGCAGCAGAACCTTGCGGGATAGGTGCAAGATCCAGCACGGACAGGCGAACGTTTTTTTTCTCAGACATGGGCACTCCAGATAATGATGGCGCAGGTGTTATCAGACCTGCGCCAGTCAGTATTACGCATCATTACCCATATTAAAACTGCTATTAACAGCAGGAATATAGCCGGAATGTGCCTTTACCGTCCGCCTTCAAGCGCCATACCCGCTAAACGACGCCAGTAACCATTGCATTCACTGCCGCGCGCCATCATCAGCGGCGCTTCACCGGCTTCGTTCGCACGGAAGCGAGCAACCTCTGTTAGCGTGGTTTCATCCTGCGGCGAGAGGCGTACGATGTCGATCCAGTTATGCATGCCGGCCAAATCGTTACCAAGGTTATAACAGTAGCCGCTCATGGTCTGGATGCCATTCAACACAAACACCTGTTGGCCCTCCTGTGACAGCACGCGGCGACCAGTGGGATAGTGAATACAGCAAGTTTGACAGTCATCTTTGGCGCGATTTTCGGAACGGGCGGTAAAGCAGCGTGCCGACAGCGCCAGCGGCAGATGGCCATAGCCCAATACCTCCACTTCGAACTTGTCGCGCAGGCCTGCGGCATCGCACTGCTGCAACAGTTGAATCAGCCAGTCGCGCGACATCTCGACCGGTAAACACCAGCGCGTCATACCCTCTTTGAGCAGCAACTGTAGCGTTTGCGCGTTGTAGACGTTAAGCGTTGGCCCGGCGACAAACGGCAGCTTACGTTCGGCTGCCATGTTAACGGTGCCGATGTCGTTGGCTTCCAGCAAAAACTCACCGTTCTCCACATAGCGCCGCAGCTCTTTGACTTCCGAAGGCGACTGCAACAGCGCCAGCGTGCTGAGCACGACCTGTTTACGGTGTTGTGCCAGGTGGCGTGCTAATTCCATCCATTGCTGGAATGAGGTTGCACGACGTTTACTGCATACCGCTTCGCCGAGGTAGATGATGTCAGCAGAGCTGACGGCAGCCTGCTGATAAAAGCGTTCCAGCGTTTCCGTTGGCCAGTACCACAGCACCGGCCCGATGGCATATTTCATAGCATCTCCTCACTGCCAGCTGCGGTGATAGGCACCGAGCGTGGTCTGGCTACCTTCAGAAAGTTCGCCCAACGCGCGCATCCAGGGTTCCTGCACCTCGAATTGCTCGGGCGAGGCCATGCAGCGATCAATCGCCTGGCGCCACACTTTTGCTACTTGCGCCACATAAGCCGGACTGCGCTGGCGGCCTTCAATTTTTACCGAAGCAATATTGGCGCGAAGCAACTCCGGCAACAGCGATAAGGTATTCAGGCTGGTGGGTTCTTCCAGCACGTGATAGCGCTGGTCATCCACTTCATAGCGCCCTTTACACAGCGTGGGATAACCGGCGCTCTCATCGGCGCTGTAACGATCAATCAGCACTTCATTCAGGCGTGATTCCATCCCCAGCGGCGTTTGCTGCCAGCGCACGAATTTTGCCGGCGAGCAGGCACCCGCACTGTTGGGTGATTCCCCCGTCAGCCAGGAGGAGAGATAGCAACGGCCTTCCGCCATAATGCACAGGCTGCCAAAGGCAAAGACTTCCAGCGGCACCGGTGTTTCACGCGCCAGCTGTTTAACCTGATGCATCGACAGTACGCGCGGCAACACCACGCGGCTGAGATCGAAATGGCGATGGTAAAAGTGGATGGCCTGCAAATTTGTCGCCGAAGCTTGCACGGAAAGGTGGCGTTCCACCTGCGGATAACGCTGCGCGGCATACTCCAGCGTAGCGATATCGGCGAGAATCAAGGCATCTGCGCCGTTCTGCGCCGCCACATCAATGGCCGTTTGCCAGCGATTCATCCCATCAGGATGGGCAAAGGTATTGATGGCCACGTGCAGCTTGCGGCGATGCTGGTGCAGGAAGCGCGCCGCTTCTGCCAGCTTCTTGTCAGTAAAATTAAGGCCAGCAAAGTGGCGGGCATTGGTGTCATCTTTCAAACCGACATACACTGCATCGGCGCCATGCTCCACCGCCGATTTCAGCGCAGGTAAATTCCCCGCTGGACACAGCAGTTCCATACATTTCCTCCCCCGAATTCCGAAGCGTTAAAGTGTAGGGAAGGCGACAGGCGTGAATGTTGATTTAAGGCAGTGAAAGCGTCAGTCAGCATGCAGAGTGAAGATTATTTAATCAATTCTTCCGCAATTTCCTTGATCTCAGTGGAGGCGAGGGCGCCTGGATGTGGCAATATAGGTAAAATTTTCTGAAGGGATTGTTGATGATGTTTTCGCGCTTACGCGGCCTGATGGTGAAAAAAGGCCCAGAATTCCTTGCCTTACCTATTTCATTCACCCCATTCCCTGTAAAAAAAGTGGTTTTGCAACAACTCTTAAACTGGCAATTTCGTCATGCTTTGTCTGAAGGTGAGTTAGACTTTCTGGAAGGGCGCTTTCTTGGGATTGAGATTGCAGATGTGAATCTGCGCTGGATCACCACCTTGCAGAATGGACGCCTGACCGTTTCACGCGACGCCGAGGCAGATGTCTGGTTCCGCGGTGAAGCCAACGACTTGTTGCTGGTGGCAGCACGCAAAGCAGACCCCGATATGTTGTTCTTCCAACGCCGTCTGGTGATTGAGGGCGACACGGAGCTGGGTTTGGAGGTGAAGAATTTGATGGATGCCATTGAACTGGAGGCCATGCCCACGTCTTTGCGCACGGGGTTGCAGCAGCTGGCTGCCTTTGTTGAGGCAGGAATGAAACAGGACGCGGAGGCCGCTGAGGCGCGCGCGGGGATCTCATGTTGATTCGTACTGAAATTGGTGTGGATGCGGCGGGCATCGACAGCTTATTGAAGCGTAGTTTTGCGACCTCCGCCGAGGCTGAACTGGTGCAGCAGCTGCGTGAAGATGGTTTATTAACGCTAGGTGTAGTGGCCACGGATGATGAAGGGCAGGTATTAGGTTATGCCGCCTTTAGCCCGGTGACCTTACAAGGTGAAGACCGCAATTGGGTGGCGCTGGCGCCTCTGGCGGTGGATGAATCCGTGCGCAAGCAGGGCATTGCCAAACAGCTGGTGTATGAAGGGCTCGATTCTCTGAACGAGTTCAGCTACAGCGCGGTGGTGGTATTGGGCGATCCCGAATTCTACAACCCGTTGGGCTTCGAACCGGCGGCACGTCACGGCTTGCACTGTCGCTGGCTGGGCAGTGAAGCGGCATTTCAGGTGTATAAATTAGCGGATGATGCATTTACGGGCGCAGAAGGATTAATCGCTTTCTCCGAACCTTTTAATCGTTTCGATTAAACCACGCATTTAGGCATGAAGGCTGCTGCGATACCAGCAGCAGCTTTTGCGTGCGGCTGAGTTGCTTCACCTGATACTCCAGACGAGAAGCGGCTGATCGGTCGCCTGCATCGCAATTAAACACCAGCGTCAGCGGACCTTTGCCACGCAATGCGCGCGCACCTTTCCCGGATTGATGCTGCTGCAGGCGGCGATGAACATCTGTGGTAATGCCTGTATAAAGCATCCCGGCGGCGGTTTGCAGCATATAGAGCTGCCAGCCCTGTTGCATATGACTTTTCCTGTTCAATGGCTGTTGGGCAGTGTAGCGCGCTTAGGCTAGCCTCGCTATCTGCCCCATGGAGTTGCATTGTGTCTGACCATTCTCATCTTATTCGTTTTCTTAAAAAACAGCGTGCCCTGTCATTGTGCGCCAGTCATGGCGACGATCTGTGGTGTGCCAACTGCTTTTACGTGCTGGATGAAACACGAATGGCGTTTTGGTTGATGACCGAACCCGATACGCGACACGGCACCCTTATGCAAGCTAATCCGCGCGTGGCGGGGACGGTTAACGGCCAGCCGAAAACCGTGTTGCTAATCAAAGGCGTGCAGTACAGTGGCCGTATTCAGCAGCTTACTGGAGAGCGTGAAGCGCAGGCGCGGCATGCCTACCAGAAACGTTATCCGATTGCCCGCAAGGTTCAGGCACCCTTGTGGGAGATTATGTTGGATGAGCTGAAGATGACTGACAACGCGCTGGGCTTCGGCAAAAAAATCCTTTGGCAGCGCGATAAAACCGGCGAAAGTTAATTTTCCGCGCCCGATCAAACTTACGCTAACTTTGCGTAGCAGATTCCAATAACCTGAATAACACTATGGATTAACCGCCTCACTTCCCGGTGCGGCATTCGTTATTCTGTAGAATACGGAATCTGCTATGACCCAACTTGCATCTTCTGCACCAGCGGCGCGCTTCGCATGGTGGAAACCCTTGCTGTTCCTCGCCGTCGTCGTCATTGGCCTGTGGTACGTCAAATGGCAGCCCTATTACGGCAAAGCCTTCACAGCGGCTGAAACCCATTCAATCGGCATATCCATTTTGGCGAATGCCGCGGATTCACCGTGGCGCGCGGCGCTGGATTACGCGATGGTTTACTTCCTCGCCGTCTGGAAAGCCGCAGTGCTGGGTGTGATTTTGGGATCGCTGGTACAGGTGCTGATCCCACGCAACTGGCTGCTGCGCCTGATGGGCAACTCGCGGTTTGGATCGACGCTGATCGGCACCGGTTTAGGCTTGCCGGGGATGATGTGCACCTGTTGTGCCGCGCCGGTGGCGGCGGGTTTGCGTCAGTCGCAGGTATCCAGCGGGGCGGCGATGGCCTTTTGGCTGGCCAATCCGCTATTAAATCCCGCCACGCTAATCTTTATGGGATTTGTGCTGGGTTGGCACTTCGCGGCGATTCGGCTGGTGGCGGGCGTGATCATGGTGCCAGGCATTGCATCGCTGGTGCAGCGTAGCGTGCCAGAACAAACCATTGCCGCGCCCATGGTGATGGCTGCCGACAGCGAGCAGCCGTTTCTGACTCGCTGGCTGCGCGTGATGTGGCGGCTGTTCTGGAACACCATCCCGCTGTATATCGTTGCCGTGCTGTTATTGGGTGCTGCGCGAGTCTGGCTGTTCCCGCATGCCGATGGCGCAGTGGGCAACACGCTGTTTTGGGTGATGCTGATGGCGATAGCGGGCTGTTTGTTTGTCATTCCCACCGCTGCAGAAATTCCCATTGTACAGACCATGATGCTGGCGGGCATGGGGATCGCGCCTGCGCTGGCGCTGCTGGTAACCTTACCCGCCGTGAGTGTGCCATCGCTACTGATGCTGCACCGTGCCTTCCCGGCGCGCGCGCTGTGGATCGCGCTGATTGGCGTGGCGCTGAGCGGTATGATCCTCGGTACGATCGCCCTGTGGCTGACGTAAATACCAGATCTTCTGATTGCGGCTGCCGCGCCATAGCAGCCGCGCATCTTTCTCCGCTTCCACAAACCGCCCGTCGATCAGCACATCAATTTCATCCACCACTTCACGCTGTGCCGCGCTCAGTTCCGCCATCTCATAGCCGGTCCACAGCCAGATATCTTTGTCCGGGCATTCACGCCGCACGCGTTTCACCAGACGACGGATGTGCGGCACATTGTGCGGATGCAGGGGATCGCCGCCGCTGAGCGACAACCCCTGGCGCGGAATGCGCTGATCCTTGAGATCGGCAATCAGCTGCTCTTCCATCTCCAGCGTGAAGGGATCACCGGAATCGAGGCGCCAGGTACTTTGGTTGTAGCAGCCGCGACACTGATGCTCGCACCCGGCAACAAACAGCGTGCAGCGCGTGCCCGGCCCGTTGACGATATCGACGGCGTAATAGCGATGAATACGCATCATCCTAACTGTCCGGTATCCAGATGTTTAACGCGACGCTGTACTTCTTCCTGCTTGCCGGCATTAAAGGGGCGCGCATCGGGGCTGCCCAGATAGCCACAAACACGGCGCGTGACGGAAACCCGTGCCGGATCGTGGTTACCACAGCACGGACAGGTAAAGCCTTTGCTGGTGCAACTGAATTCACCCGTAAAGCCGCATTCGTAGCACTCATCGATGGGCGTATTGGTGCCGTAATAGGGCACGCGGTGATAGCTGTAATCCCACACATCCTCCAGTGCCTTGAGGTTGTGCTGAATATTGGGGTATTCGCCGTAACAGATGAAGCCGCCATTGGCGATGGCGGGATAGGGCGCTTCAAAATCGATCTTGTCGTAGGGATTTACTTTCTTTTCGACGTCGAGGTGGAAGCTGTTGGTGTAGTAGCCTTTGTCGGTGACGCCCGGCACCACACCAAATTCGGCGGCATCGAGCCGGCAGAAGCGATCGCAGAGATTCTCGCTTGGCGTGCTGTACAGGCTAAAACCGTAGCCGGTCTCGTCTTTCCACGCATCCACAGCAGCACGCAGTCGCTGCACAATCGCCACACCTTTTTCCCGCAGGTGCTGCGCATCATACGGATGGACTTCATTGCCGCTCAGCGCGTTCAGCGTTTCATGCAGGCCGATGTAGCCGAGCGAGATCGAAGCACGGCCGTTGCGGAAAATCGCGCCGACTTCGTCATCAGCGTTCAAACGTACGCCACACGCGCCCTCCATGTAGAGAATCGGCGCTACGCGTGCTTTGGTTTTCTCCAGCCGGGCGATGCGCGTCATCAATGCCCGTTTAGCCAGTTCAAGCCGTTCATCCAGCAGCAGCCAGAAATGAGCTTCATTGCCTTTGGCTTCCAGTGCAATGCGCGGCAGGTTCAGGCTTATGACCCCAATATTGTTTCGCCCTTCGTGAATCTGCTTACCGTTTTCCTCATACACGCCGAGGAAGCTGCGGCAGCCCATCGGGGTTTTGAACGAACCGGTGACTTCCACCACCTTGTCGTAATTGAGAATGTCGGGATACATGCGCTTGCTGGCACACTCCAGCGCCAGCTGTTTGATGTCGTAGTTAAAATCACCGGGACGACGATTCACCCCTTCGCGGATGGCAAACACCAGTTTCGGGAACACCGCAGTTTTATGGTTTTTCCCCAACCCTGCGATGCGATTACGCAGAATCGACTGCTGAATCAGGCGCGCGGCCCAATCGGTGCCGAGACCAAAGCCAAAGGTGACAAACGGCGTCTGCCCGTTGGCAGTGTGCAGCGTGTTGACCTCATATTCGAGAGACTGGAATGCGTCATAACACTCTTTCTCGGTGCGCACGCGCGCATAGGCTTCCGCATCCGGGATCTGCCACTGCTGTGCCACGGCGCGATGTTTCTCCAGACTAAGCGTCACAAACGGCGCCAGCACTTCATCAATGCGGTTGATGGTGGTACCACCGTAAATATGGCTGGCGACCTGCGCAATAATTTGTGCTGTCACCGCCGTCGCGGTGGCAATGGATTTTGGCGGCTCGATTTCGGCGTTGCCCATCTTGAAGCCGTTGTTCAACATGCCCTGAAGATCGATCAACATGCAGTTAAACATCGGGAAAAATGGCGAATAGTCGAGATCGTGATAGTGGATCTCACCGCGCTCATGCGCCAGAACCACATCACGCGGCAGCAGCTGCTGCTGGGCATAATGTTTGGCAACGATGCCTGCCAGCAAATCGCGCTGGGTGGGGATCACTTTGCTGTCTTTGTTGGCGTTTTCGTTGAGCAGCGCGGCATTGGTTTGTTCAACCAGGCCGCGAATGGCGTGATGCAGTTTGCCACGCTGTTCACGGGCTAAATCACGGTCATGGCGATATTCGATATACGCGCGCGCTAGCTGCGGCCAGCGTCCGGCCATCAGCGTCTCTTCCACTGCGCACTGAATGTCACGGATATCGACCTCAATGCGATCGGACAATCGCTGGCTCACTTGCTCTGCGACTTGTGTGCACCAACTCGCATCATCAATCTGAGCAGCTTGCGCCGCCGCCTGAACCGCTAGCGCAATACGCTGCGCTTCAAACGGCACTTTACAGCCGTCTCGCTTAATCACCACCGCCGCCATTTTCTCTCCGTGAAACTATATGTAGATATTTGTGCAGAGTGTAATCGCAATATGTGGTGTTTTGGCTGAAATTAATTGCGTTGTTTTTGACCTGCCGCAAAGAAGACATAACGAAGATTGAAAGCCGCACAATGGTAAAGCGGACTAAACTTCAAAAGTTTTAAGCAGACCAAACTTCGAACTTTTACAACTTGATTTGCGATGCGAAGCAGGTTTAATGATTTTTTTTTTGCCTATTTTTGGCCCGTCATTTAATTACAAGGATGCCTTACATGCCTCTGCAACGAACGCTGCTCGCCTGTTGTTTATCCCTGACTTTTTCCGCTGTTGCCTCCCCCGCCTCTGATCTGCCTTTAATGCCCTGGCCGCAAAAAGTGGTGCAGCCTGCCAGCGGCGGCGCATTGACGCTGACACCGCAATTCACGCTGCATATTACGGGCGATCATCTGGAGGGGGCTGAAGCGCGCTGGCGTGCGCGCATTTCACGTCAAACCGGTTGGCCGCTGCTGCCCGCCAGTGCGCCGAGCGATCAGGCCACCATTCAGGTACAAATTGCCCAGGCAGTGGATCCCTTGCCACAACCGGACAGCGATGAGAGCTATCATCTTGAGGTCAACAGCGGCGGCGTGACGCTAAAAGCCAACACGCGTTTCGGTGCGATGCGCGGCATGGAGACACTGCTGCAGTTGATTCAGAATAATGAGACGGGAACGCAGATCCCCTACGTCATCATTGACGATAAACCACGCTTCCCGTGGCGCGGGGTGCTGATCGATTCGGCACGCCACTTCCTGCCGATTGAAACGGTGAAGCGGCAGATTGACGGTATCGCCGCAGCGCGAATGAACGTATTCCACTGGCATCTGACCGATGATCAGGGCTGGAGATTTGCCTCCAGCCACTATCCGCAGTTGCAGGAGAAGGCCAGCGACGGTCTTTACTACACGCAGCAACAGATGCGTGATGTGGTGCGTTATGCCACCCAGCGCGGCGTGCGCGTGGTGCCGGAAATTGATGTGCCGGGGCACGCCTCGGCGATCGCGGTGGCGATGCCAGAACTGCTCAGCGCGCCGGGCCCGTACCAGATGGAACGCGGCTGGGGCGTGTTTAAACCGCTGCTCGATCCCAGCAACGAAGCGGTCTTCACCTTCATCGATACGCTAATGGGCGAGGTTACGGCGATCTTCCCCGATCCTTATATCCATATCGGCGGCGATGAAGTGGATCCGACCCAATGGAACGACTCGCCGAAGATTCAGCAGTTTATGCGCGACCATGGCCTGAAGGACACGCACGCATTACAGGCGTGGTTCAATCAGCGAGTGGAGAAGATCCTGGAAGCGCATCAGCGCCGGATGATTGGCTGGGATGAGGTTTACCATCCGGACCTGCCGAACAGCATTTTGATCCAGTCCTGGCAGGGGCAGGATGCGTTAGGTGAGGTGGCGAAGCACGATTTCCGTGGCATTCTCTCAACCGGTTTCTATCTCGATCAACCGCAAACCGCAGCCTACCACTACCGCAACGAGCCCTGGCCGCAGGGACTCCAGGGTCAGGATCAGATTCAAGCCGACGAGCAAGCGCAGAGCTGGCAGTTCACCATGCCGCGTTTGAAGGGCAGCCCGGTCAAAGGCAGTTTCACTCTGGTGGAAGCTAAAAACGGCTGGCGTGGCTATATTGATTTCAGCGGCAAAGCGCGGCGTATGGTGAGTGATATTCGCTGGCTGTCGCCCACGCAGCTGACCTTTAGCGTGGATACCTGGATGGGGCCGTTTCAGCCAATGGTCACTCTGACGCAGGACAAACTGACCGGTTATATGCTGGTGGGCAATGTGCGCTATCCCGCTGAGGGCAGCAAGCTGGCACAGGTGCCGACCGGTATTCAGCCTTCAGTGCCAACGCCTGAGCAAATGCAAAACAACCTGATTGGCGGTGAAGCAGCGCTGTGGGCGGAAAACGTCAACAGCCGGGTAATTGATACGCGTTTATGGCCGCGTGCCTTTGTGGTGGCTGAGCGTCTGTGGTCGGCGAAGGATGTCACCGACAGCGACAACATGTACCAACGCTTAAACGCGGTGGATCGCTGGGGCACGGTGTCGGTGGGATTACAGCAGCATCAGCAGGCGGAGGTGCAGATGATGCGACTGGCCAACACCAGCGATATCACGCCGCTGCGCGTGCTGGCGGAGGTGCTGGAACCGGCGCAGTATTACACGCGTCAGCACCTGAAATTCCAGGCAGGGCACTATGACTATTTCGAGCCGCTCAATCGTCTGGCGGATGTACTGCCTGCCGAAAGCGAACCGGTGCGGTTACTGGATAAACAAGTCGATGCACTGATCGCCAACCGCGAGGATCGCATGGCGGCCAACGTTATTCGTCAGCAGTTACAGCGCTGGCAGAACAACAGTGACGCGGTGATGCCGCTGATTCTGAGCAGCTATCAGCTCAAGCCGCTGCAGCAGCAGGTTCAGCAGGTGGCGCAACTGAGCCGCATGGGCATCGATTTGGTCAATGCGATGCAGCGTAATCAGGCGTACGGTGCCAGCGAAGTGGCCGAGATGCATGCCAAACTGGATGCCGCTGCCGAGGTGCAGGATGAAACCGTGCTGGCGCTGGTCAGGCCGCTAGAGAAGCTGCTGAGGTCGTCTAAATAAACGGATGCGCGATCAATTACGCCGCTACGAGGGGATGGCACACCATGGAATTACGTCGCTACGGGGGTGAAGAGCACGCCATGCATTGATGTCGCTAAGGTGATGTTCTAACACACTCATCGCGCCGCCACAGTTGAGTACAAATTTGTAGCGGCGCAATTTATTGCGCATTGCCTTTACTTAACGATGTACGGCAATGGCCTCAATCTCGATCTTCACGTCTTTTGGCAGACGCGCCACTTCCACACAAGAACGTGCTGGGAAGCTGGCATCGTGCTCGGTGAAGAAGGCTTCGTAAGTGGCGTTAACGGTGGCGAAGTCATTGAGATCTTTCACGAACACGGTGGTTTTCACAATGTCGCCCACTTTCAGGCCAGCGGCTTCCACGATCGCCTTCACGTTCTCCAGTGACTGACGCGCCTGCGCAGACACATCATCTGCCACGGCACCGGTCGCCGGATCAACAGGGATCTGGCCTGAAGTGATGATCATGCTGCCGAGATCCACGCCCTGCACATAAGGGCCAATTGCTGCGGGTGCTTTTTCTGTGCTGATTTCGCGAGACATTGTTTCTCCTTAAAAGTGCGCAGCCGACCTTTGTCAGCCGCGTATTGGTTCGCCCCATTATAGGGACGATAAGCACGATTACCAGTGACCGAGCACCACGTGGCGCGCGAACTCTTTCTCGCAATATTTGCACTTCAGGTGCACATCATCGTCACGCTGTTTCACCGCGAAGCTGCTGAATACTGGCTCACTGCGGCTAATGCAGTTGCTGTTCGGGCAGGTCAGCACGCGTTCGACACGGTCCGGTAAGGTCGGAGCGATTTTCGCTACTACTTCGTATTCATCAATACGGTTAACCGTGGCGTGAGGCGCATACACCGCCAGCTGGTTAATCTGATCATCGGTCAGGAAGGTATTCTCGATCTTAATCAAATCCTTGCGCCCCATCTCACCTGAAGGCAGATTCAGTCCAATGGTGATGCGCTGGTCGGTCTCGGTCAGGCGAAACAGCGACAGTAATTTAAAACCGACCTGCGCAGGAATATGGTCGATTACCGTGCCACGCTTGATGGCTTCAACCTGCAATTTATTATCGTGAGTCATCGGTTTCTCCTTACAGGGCCAGTTCGCTATTCAGTACCAGTGCCAGCAAAGCCTGGCGGGCGAAGATGCCGTTGCCCGCCTGCTGGAAATACCAGGCGTGCGGCGTGCTATCGACGTCAGTGGTGATCTCATCAATACGCGGCAACGGATGCAGCACTTTCATGTTGTCGCGTGCGCCGGCTAAATCGGCCGCGCGCAGGATGAACTGTGCTTTGACGTTGGCGTACTCAGACGGATCGAGACGCTCTTTCTGCACACGGGTCATATACAGGATGTCGAGTTCCGGCATCACTTCTTCGATGGTGTCGTGGCGCGTCCAGACTATGTTCTGCTCATCCAGCATATCGGTGATGTAGGCCGGCATCGCCAGCGCATCCGGCGCAATAAAGTAGAAACGGTTGCCGGTGAATTTCGCCAGCGCCTGGGTCAGCGAGTGCACGGTACGGCCATATTTCAGGTCACCGACCATCGCCACGTTAAGATTATCGAGGCGGCTCTGGGTTTCACGGATGGTGAAGAGATCGAGCAGCGTTTGCGTCGGGTGCTGGTTGGCACCGTCACCGGCATTGAGAATTGGAATGCCGCTGGAGAACTCAGTCGCCAGGCGCGCGGCGCCTTCCTGCGGATGACGCATCACAATCGCATCGACATAAGTGCTGATCACCGAAATGGTGTCGGCCAGCGTTTCGCCTTTCTTACCGAGCGAAGTATTGCTGCCGTCGGCGAAGCCCACCACTGAAGCACCCAAACGATGCATAGCGGTTTCAAACGACAGGCGGGTGCGCGTCGAGGCTTCAAAGAAGCAGCTGGCGATCACGTTGTGCTTCAGCAGTTCCGGCTGGGGATGAGCCTTGAGCTGGGCAGCGGTGTGTAACACCAGCTCCAGCTCTTCGCGGTTGAGATCGTTAATGGAAATAATGTGCTTGCGATATAGCGGGTTGGCCATAGCGTTCTCCTCTGCGCTGCCGGATTGCGGACAAAAAAAAGCCCCTGCTTAAGGGGCTTTTTTTACGATCAATGGTTGACGGAAAGAAACAGCGGCATCGCCTGTGGTCAGGCGGGGTAGAGCGGCAAATTGTACGCTGCGCTGTTGCATGTTTCCTCCGGCAAATTGTGGCGCATTATACGCATTCACTGATTTGCATCAAGCAGAAATCGCCGCAAGGTAAACGTTTGCTTTATGGGTTACCCAGCGTGGCGACCATCACCGCTTTGATGGTATGCATGCGGTTTTCGGCCTGATCGAACACGATGCTGTGCGCCGATTCAAACACCTCGTTACTCACTTCCATGCCGTCTTTCAGACCATACTGTTCAGCCATCTGACGGCCCAGCGTGGTTTGATCATCATGGAAGGCGGGCAGGCAATGCAGGAATTTCACCTGTGGATTGCCGGTCAGCGCCAGCATCGCGCTGTTTACCTGATACGGACGCAGCAGGGCGATACGCTCTTCCCATACCGATTTCGCTTCACCCATCGACACCCACACATCAGTGTAGATGAAATCCGCACCTTGTACGCCCTCGGCAATCTCTTCGGTCAGGGTGATTTTGCCACCGGTTTTCTGTGCTGCAACGCGACACTGTTCAACCAACTGCTCTTCCGGCCAGCAACCCTTCGGTGCCACCAGGCGCAGGTCCAGCCCTACCAGAGCTGCCGCTTCCAGCATGCTGTTGCCCATGTTGTTACGTGCGTCACCCACATATACCAACGTCATATCGCTCAATGGTTTACCTGGCAGATGTTCTTGCATGGTGAGCAAATCTGCCAGCAACTGCGTCGGGTGGAATTCCGTGGTCAATCCGTTCCACACCGGCACACCGGCAAATTCCGCCAGCGTTTCCACCAATTCCTGGCCGAAGCCACGATACTGAATGCCATCATACATGCGGCCTAATACGCGAGCGGTGTCTTTCATCGACTCTTTATGGCCGATTTGGCTGCCGCTTGGGCCGAGATAAGTCACGTTAGCGCCCTGATCATATGCGGCAACTTCGAAAGAGCATCGGGTACGGGTCGAGTCTTTTTCGAAGATGAGCGCGATATTCTTGCCTTTCAGGTACTGCGTTTCGGTAGCATTTTTCTTAGCGTGTTTTAATTCACCTGCCAGACTTAGCAGGTCGGCGATTTCAGCGGGGGTGAAATCCAGCAATCTCAGGAAGTGTCTCGAATACAGCTGACTCATACAGCGCTCCAGATGGGGACTAATAATGAATTAAAATTCAATCTAACCGTATGAATATGCATTTTCAACCCCGACGTTAAGAAACTTTCCGTTTTGTGTAGTGGCGCGCGAGGCAGTGTGGGAAAATAATTGCATTCACGTCGAACATTTTGAGGACACGCACATGGCATATGAAGCATTGCTGGAAGAACAGCGCGAAGAAACCCGCCTGATCATTGAAGAGTTGCTGGAAGACGGCAGCGATCCGGATGCGCTTTACACTATCGAGCATCACCTCTCTTGCAACAACTTCGACTCACTGGAGAAAGTCGCGGTTGAGGCTTTCAAACTGGGCTTTGAGGTGAGCGAGCCAGAAGAGCTGGAGCTGGAAGAGGGTGGCACGGTGATGTGTGTGGATATCCTGAGCGAAGGCGCATTGAAGCCAGAGCTGATTGATGCACAAGTTGAGCAACTGGTGAATCTGGCCGGTAAGTTCAACGTTGATTACGACGGTTGGGGCACTTACTTCGAAGACCCGGACGCGGAAGATGAAGACGACGATGGTGATTTCATCGACGACGAAGAAGACGACGGTGTGCGTCACTAAGTCTTAAACGGGCGGCGCTCGCCGCCCAGAACCACTTCCCCGCCAGATAAAGAACGCCGATGAATTACGCTCCTCTGTTAGAACCCATTTATGACTTCCTGCACTGCCGCACGCCACAAGCGTGGATTGACGAAGCGCGCAAGCCGGAAAACCTGACGCTGTTGTTGACCGATCACATGGTGTGCGAGTTAAAAGCGGCACAAACCGCGGTGTTTATCATTCGTAAGTATGTAGCCGATAAACCCAGTGGCGATGCCATTCTGGCGTGGCTCAAGCCGTACGAAGATTTCATCTACCGCGAAGAGCCAGACAGCAACTTCATTAACGCACATAAAAATCTGACCAAGAGCATCATTGTGCGTAACGAACTGCCGTGGGCGGATGATTTGGTCGAGATGATGATTCTGCTGATCAAAGAAGAGCTGCATCATTTTTATCAGGTGTGGGAAATCATGCAGTCGCGGGGTTTGCCGTATCGCAAAATCACTGCCAGCCGCTATGCCAAAGGGCTGATTCGTGAAATCCGTACGTTTGAACCTGAAGCGCTGGTGGATAAGCTGATTTGCGGAGCCTATATCGAAGCGCGATCCTGCGAGCGTTTTGCCAGCCTGGCGCCGTATCTGGATGAACAGCTGCAGAAGTTCTATATTTCGCTGCTGCGTTCTGAAGCGCGCCACTATCAGGACTACCTGAAGCTGGCGGAACAAATTTCTGCGAAGGATATTGCACCGCGCGTACAGGCCTTTGGTGCAGCGGAAGCGCGCTTAATCAGCGAGCCGGATGGTGAGCTGCGTTTCCATAGCGGTGTACCTGCTTACTAAGTTGGGTGCGCAAATCTGCGCACCGCTTTTACATCACAACATCTTCAGCATCCGCACTTCACAATCGCCGTGCCCGGTACAACCCATCGCGTTATCAATCAGCTCAAATCCCAGTGATTCATACAGCTTAATCGCGCGGGTTAGCGTGCCGGTGGTTTCCAGATAGCAGCGACGGAAACCCTGCTGACGCGCATACTCCATCGCCCGCAACGCCAGCGCACGCGCCAGCCCTAAACCGCGCACTTGGGGCAGGAAGTACATCTTCTGCAATTCGCAGATGTCCGGTGCGCTACACGCCAAAGGTGCCACGCCGCCGCCGCCCACAACACGTCCCTCATGCTCGACGATCCAGTAAGCGCTGTTCGCTTCGCTGTACAACTCGAACAGGCGATCCAGATTCGGATCGGACACGGTGTAGCCTTTGTCGGCGGTCAGGCCAAACTCTGCGGAGACATCACGGATCACTTGCGCAATCAGCGGATTATCGGCCGCAACAATCGGGCGCACCTGTAAATTCAGTGGCGTAGCGGTGGTCATCATTTTCTTCCGGTGTAAAAAAGCCGGGCAGTGCCCGGCTATGATTTAGCAATTGGACTGATGCGCTTACAATGCCGCAATCACGCCCTGCTGTTCAATCAGTTTTGCTTTTGATTGTTCCAGCTCAACGATGCGCTCGCGCTCTTTCGCCACCACCGCTTCCGGTGCACGTGCAACAAAGCCTTCGTTCGCCAGTTTGACCTGGATCTTCTCAATCTCGACATCCAGCTTGGTCAACTCTTTCGCCAGACGCTCCAGCTCGGCTTCTTTGTTGACCAGATCCGCCATTGGGATCAGCAACTCAGCGCCTTCGACGATCTTGGTGACCGAGACCGGACCTTTCTCGCCCGCAGGCAGAATGGTCAGGCTTTCCAGACGCGCAAGACGTGACAGGAAGCTACGGTTCTCATCGACACGACGCTGCGCGGTTGGCGAGCAGTCACGCAGCAGCACATCCAGCGGTTTACCCGGTGCGATGTTCATTTCAGCACGGATGTTACGCACTGCCACGATCGCCTGCTTGATCCACTCGATATCCGCTTTGGCTTCCGCATCTTCTTTTGCCGCGTCAAACTGCGGGAACGGCTGCAGCATGATGGTGTCGTGATCGATGTTCTTCAGACCTTTGACACGCTGCCAGATGGTTTCGGTGATGTAAGGAATGATTGGGTGCGCCAGACGCAGCACCGCTTCCAGCACGGTAACCAGCGTATTACGCGTGCCGCGCAACTCCGCTTCGCTGCCGTTGCTCATCACAGGCTTGGTCAGCTCCAGATACCAGTCACAGAACTGGTTCCAGGTGAAGTCGTACAGGATGTTGGCAGCGATATCAAAGCGATAGCTGTCCAGCGCTTCACGATAGGCTTTCACGGTGCTGTTGAATTCGGTCAGAATCCAGCGATCGGCCAGTGACAGCTTCAGTTCGCCGCCGTTCTGCCCGCAATCATGCTCTTCGGTGTTCATCAGCACGAAACGGCTGGCGTTCCACAGCTTGTTACAGAAGTTGCGATAACCTTCAAGACGCTTCATATCCCAGTTGATGTCACGACCGGTTGAGGCCAGTGCCGCCAGGGTGAAGCGCAGGGCATCGGTGCCGGAAGCCACAATGCCGTCCGGGAACTGCTTCTCGGTACGCTTGCGGATCTTCTCAGCCAGCTGCGGCTGCATCATGTTACCGGTGCGTTTTTCCAGCAGGTCTTCCAGCGAAATGCCGTCGATCATATCCAGTGGATCGATGACGTTGCCTTTCGACTTGGACATCTTCTGGCCTTCTTCATCACGAATCAAACCGGTCATATACACGGTTTTGAACGGCACCTGTGGCTTGCCGTCTTCATCTTTGATGAAGTGCATGGTCAGCATGATCATGCGCGCAATCCAGAAGAAAATGATGTCGAAGCCACTCACCAGCACGCTGGTTGGGTGGAAGGTACGCAGTGCTTCGGTATTCTCTGGCCAGCCAAGGGTCGAGAAGGTCCACAGACCTGATGAGAACCAGGTATCCAGCACGTCGTCGTCCTGGCGCAGTACCACAACGTCAGCCAGGTTATTTTCCTGACGCACTTCGGCTTCAGTACGGCCGACATAGACGTTGCCGTCGTTGTCATACCAAGCCGGGATGCGATGTCCCCACCACAGCTGACGCGAGATGCACCAATCCTGAATGTCACGCATCCATGAGAAGTACATGTTTTCATACTGTTTTGGCACAAACTGGATGTCGCCGTTTTCGACCGCTTCTACCGCAACTTTTGCCAGTGGTGCCGTGCGCACATACCATTGGTCGGTCAGCATTGGCTCGATCACCACGCCGCCACGGTCGCCGTAAGGCACGGTCAGATCGTGTGGTTTGATTTCATCCAGCAGGCCGAGTTCATCAACCGCAGCCACCATGGCTTTACGCGCCGCGAAACGCTCCATTTTCTGGAACTGCGCTGGGATCTCATCGGCACATTCGTCGCTGACTTCACCGTTGGTGTCGAACACTTCCGCACGCTCGCGGATATCGCCATCAAAGGTCAGGATGTTGATCATTGGCAGCTTGTGACGACGACCGACTTCATAGTCGTTGAAGTCATGCGCTGGGGTGATCTTCACGCAGCCGGTGCCTTTTTCCATGTCCGCATGGTCATCGCCAACGATCGGAATGCGACGGTTCACCAGCGGCAGGATCAGTTCTTTACCGATCAGATCTTTATAGCGCGGATCTTCCGGGTTCACCGCCACGCCGGTATCGCCCAGCAGGGTTTCCGGACGAGTGGTGGCGACCACCAGATAATCTTTGCCTTCTGCGGTTTTCACGCCATCCGCCAGCGGGTAGCGGATATGCCACATTGAGCCTTTGCTCTCGCGGTTTTCCACTTCCAGGTCGGAGATAGCGGTACGCAGTTTTGGATCCCAGTTCACCAGGCGTTTGCCACGGTAAATCAGATTCTCTTTATACAGGCGCACGAAGACTTCACGCACCGCATTCGACAGGCCTTCATCCATGGTGAAGCGTTCGCGCTCCCAATCCACGGAGTTGCCAAGACGACGCATCTGACGGGTAATAGTGCCGCCAGACTCTGCTTTCCACTGCCAGATTTTGTCGATGAAAGCATCACGGCCGTAATCCTGGCGAGTTTTGCCCTCTTCAGCGGCGATCTTGCGCTCAACCACCATCTGCGTCGCGATACCGGCATGGTCAGTACCTGCCTGCCACAGGGTGTTTTTACCCTGCATACGCTGGTAACGAATCATGGTATCCATGATGGTCTGCTGGAAAGCGTGACCCATATGCAAGCTGCCGGTGACGTTCGGCGGCGGGATCATGATGCAAAAGCTTTCCTGGCTGGTGTCGCCATTCGGTTTAAAGTAGCCCTGCTGTTCCCAGTGCTCGTAGAGCGGCTGCTCGATATCTTGCGGGTTATATGTCTTTTCCATTTCTACACTGTCGTTTGCGGCGGAGGTGGCGTCGCCGTATTCAATTGGAAACCAACGCTGCGATAGGCTTTATAGCGGTCGCGCGCCAGTTGTTTTAGGGATTCTTCGTAAGGTACGAAGTCTATCACTTCATGGAAACCAGTAGCAAAATCTGCGAACTGTGGCAGCAGGCTAATCAGCAGGTCACGCGGGGAACTGCCGCGACGCTGTGGCCAGGCTAATTCCACCGGTGCGCCGTATCGCGGGCCTTCACCGGCCAGATTGTGCGGCACAAAGGCGTTGGCGGGACGCTGCCAGAGCGCTTCATCCAGACGATTAGCTTGGTCTTCATTCTCGCAGGCAATCAGAATGCGTTTGCCGTCACGCCAGCGTGTTTCGGCCAGATCGCACACCAGTGCTTCGATGGCGCTCAGGCCGTCGCTGGCGCTTTCCGACTCCATCACATAGAAAGTGGCGTTTTTCATGGCAAGCTTATTTCCATTAATGACAGTGGGGCGCATTTTGCGCCCCATGAGTTCATACGTCTATACACTTCATACTTCGAGCTGCAGATGCGTTGGCTGCTCTCGTTCACCCGAATCACTTACTTGAGTAAGCTCATCGGGACTCTCTCGTTTGCCGCCTTCCTGCACCTCGAATTATTTGTGTGTATTTTTTGCTCGGCTTTAATCGTCGCCGTTCAATCCTGCGCGGTTCAACAGGAACTGCGACAGCAGCGGAACCGGGCGGCCGGTGGCGCCTTTGGCCTTGCCAGAACGCCATGCGGTACCTGCGATGTCCAGGTGCGCCCAGTTAAACTTACGCGCAAAACGCGCCAGGAAACAGGCTGCAGTGATGGCACCGCCGGGACGGCCGCCAATGTTTGCCATATCAGCAAAATTGGATTCCAGCTGCTCCTGATACTCATCTGCCATCGGCAGACGCCACGCGCGGTCACCTGCTTGTTCTGAGGCGCTGATCAGCTCGTGCGCCAGCGGATTATGGTTCGACATCAAACCGCTGACGTGATGGCCCAGTGCAATCACGCAGGCACCGGTCAGGGTCGCGACGTCAATCACCACTTCAGGCTCGAAGCGCTCCACGTAAGTCAGCGCGTCGCACAGCACCAGACGGCCTTCCGCATCGGTATTCAGCACTTCAACAGTCTGGCCTGACATGGTGGTCAGCACATCGCCTGGACGCATCGAACGACCATCCGGCATGTTCTCACAACCCACCAGTACGCCGACGACGTTCAGCGGCAGATTGAGTTCCGCCACCATACGCATCACGCCGTACACGGACGCCGCGCCGCACATGTCGTACTTCATTTCATCCATCGAATCGGCAGGTTTGATCGAGATACCACCGGAATCGAAGGTCAGGCCTTTACCCACCAGCACAATTGGACGCGCTTCAGGATCGGTGCTGCCTTTGTACTCAATTACCGACATCAGCGATTCGTTGTGTGAGCCCGCCCCGACCGCCAGATACGCGTTCATGCCCAGCTCTTTCATCTGCTGTTCGCCGATGACACGCGTGGTGACATTTTTGCTGTAAGCATCCGCCAACTGACGCGCCTGCGACGCCAAATACGCGGCGTTACAAATATTTGGCGGCATATTGCTGAGGTCTTTGGCGGCTCTGACGCCCGCTGCCACCGCCAAACCATGCTGAATCGCACGTTCACCGCTGGTGAGTTCACGACGGGTTGGCACGTTGAACACCAGCTTGCGCAGTGGACGGCGCGGTTCAACTTTATTGCTTTTCAGCTGATCGAAGTTGTAGAGCGCTTCTTTTGAGGTTTCAACCGCCTGGCGGACTTTCCAGTAGGTGTTGCGCCCTTTAACATGCAGTTCGGTCAGGAAGCACACCGCTTCCATCGAACCGGTGTCGTTCAACGTATTGATAGTCTTCTGAATCACCTGTTTGTACTGGCGCTCATCCAGCTCGCGCTCTTTACCGCAGCCGATCAACAGGATACGTTCAGACAGGATGTTAGGCACATGGTGCAGCAGCAATGTCTGACCGACTTTGCCTTCCAGTTCACCGCGACGCAGCAGGGCGCTGATGTAGCCGTCGCTGATTTTATCCAGCTGTTCAGCAATGGGTGACAAACGGCGCGGTTCGAAAACGCCTACAACAATGCAGGCGCTACGCTGTTTTTCCGGGCTACCGCTTTTTACACTGAACTCCATGCACTCTCCTGAATCTTAAAGACAACGGCCTTAGCTGTCGTTAGAATGTAGCGCGTTCGTAACCCATTATTTTTAGCGGCGCCATGACAATTTAACGCCGACGGTCATAATGAGATGTGGTGGCAATGTGTTGTTTTTTCACCACCCTAACGCGTTCGTCATACTATTTTAGCTACGATGACGGCCATTGATGAAGAAAAATGGCTGATAAGCGTTGAAACTAGCGATTTTCCTGCAAAAAGACAAGTTATCACAGGCGTACTAAGCGTGATCATCATTAGATATCTGGTTCGGGAAACGCTCAAAAGCCAGCTGGCTATCCTGTTCATCCTGCTACTGATCTTCTTTTGCCAGAAGTTAGTCAGGATTTTGGGTGCAGCGGTGGATGGCGAGATCCCAACAAATCTGGTTCTGACATTGTTAGGACTTGGCGTGCCTGAAATGGCACAACTTATCCTGCCCCTAAGCTTGTTTCTGGCGATTTTAATGACTCTTGGGCGGCTGTACACCGAAAGTGAGATCACGGTGATGCATGCCTGCGGCCTGGGGAAAAGCGTGCTGGTCAAGGCCGCGATGATCCTGATGCTGCTGACTTCAGCGGTCGCAGCGGTCAACGTCCTTTGGTTAGGGCCATGGTCATCGCGTTACCAGGATGAAGTCACACAAAATGCCAAAGCCAACCCTGGCGCAGCGGCGCTGGCAGCGGGCCAGTTTCAGACCTCCAGCGACGGTAATACCGTGCTGTTTGTCGAGAACGTCAAAGGCAACACGTTTGGTAACGTGTTCCTGGCGCAGCTGCGTCCAAAAGGTAATGCGCGCCCATCCGTGGTGCTGGCTGACAGCGGTCATATGGAGCAGCGCAAAGACGGCTCACAAGTGGTGACGCTGGATAAAGGCACGCGCTTCGAGGGCACTGCGATGCTGCGCGATTTCCGCATCACCGACTTCACCAACTACCAGGCGCTGGTGGGCTATAAAGAAGCCACGCTCGATCCGAATGATGCCGATCAGGCGAGCATTAGCACGCTGTACCAACACAAAACGCCGCAGTTCCAGGCCGAGTTCCACTGGCGTCTAACGCTGGTGTTTGCGGTGCTGGTGATGGCGTTGATGGTGGTGCCACTCAGCGTGGTCAACCCTCGTCAGGGGCGTGTGCTGTCAATGCTGCCTGCGATGCTGCTGTATCTGATCTTCTTCCTGCTGCAGAGTTCGTTACGTTCTAACGCAGCGAAAGGCAAGTTCGATCCCGCGATTTGGATGTGGGTCGTGAACCTGGCTTATCTGGCGCTGGCCGTGATGTTGAACCTGTGGGATACGGTACCGATGCGACGTATTCGTGGTCGCTTTAGTCGTGGAGGATCGCAGTAATGTTTAAGGTCCTTGACCGCTATATCGGCAAAACCATCTTCAACACCATCATGCTGACGTTGTTCATGCTGGTGTCGCTATCGGGCATCATCAAATTTGTCGATCAGCTACGTAAAACCGGGCAGGGCGCTTACACCGCGCTCGACGCCGGTTACTACACGCTGCTCAGCGTACCAAAAGATATTGAGATCTTCTTCCCGATGGCCGCACTCTTGGGTGCATTGTTGGGCTTGGGAACGCTAGCGCAGCGCAGCGAGCTGGTGGTGATGCAGGCATCGGGCTTTACCCGTATGCAGGTGGCGCTGGCGGTGATGAAAACCGCGATTCCGCTGGTGCTGTTGACCATGGCTATCGGCGAATTTGTGGCACCGCAGGGCGAGCAGATGGCGCGTAACTACCGTGCGCAGCAGCTGTACGGCGGCTCGCTGATGTCGACGCAGAATGGGCTGTGGGCGAAAGACGGCCATGACTTTATCTACATCGAACGCATCAAAGGCGACAATGAGATTGATGGCGTCAGCATTTACACCTTCACCGACCAGCGTCGTCTGCTCAGCGTGCGTTATGCCGCCAGTGCGACCTGGAACAAGGACAAAAAGTTGTGGCAGCTGTCGCAGGTAGATGAGTCCAACCTGAGTGATGCGAAACAGATTACCGGTTCGCAAAGTCTGGGCGGGGAGTGGAAAACCAACCTGACGCCTGACAAGCTTGGCGTGGTGGCGCTGGATCCGGATGCGCTGTCCATTAGCGGTCTGTACAACTACAGCAAATACCTTAAGCAGAGTGGCCAGGTGTCAGGGCGTTATCTGCTGAACATGTGGGGTAAAATCTTCCAGCCGCTTTCCGTGGCGGTGATGATGCTGATGGCGTTGTCGTTTATCTTTGGTCCGCTGCGTAGCGTGTCGATGGGCGTGCGCGTGGTCACGGGGATCAGCTTCGGCTTCCTGTTCTACGTGCTGGATCAGATCTTCGGTCCGCTGAGTCTGGTGTATGGCATCCCGCCGATTCTGGGGGCGCTATTGCCGAGCGCCGCGTTCTTTGCCATCAGCTTGTACCTGCTGATGAAGCGCAGTTGATGGTTCAGGGATAGCCTGCTGCTATCACCAAAACTCACAGAAGCCGCCATCACGATGGCGGCTTTTTTATTACTTCAGAGTATGAATCAGAGCCGGCAGCTGCGACAACAAGTACAATACCAACCCAATGGTGCCACCCACCAACGTCCCGTTAATGCGGATAAACTGCAGATCGCGGCCAATGTTCAACTCAATCTGTTGCGACATCTCCCGCGCATCCCAGCTCTTCACGGTATCGCTAATGTGGCGCGTCAGGAATTCGGCGAACTCTGGTGCAATGCTGCGGGCGGCATCTTCCAGATGTTGATTCATCGAGATACGCAGCGCTTCATCTGCTGCCAGCGTTTCACCGAACCATAGCGCGGCAAGACGCACGCGCTCCTGCACGCGAGAATCTTCACTGTTAAGATCGGCCTTCAGCCAGCTACGCAGATCCTGCCATAGCTCGCCGATATAGCGATTCAGCGACTCATCCTCTTTCAGCCAGTTTTTGATCACCTCGGCACGTTCGGCCATTACGGGGTCGGTTTTTAGCTTCTCAATTAACCGCTGAACTGCGCGATTAAAACCGAGGCGGAATTCATGGCCCTGATCCAGCGCCACTTCATCCAGAATCGAGTCCACTGCATTGGCCACCAGGTCAGCACTGTGCTCACCCAGCCATTCCGTCGGCAGCATTTTGGCTTTGATGGGATGTTCCCGCTTCAGCCAGCGCACAATCTGAATTGCGATGAACTCACGCGTGCCAGGCTTGTGCAGCAGACGCAGCAACTGTTGCACTGCCGCATCCAGCAGTTCCTGATGACGATTGTTTTTGGTCAGGCTATCCAGTAACAACGCGCTGGATTGGGTGAGATCGACCTTATCCAATGCACGATGCACGGCCCGGCGCAGGAAGCGCTGGATGCGTTCATCATCCGTAAGATCAAGGAAGCCGCGCATTACCTGCAACAGATGGCGACCAATGCGATCGGCGTTGCCCGGCGTGTTGAGCCAGTGCGCCAGCATCTGCGAGGGATCGTGGCGGCGAATCAGCGCCAGCAACGAATCGGTATCGAGAAATTTCTCCTGCACAAAGCGGCCAAGATTCTCCCCGATGCGATCCTTATTGCGCGGAATAATCGCCGTGTGCCGCGAGATGAACGGCACCGGCACGCGACGAAACAGCGCGACCACCGCAAACCAGTCGGCCAGCGCACCGACCATCGCCGCTTCAGCAATGGCCTTGAGACCAAGCACCCAAAAATTGGGTGGCAGAAACAGCGTCACGACAAAAGTCGCTGCGGCAACCAGCAGCAATGCGAGCGCCAGACGCTTGCTCCGTTTGAGTTGTTGATATTTATCCATATAACGATCTTAGCAGACCACACCTTAGGGCGGCGGTGCGAATCATTGCACCTATTCAATCAGCGTCATTAATGTCGCGGCGCGCAGGTGTCACTGCAGCGTTGCTGATGCCCGCGCCATACATAGCGCCGCGGAGGAAGATAATTATTTTCAGTGTGTTATCGACGACGGCCGCCCATCAAACTTCCCAGCACGCCACGAATGATTTGGTTGGTGACCTGGCGCGCCGCGCTTTTTGCCACGCTCTGCACCACGCCATCGCGCTTGCCGCCGCGCGGTCCGGTGGTGCCAAACAGAATGTCTTTCAACCCGCCGAGAATGCCATCATCAACTTCGACATTATTGCCTTTGGCTTCCGGCGCATCGGCCTGCTGCGGCGCGGCTTGCACCCCTTTTTGCAGCATCTCAAACGCGGATTCGCGATCCACTTCGGTGTCGTATTTTCCGTACAGCGGTGAGTTATTGATCAGGCCGTTGCGCTCATCCTGCGTTATTGGCCCCATGCGCGAGCCGGGCGCAATCACCATGGCGCGCTGCACCATCGACGGGCTGCCTTTTTCATCGAGGAACGAAATCAGCGCCTCGCCAGTACCCAGCGCCTGAATGGCCTCCACGGTATTGAATGCCGGATTGGCGCGCATGGTTTCAGCGGCGCTTTTCACCGCTTTTTGATCTTTCGGCGTGAAGGCGCGCAGGGCGTGTTGCACGCGATTGCCTAGCTGACCGAGCACGTTATCAGGGATATCCGACGGATTCTGCGTAACGAAATAGACGCCGATGCCTTTGGATCGAATCAGACGGATCACCTGTTCCACTTTCTCCAGCAGCACCGGCGGCGCATCGGTAAACAGCAGATGTGCTTCATCAAAGAAGAACACCATTTTCGGTTTATCGAGGTCGCCCGCTTCGGGCAACTGCTCGTACAGCTCCGCCAGCAGCCATAGCAAGCTGGTGGCATAGAGTTTCGGCATTTGATACAGCTTCTCGGCGGAAAGGATGTTGATGAAACCTTTGCCTTCGTTGTCACAACGCATCCAGTCACGGATATCCAGCATCGGCTCGCCGAAGAAGTGTTCAGCGCCTTGCTGTTCCAGCGCCAGCAAACCGCGCTGAATCGCCCCCACCGAGGCGCTGTTGATGTTGCCGTACTGGGTCTGGAAAGATTTAGCGTTATCGCCGATGTATTGCGTCAGGGCGCGCAGATCTTTGAAATCCAGCAGCAACAACCCTTGATCGTCGGCGATGCGGAAGATGATTTGCAGCACGCCCGATTGCACCTCATTGAGGTTGAGCAAGCGCGCCAGCAACAGCGGGCCAAGGTCGGAAACGGTGGCACGCACCGGATGGCCTTTCTCGGCAAAAATATCCCACACCATCACCGGATTTTTCTGTGCCTGCCAGTCGGTCACGCCAATCTTTTCCAACCGCGCCTGTAACTTTTCCGAGCCTTCACCGGCGGTCGCCACGCCAGTGAGATCGCCTTTGACGTCGGCCATAAACACCGGCACGCCGATATTGGAGAAGGACTCGGCGATTTTTTGCAGCGTCACGGTTTTACCGGTGCCGGTGGCACCAGTGATTAAGCCGTGGCGGTTCGCCATATTGGAAAGCAGGGATAACTGGATGTCAGGCGTTTGAGCAATCAGCAATGGGGTGGTCATATTTTTTCACTCGCAGGCAACAGGTTATGCCAGAAAGAATAGCAAGCGATGCGAGGGGAAGGATGAAGATTGTACTGAAAGTGTTGATGGGGGAAGCCATCCCCCCATCAACAGGATCTATTGCTTCTGCACCACATCAAAGAACAGCAAGCTCACGCCAATCCCTTGCTGCACATGATTGACGTTGTTCCGCACCGCCACCTGCTGCGCGCCCTGCAGCATCACCACAAACGGAGAGTTCTGCTGCACGGTGTTTTGCAGGTCGGTGTAAAGCGCACGGCGTTTGGCGGCATCACTTTCGCCTGCTGCGGCACGTGTTTTGGCGCTGAGTTCCGGAATCTCCCAGCCGACACGCCACGCCAATGTTTTCGAGCCGCCCGGCACGTTGTAAGCAAAGGCGCTGGCATTGGTATTCGGGTCAACGTAATCCGCGCCCCAGTAGATAAAGATCGACTGGAAATCGCGGCCGCGCATCTTGCTCCACAGCTCGGATTCCGCCACCGGCTGCAACTCAATCTGCACGTCCGCTTTGGCAAAGCTGGCCTGCAGCGCCTGGGCAACATCAATGTACGGCGGCTGATTGATCACCGTCAGCGCAAACTTGCTGCCCGGTTTAATCCCGCCCTTGGCTAAAATCGCTTTGGCTTTTGCCACATCATAATGGAACGGTTGGTCCTCCAGCGCGCCATCAAAGCCCTGCGGCAGGAAGCTTTGATGAATGCGGTACTGACCTTTCAGCAAATCATGTGAGATGGACTGGTAATCCACCAACCAGCGCGCCGCTTCCCATAGGGCCGGATTACCCAATGCGGGCTGCGCTTTGTTCTGCGTATTGAAGCCCAGGTAATACACCAGGCTCGAAGGGAACGCCGCAATGTGCAGGTGCTTATCGCTCTTTAGCGCATCGATTTGATCGGGGCCGAGTTGATAAGCGACATCGACATCGCCTTGCTGAATCAGCAGGCGACGCGCACCCGCATCGGCCACGCCTTTCAGCAAAATACGCTTTAGGTGTGGCTGCGGATTAGCTTGCGGGTTGGCGCTCAGCACCAGCGCCTGCTGTGGCACATACTGCTGAATCGTAAACGCGCCGCTGCCTGCGGTGTTGGTGTGCAGCCAGCCATTGCCGAGATCGTTATTCACCGCATGCTGCTGCACGGTTTTACTGTCCACCACCGAGGCTACCGGTGCGGTGAGCAGGCGCAGCGCCAAATCCTGACCAATCTGCGCGGGCCATTGAATCTCCAGCTGATGATCATTCAGCACTTTAAATTGGCTGGCGATGTTCTCGTTGGTCCAGCCAAACTCGGCGAGAATAAAAGAGGGTGCTTTGTTCAACTGCACAGCACGCGACAGTGAGAAAATCACATCCTGCGGCGTCACCGCATTGCCGCTGGAGAAGCGGGCACCCGGTTTAATGTCAAACACCAGGCTGTGCGGCGTACTGCCACTTTGCCAGGATGTCGCCAGCAGCGGTGCCAGTTTCTGTGGCGTATCGCGGTCGGCTTGCACCAGCGTCTGATAGATATTGCGCTGTACGCTGTTACTGACGGTTTCAAAGCTTTCCGCGGGATCGAAACTGATAATGCCATCCAGCGGTACGGCAACCACCAGCGTGTCTTTCGGCGTCGCAGCCTGCACGGCGAATGCACTACTCCATAAAGTGACCAACAAAATCAATGCACGCATTTATTGTTTTCCTGAGTGATAGATAAATTGACTCTATCGCTGCTGCCGCTCAGGCAAAATGCCGGTTTGTTCTGAGCTGTGCCGGAAATTAACAAATGATAACATTCATCGATTATTTCACTTATTTTGTGCGCCGCCTGTCATTTCCAGGAAATAGATCGTTCATGTACTGGTCAATTAAGTAAATAAGATGTTATTAATGAGAATAATTCTCTTGTATGGAAGTATGATTTATTTTTATCGATTGAATTGAGCAATTATTTCCTTGCGCGATCAATTTTGGTCATTTGCCCATCCAGACTTGCTAGAAACACAGCAATTGTACGGTTAAAAGTCCAATTCACCCTCCGAAAGCCCTTTACCTGCCATTAACCTAAATTCAACATCATGATGGTTTCTCATCAAAACACATCCGAACATTGATTCTTACATTCAGAAATATCTATATCCCTAAGATTGCCAGGTTATTTACCGATTTATAAAGCCATTAACAAAAATAATTATCTTTCTTAGCAAGTGAGAGTCGTCGCGCCATGCTTCTAAATAAACCGACCACCAGACGTAAGTTTTTGCTTGGGTCGTTATTGGCTTTGCCATTAAGCGACCTGGTATTTAAGGGATTAACTGCGGCGCAAGCTGCGGAAATGGCAGCACCGGAACTCGCCGATTACAAACCGATCTTTTTCAGCGCTCAGGAGTGGCAGTTTATTTTGGCCGCGACCGATCGTCTGATTCCGGCCGGTGGTAAAGGCAAAGCGCCAGGTGCACTGGAAACTAACGTGCCGATCTTTATCGATCAGCAACTCCATAGCCCTGAGTTCGGCGGCGAAATTTACATGCAGGGTCCGTTCGACGTGCACGCGCCAGCCACCATGGGTTATCAGATCCCTTACACCCCGCAAGAGCTGTATCGCACAGGCATCAAGCTGGTGGAACAGTGGACGCAGAGCACCTACAAAAAATCCTTCCATGAACTGACGCTGGAAGAGAAAGACGCGGTGCTGACCAAGGTCAATAAAAATGACGGTATCGATTTCCCGGCAATGGGTGAACCGAACCTGAAAGCCTCGCAGTTCTTTGGTCAGTTACTGGCAGATACCAAACACGGCTACCTCGCCGATCCGATGTATGGCGGCAATAAGGGCATGAAAGCCTGGATTGCGATTGGCTTCCCAGGCGCACGCGCCAGCTTCACCGAATGGGTGAAGCAGCACAACGTGCCGTACCCGCTGGGACCGGTCAGCCTCTTGGGTGAGCGCGCATAAGCCGACACCCCCGTATTTGGTATGTGAGACAGGATTAACATGGCACAGATTACAAAGAAAGAAGTCGACGTCGTCGTTTGCGGCCTCGGCTGGGCCGGCTCGTTGATGAGTATCGAACTGGCATTGGCCGGGCTGGAAGTGCGCGCGTTAGAGCGCGGCGGCGAGCGTGACTACCCGGATTTTGCTTACCCGAAACCGGCTGATGAATACGCCTATAACGTGCGCAACAAAGTGTTCGCTACGCCGAAAGAAGTGGCGGTCACCGTGCGTTACAACATGAGCCAGACCGCACTGCCAACCCGTAAATGGGGCGCTTTCGCACCGGGTACCGGTGTCGGCGGCGCAGGTATGCACTGGACGGCGGTACTGATTCGTCCAACCCCAACTGATATCAAACTGAAAACTTACGTCGATCAGGCCTACAAGCCGGGCGTGCTGCAGGATGATATGCGCGTGATGGATTTCCCCTTCACGTGGGAAGAGATCGAGCCGTATTACTATAAGTTTGAGCTGATTTGCGGTCAGTCGGGTAACACCGGCAACCTGCGCGGTCAGATTCTGGAAGGCGGCGATCCGTTCGAAGGCCCACGTTCTGAACCCTATCCGCTACCAGCGCTGGAAGACACGCTGAACAACGTGATGTTCAAAGAAGCGGCCACCAAGCTGGGTTATCACCCGTTCCCGAACCCATCTGCGTGCGTATCTCGCGCGTGGAAAAACCCGTACGGCAACCAGATCGCGCCGTGTAACTATTGCGGTTACTGCTCGAAATACCCGTGCCTGAACTACTCCAAAGCCTCACCGCAAACTGCCGTGATGGATGCACTGAAGCGTCTGCCGAACTTCTCCTACGAAGTGCATGCGGAAGTGTACAAAGTGGTGCTGCACGACGATGGTAAAACCGCGAAGGGCGTTCTCTACTTCGATGCAGATGGCAATGAAGTGTTCCAGCCAGCCAAAATCGTCGTGCTGTCCAGCTTCCAGCTGTACAACGTGCGTCTGATGCTGCTGTCCGGTATCGGCAAACCGTACAACCCGATCACTGAAGAAGGTGTGGTAGGTCGTAACTATGCGTTCCTGTCCAACGGCGGCGCAACCCTGTTCTTCAAAGATAAGAACTTCAACTCCTACGCCACCGCAGGCGCCACCGGCCAGATGTTCAACGACATCTCACCAGGCAACTTCGATGGCCCAGGCCTCGGCTTCCTCGGCGGCGCGAAGATCCACAGCTCGCAAGCCACCGGTACGCCAATGGCTGCTGCACTGCCAAAAGGCACGCCAGCCTGGGGCATGGGTTACAAAGAGGGTCTGGAAGAGTGGTACAACCATTCCATGAAGATCAGCATCACGACAACTTGCCAGTCGTATCGCGATATCTATCTGGATCTGGATCCGCACTACACCGACCATCGCGGTCAGCCGCTGCTGCGTATGACGTTCAACTGGAAAGAGAACGAACTTAAGCTGCAGCAGCATTTGAAAGGCATCGTTGGCGATATCGCCAAAGAGCTGAACCCAGACAGCATGAGCATGAGCTTCCTGCCGATGGGCGCGGACTTTGACCTCACTAAATACGTCTCCACGCACAACGTGGGCGGCGCGGTGATGGGCGATAACCCAAGAACTTCTGCGCTGAACAAGTACCTGCAGAGCTGGGATGTGCATAACGTGTTTGTACCGGGCGGTAACGCCTTCCCGCAAAACTTCCAGGCGAACCCGACCGATACCATCGGTGCGATTACCCTGATGGCGGCGCAGGCGATCAAAGAACACTATCTGAAAAACCCAGGTCCATTGGTACAGGCATAAGCACATGAAATTAAAATCATTGTTAATCGCTAACGCCGTGCTGCTGGGAAGCTTTGCGGTACAGGCTCATGCGGAAGATGAAGCCGCGCTGATCAAGCAGGGGGAATATCTGTCTCGTCTTGGCGACTGTATGGCGTGCCATACCGTGTCGGGCAAAGCGGATTATGCGGGTGGTCTGGCGATTGAGTCGAATCTCGGCACCATCTTCTCCACCAACATCACGCCGGACAAAGAGCACGGCATCGGCAACTACAGCGAGCAGCAGTTCTCTGATGCGGTGCGCAAAGGTGTGCTGCCGGATGGTTCACGCCTTTACCCGGCGATGCCATACCCGGATTACGCCAAAATCAGTGATGAAGACATGCATGCGCTGTATGTCTACTTCATGAAGGGCGTGAAGCCGAGCAGTGAGCAGCCGGAAGAGACCAAACTGAGCTTCCCGTTCAGCCAGCGCTGGGGCATGCGCTTCTGGAACTGGGCATTCACTTCTGATAAGCCGTTCCAGCCGATTGGCGGCGCATCTGAAGAAGTGAATCGCGGTGCTTACATCGTGGAAAGCCTCGGTCACTGTGGCTCGTGCCATACGCCACGCGGTCTCGGTATGAACGAGAAAGCGCTGGACAGCGGTGACGACAAGTTCCTCGCCGGTGGTAGCCTGAACAACTGGGATGTGCCGTCACTGCGTGGCTTACCGCGCTGGAGCGAGCAGGAGATCGTCGATTACCTGCAAACCGGTCGTAACGATAAAGCGGCGGTAGGCGGTGAGATGAAGTCAGTGATTGAGCACTCCAGCTCGCACATGACGGATGCCGATCTGAAAGCCATTGCCTCGTACCTGAAATTTATCGGCGGCAATCCACCGCTGCAGGCGTACAACGTGCAGAAGCAGCAGGCGACAGAAGCCAAACTGACCGCAGCGAAAAACCTGACGGAAGGTGAGCGTCTGTACATCGATAACTGCGGTGCCTGTCACTTCGTGACCGGTAAAGGCGCGCCAGGTATCTTCCCGGAGCTGGATCAGGCCACCATTGTGAATGCCAAAGATCCTACCGGCTTGATCCATACCATTCTTGCCGGTGCGCAGCAGCCATCGACCGAGAAGGCGCCGTCAACCCTCGCGATGCCGGGCTTTGGCAAGCGTTTGACGGATGATGAAGTGGCGCAGCTGGCGACCTTTATCCGTCAGGGCTGGAGTAACAATGCCCCAGCCGTGACCAAAGATCAGGTTGCGGATGTGCGCAAGACGTTGAAAGCAGAGTAAATCGGGTGCGGCCTTCGGGCCGCACTCTCTTTAATGAAAAGTCCGTACCACTTCTAACACGCCGTTAATCAAAAACTGTACGCCCATACACACCAGCAAAAAGCCCATCAACCGCGAAATTGCCTCAATCCCGCCTTTACCGACCAGCTTCATGATGGCACCCGAACTGCGCAGCGAAATCCACAAAATCACAGCGACCGACAAAAAGGTCAGCACCGGCGCCACGTTTACCACCCAGTTAGGAAAATCGACACCCGCTTTTACGGTGGAAGCCGAACTAATGATCATCGCAATAGTGCCCGGACCGGCCGTACTGGGCATCGCCAGCGGCACGAAGGCGATATTTACCGATTCACGATTCGCATCGGTGGCGTCGATTTCATCCTGTTTATGCCGGGCTTCAACGGAGTGGCCGACGGGTTTTGCCGGAAACAACATGCGAAAACCGATAAAGGCGACGATCAATCCTCCTGCCATACGCAGACCAGGGATCGAGATGCCGAAGGTGTGCAGCACCGCATTCCCGGCGTACCACGCCACCATCATAATCAGGAACACGTAAATCGAAGCCTGCATGGCCTGGCGATTGCGTTCCTGGAAATTCATGTCTCCCGCAAGACCGAGAAACAGCGCCACCGTGGTCAGCGGGTTGGCCAGCGGCAACAGCACCACCAATCCCAGCCCGATGGCTTTAAACAGTTCCAGCATGGTTTTCCCCGAGTTCCAGTGGCATCGCGACACACCTTAGAGGCGCGTCGCGGCACAATTTAGCGCGCGTATGCAAAATGCATCAATGTTTTGGCGTTTCTAACGCTTCCAGCAACTCCGGGAAGAAATCTTCCAGCAGTTCGGGCGTCATCAGCTCAGGGTAGCTTATCAGGTGTTCGCGAATGCGTTCATTGACGTCGGGCAGCAAACGCTCTGCGGCTTGGTTGGCGGTGATTTTCTTCTGCTTCATCAAACGCAGTACGTCATCCGGCAGGTTGTCCTCATCTTCGACTTCATCCACGCCTTCCAGATCGTCCAGCTCATCCAGCATATCCATTAAGGCTTCGATCTGTGGGGTGCGAGACTGATATTCAGACGGGTTTTCGTTTTCAAGATAGCGCAGCAGGGCACGCACTGGCGAACCATCGGGTTCTGCAGGAGGCTCGCTGGCAAACCAGTTCAGGAGATCGTGCTGCGTCACCTGATGGACGTGATAGCCGTTATCGACCAGCTCATCGGCGAGGATGTCGGCAGTATCGTGCTCAATCAGGCAAATGTGGGTGCGATTAGGCGTAAACTGCTCCAGCCACTGATAGATCTCTTCAATGACGCTGTCATCGTAGCTGAAGTGGTGGCTGAGATAGCTGTCATCCTGTTGATGAACGCTGATGTGAATCAGGTCGGGATCGAAGTAAATCGCAATATTGATGCCTTTCATGCGCGCTGTCCTGTGTGGTGCAAAATCTCACTATAGCGTCAGGCAGCGCAGATGAACATGACATCGCCAGCAGCAAGCGCTACTGGCGGTAAAAATTAACGCAAATCAGCACGATCCAGGCCGTAAGCACTGTCCAGAGCACCCGGCGCCATCTGCGACAAAATCATCAGGCGGTTCCAGGTGTTGATGGCAGCAATCTTGAAGGTCAGCTCACTGATTTCGCCTTCAGAGAAATGTTCACGCACTTCACCGTACAGCGCTTCATCCACGCCGTGTTCACCAATGCGGGTCAGCGCTTCGGTCAGAGCAAAAGCGACTTTCTCACGTGCGCTGAACAGCGGAGATTCACGCCAGATAGAAACGTGATGCAGACGCAGTTCACGCTCGCCATCAATTTTCGCCTGCTTCACATGCATATCGAAGCAGAAGGCACAGTGATTGAGCTGCGAAGCACGGATATCGATCAAGTGTTTCAGTGACTTCTCCAGCGCGGTATTCGCCACGGTGTTAGAGAAATCAGACATGGATTTGGCCAGTGCTGGCGCGGTTTTAAAATGGTTAACGCGTGAAGTCATGATATTTTCCTCATTCAAAATAAGCGGTCAATAGCTTGCAGAGCCTGGGGTAATGCGGTGTCGCGGCTGACGGGATCGTGCGTACCGTCCACGCGGATAAATTCCACATCGGTGATGCCGATGTATTCCAGTGCCACGCGGATGTAAGGCGTGAACTGGTCATCCTGCATAAACGGGCCGTGGGCAAATACGCTGCCGCTGGCGACCACGCTGTATACCTTCTTGCCGCTCACCAGACCGACTTTGGTGCCTTCCGGCGTGAAGGCGAAGGTGCGCCCGGCGCGGGTGATATGGTCGAACCAGGCTTTCAGCACCGACGGCAAACCGAGGTTCCACATCGGCGACGAGATAACCAGGGTGTCGCAGGCGAACAGCTGATCCACCATTTTTTCGGAAGTCTGAATGGCAGCACGCTGTGCATCGTTACGATCCTCCGGGCGGGTAAAGAACGCGCCAATGGTGAAGGCATCCAGGTGTGGCAACGGGTGCTGCGCCAGATCCAGTACTGTCTCTTCGAGATCGCTATGCTGGGCGCGCAGCTTCTCCACCAAACGCGCCGAGGCGTTACGTGAGGCCGAACCGGCCAGATCCGGGCTGACCTGAATATGCAGCAGTTTCATGAATTTTCTCCCTCAGCGAGATCGCGATAAAAGTGCAGTCCCAACGCGTGGTAACCGACGCGTTGATAAAATTGTTGTGCCCGTTGATTGCTCAGCGCGGTGTCGAGCACGATGCGGCCACAGCCTTGTTCCCGTGCTTGCTGCGCCAGACCGTGCAGTAGCGCGGCTCCCAAACCCTGGCTGCGAGTGCTGGTGCAAGTCACCAAATCATCGATGTAGCAAAAACGGCCATGAATAAAGTTTTCCAGCAGTCGATAGCCTGCCAGCGCCACCGGTTTACTACCCTGTTCGATACCCGCCAGCCGATAGCCCTGTAATTGCTGACGCTGTGCCTGCGCCACAAACGCAGCTTCATCCTTCAGTTTGAAACGCAGTTCGCGCATCAATGCATAGCAGCAGGCCAGCTCGGTGGACGTTTGGTAATGAACAATCTTCATAGCAGCCTGCAAGCGGTTGTCGGGTTGATGGGAACATCTTAAACTTCTATGTCGAAGGAAAAAGGGTCAATATAGGAGAAAACAGGTAGGACATGGTTATGCTGCTGTGACGTGCGCTCATTCTTCAGGGGCGCATTCATGTGCACTTCATCGTGATGAAGGAAGACAGATGGGTTACAAAGAAATTTACGCTCGCTATCGCCAGCAGATCCTGGAAGGGAGCTTAAAGCCGGGCGATCGGGTGCCCGCGATCCGCGTGTTAGCCAGTGAGCTACAAGTCGCGCGTAAAACCGTGGAGGCCGCCTATGAGATCCTCATTGGAGAGGGATACTTTGTCAGCCAGGGCGCGAAGGGCACACGTGTGAACCCTGCACTGAATCTCGGCGAAGCCGCTGTGGTCAACGCGGCGCCACCTTCCACACCGCTCGAACGTCCGGTGATTGAAAGTAAAGGCGAGCTGCGGCTGGGTATTCCGGCACTGGATGAGTTCCCGCACAAGAAGTGGCTGCTGATCTCCGGAAAGGCGGCGCGAACGTTGCGGCCCGATGAAATGATCATGCCCGCCATCATGGGCTACCAGCCATTGCGTGAGGCGATTGCCAGCTATCTCAATATTTCGCGCGGGCTCAACTGCCAGCCGGAGCAGATTTTTATCACCACCGGTTATCGTGCCAACCTGCGCCTCATCCTGGCCGTGCTGGCCCATCCTCACGACAAAGTGCTGTTTGAAGACCCGGGCTATTTCTTTGGGCAGAAACTGTTAAAGCGCATCGCACCGAATCTGCACTATGTACCGGTGGATCGTGAAGGTCTCGACGTGGATTTCCTCCTGCGTTATCACTCAGACGCACGCTTCGCGGTCGTCACGCCAACCCATCAGAGCCCGCTTGCGGTGACGTTATCATTACCCCGCAAGCATCAATTGCTGGAGTGGGCGCAGCAGAATAGCAGCTGGATCATTGAGGATGATTACGATGGCGAGTTTCACTACACGCGCAAAGTGATCCCGGCGCTAAAAAGCCTTGATGTGCACGATCGGGTGATCTATACCGGCACTTTCAGCAAAACCATGATGCCCGCGATGCGCGTGGGTTATCTGGTGATGCCGCAGCAGACCATTGAACGCTTCCGCGAGCTGGGTGAAATCCTCGAAACCGGTTTGCCGTTGCTACCGCAGAAAATCCTCGCGCAATTCCTCAGTGATGGACACTTCTATCGCCATATCAAGAAGATGCGGATTCTCTACCAGCAGCGCCGCCGCATGATGCTGGATGCGCTACAGCACTGTTTCCCGCAGCTGTTTGACTTTGAACTCACTGATGGTGGCATGCATATCGTGGCCTTCCTGCGGCGAGGTATTCAGGATGTGGCACTGGCGGAGATTTGGCAGCGTCATCAGCTGCGGGTGTTACCGCTTTCTGGCTGGTATACACAAACCCAAAAACGCTACGGGCTGGTGATCGGTTACACCAATATTCGATCGTTTGAGCAGGCGGTGGATGTGCTGGGCAGGGTGGTAGAAGAAACTAACGGGTTGATGAGCTGATGGATTAATGGCCCTAGCGGCGCAATTTATTGCGCTCCCCATCAATAGTAAATAAGACGCGAGGGACAGCTCGCGTCTTATTCATGGTTACTTCACCCACTATCATTCCGGATGCAGAACGGCGGCTATCGAGAGACGCCCGATGCACTTACTCAGTAAGCGATGCGGGGGAACGAAAGCCGCCAACGCACCTGCAACCCGAAGTAGGGCGGGAATTACATGCCGATGTATTTTTTGCCTTGTTTCAGCACCACGTCACAGGCCTTGGTCTTCAGTTTCTCACCCATCGGCGAGTTGCTCAGACTCTGCAGATTCAGCTGCTGACCGTTGCCGGTGTTCAGCAAGCCCTGCAGACCCTGCTGATAATCGGTTTTCTGCTCTTGTGCGGCGGGGCTGCTCAGGCCAAGCTTGCTCAGCACCTGATCCTTCACTGATGAAACATTGTTATCCACCACGTTGTGCTGCACGCAGTAGGACATCACGCCTGCGGCGTTGGTCATGCTGTTGGAGCTAACCGCTTTGTCACCACCATTCAGTAAACCGCTCAGCGAAGAGAGCGACAGACCGCCGTTCTGCGTGTTGCTGGTGGTAGAGCCGCTGTTTTGCTGAGATAACTGCGATGCCGCGCTGCTCAGCTGATCCTGCCAACTCGCCGCCGATGCACTGCCTGCTGTCAGTGCTGCCGCGATACCCAATCCCAAAATGATGCGTTGTGTTGCTTTGTTCATCTCAACCTCTTTGTTTTATACATCTGACGTTGTCAGTTTTGGTTAAGAGAGGCGTAAGCACGGAAAGTTCCGAAGTGGCGGGAGTTTGGGAATGTTCTGGAATCTGCACAGGAAAGCGCCGAAAGGGCACTTGTGCTGCCGTGTTTGCCCCCCAGAACCTGCGAAGTGCTGGTTTTTTCAACGCTTAGCGCAAAGCGCTGTCGATTAGTGTTGCGCACTCTGTTTGTAACGGTATAATCGCCAACGTTTTCCGCATCCTCTTCAGTGCCGAAGTGGCGAAATCGGTAGACGCAGTTGATTCAAAATCAACCGTAGAGATACATGTCGGTTCGAGTCCGACCTTCGGCACCATCGATTGATGCAAAATTAAGTCGCTTACGAGCGGCTTTTTTTGTGTCTGAAATTCACTAATACACACTCCCTCTAAACGAAAAAATCTTCAATAATCCTGTAACGAAAACATATAACTCAATGTTTTTTTTATTGTTGATTCATATGGAAGGTATGAGCCTTAAACAGTAATATCTCAGATGATTTAAATTATTTTACTCAGATAGTTAGCATCGATTTCACCGCACCCAATACCCCACCGTCACCTGATTACTCAACACCGTAACCGCTGGCGCTATCGTGCCGCGCACCGCTGAAAAATACTCAAACCACAACGGTCCGCCAGCCGGGAAGCCATGCGGCAGGGCCATCTCTCCACGCAATCCCGGCAGCTTCACGCAGCGACCGCCACCGCAGACCTGTACCTGAAACCCCATGGGTACGGGCCCATCGACGGCGATGCGCCATGCCAGATGCCTGGCCATCGCGCCCGCAGGAGGTGGCACGACAGGCTGTACCGGACGGCTTTTAAACACTTGTTTACCCTGAGTGATCACGCCGCCAAAGCTCTGGCTGCTCCATGATCCTTCCGCAGCCAGCGCCAGCGGCGAGAATAACAGCAGCCCAAACCACATCCAGCATCGCATCAGCTTTTACCCCCAATCAGCCACGTCATCCGCACGTTGCGCTGGCTGCTGATCTCCTGGCTTGAGAGCACCGCCATCTGCGGGAACATGCGGCGCAGATAGCGCGACAGCATCAGGCGCAGCGCCGGATTCACCAGCAGCACCGGCGGCGCACCTAATCCTTCCTGATGCATCAGCGCTTGTTCGGTCTGTTTCATCAGGCTCTCGGCAATGCCCGGCTCAATGGCGCTGCCGCTTTGCGTGGCCTGTACCAGCAGCTGCTCCAGTGACACATCCAGCCCAATGACCTGAATGTCCTCCTCGCCGGGGAACCACTGCTGTGTAATGGCGCGCGCCAGACGTGCTCGCACGCGGGCAGTAAGTTCATCGGCATCGCTGCTGGCCGTAGCAAACTCCGCCAGCGTGTCGATAATAGTGCGCATATCGCGGATCGGCACGCGCTCTGCCAACAGGTTCTGCAACACCTTGTGCAGCAAGGTCAGGCTGATGACGGCGGGGATCAGATCCTCCACCAGTTTCGGAGCATGTTTGCTGAGCTGGTCCAGCAACTGCTGCGCTTCCTGACGGCCAAATAGCTCTTCGGTATGGGTCGAGATCAGATGATTAAGATGGGTGGCGACCACGGAACTCGGGTCGACCACGGTATAGCCCAGCGTTTGCGCCAGTTCGCGCTGCACCTCGTCGATCCACAACGCGGGCAGGCCAAAGGTGGGCTCGATGCACGGCGTGCCGGGAATCTCACCTTCGGCGCAGCCGGGATCGATCGCCATCCAGCGGTCGGGCTGGATCTCGCCGTGGCCGATCTCAACGCCTTTGAGCAAAATGCGATAGCGAGTTGGCGGCAAATCAAGGTTGTCACGGATATGCACTGCAGGGGGTAAGAAGCCCATCTGCTGGGCGAATTTTTTGCGGATACCGCGCACGCGCGTCAGCAACTGGCCTTGCTGCTCATGATCGACCATCGGGATCAGGCGATAACCGACTTCCAGTCCAAGCTCATCTTCCAGCTGAACATCAGCCCAGCTCGCTTCGTTGACCTGCGCAGCCTCGCTCTCTGCCCGCGTCACGGGCGAAGCACCGGCTGCCGGTTGCTGCAGGGCGCGGCCGCGCAGCCACCAGGCTAATCCGAGCAACAGGGCGGTAAACAGCAGGAAAACGATGTTCGGCATGCCGGGAATCAACCCGAGCAAGCCAATCACCACGGCGGCCAGCGTCAGCACGCGCGGAGAGGTAAATAGCTGGCCCACCATCTGCTCGCCCACATCCTGATCGTTGACCACGCGCGTGACGACCACGCCCGCTGCGGTGGAGATCACCAGCCCTGGAATCTGTGCCACCAGGCCATCGCCAATGGTCAACAGCGTGTAAGTCTCACCCGCCCCGCCCATGGTCATGTCATGCTGCATCACGCCGATGATCAAGCCGCCAATAATGTTGATCGCCATGATCATCAGTCCGGCAATCGCATCGCCGCGCACAAATTTACTGGCACCGTCCATCGATCCATAAAAGTCCGCTTCCTGCGTCACCTCTTTGCGACGGCGCTTGGCTTCGTCTTCGCCGATCAAACCGGCGTTGAGATCGGCGTCGATCGCCATCTGTTTACCGGGCATGCCATCCAGTGTGAAACGCGCGCCGACTTCAGCGATACGTCCGGCGCCTTTGGTAATCACCATAAAGTTTATAATAATCAATATGATAAAAACGATAATGCCAATGGCGAAATTGCCGCCCACCAGGAAATGACCAAAGGCTTCCACCACCTGGCCCGCCGCATCTGAGCCGGTGTGGCCTTGCATCAGAATCACGCGCGTCGAGGCGACATTCAGCGCCAGGCGCAGCAGGGTGGAGAACAGCAGCACGGTGGGAAACGCCGAGAACTCCAGCGTCTTCTGCGTAAACATCGCCACCAGCAGGATCATGATCGACAGTACGATATTGAAGGTAAACAGCAGATCCAGCACGAAGGTCGGCAGCGGCAGGATCATCATCGCGAGGATGGTCATGATCAACACCGGCCCGGCCAGCACCTGCCACTGTGTCTCTTTCAGCGTCGGCAAACGTAATTTTGTGGCGATATTAGCCATCACTCTCACTCTCTTGGGCAAAATCCAGTTTTTCCGGGACCGGCAAATTCATCGGGCGTGACGGTGGGTTGCCGTAGCCTTTGCGCCAGCGGCGCAGGCCGTAAACCCACGCCAGCACTTCCGCCACGGCGTTATACAGTTCGGTTGGCACGGGGGCGCCGGTCTCGCAATGGCGATACAAGGCGCGTGCCAGTGGTGGAGCATCCAGCATCGGGATGCGGTTCTCAGCGGCGAGTTCGCGGATGCGCAGGGCAATCAGGCCGCTGCCTTTCGCCACCACCACCGGCGCGCCCATGCTGCCTTCCTGATATTTTAGCGCCACCGAGTAGTGCGTTGGGTTATTCACCACCACATCGGCGTCAGGCACGGCAGCCATTTGTCGTTGCTGCGCCATCTGGCGCTGCAACTGGCGAATACGGCCTTTCAGCAGCGGATCGCCTTCCTGTTTTTTGAACTCATCTTTCACGTCCTGACGGCTCATACGCAGCTTTTTCCAGTTGCTCCACAGCTGATACACCACATCGAAAATCACCATCGGGATCAGCGACAGGATGATGATCAGCATGCACAGCATCAGTAACTGACTGATATCGTTAAGCGCCATGTTGAGGGGTTCAAACATCAACGCGACCAACTGGCTTTTATTCAGCATCAGGAACAGACCGCCGCCGGTCGCCGCCAGTAAGACTTTAAGGATCGCTTTCACCATCTCGGACAGCATCTGTGAAGAGAACAGACGTTTGAGGCCCGACAGCGGGTTGAGCTTTTTGGGATTGAACTTGATCGCCTTGCCGCTGAGGTTGAGGCCACCGATGATTGCCGGCGCCGTCAGCGCGGTGAGATACAACCCGCCGACCAGCGGCAACAGCGCCAGCATAGCGATCCCCAGTAAGGATGCGGCCTGATCCAGCATATGCTGCGGATCGCGCACCAGCAGGCGATCAAACGCCAGTCCGTTGTGCATCAACTGCTGCAGCTTTCGCGCCAGCTGACTGCCACCGATCGCCATCAATCCCCAACCCACCAGCAGCATGGCCAGCGTGGTCAGTTCGCGCGATCGCGGAACCTGTCCCTCTTCCCGTGACTTTTTAATGCGTTCGGGTGTGGGATCCTCGGTCTTCTCGTTGTCGCTCTCTTCAGCCATGACGCATCAGAAACCCAGCGAGTCCAGCAGATCATCCACCTGCTCTTGTGAAGCGGCGATCCCCTGAGCGTGGGGATCGACTTGCGGCCCGTTCTTCAACTGCACTTCGCTCGGATCCTCAGGCGCATCACGATCGCCCATGTTCTCGACTAACACGCTGATCAGCTCGCGCTCCACGGTATCGATCACCTGCATCAGGCTGTTCAGCACCTGGCCGGTGAGATCCTGAAAATCCTGCGCCATCATGATCTCGGTGAGTTCGTCATTGGTCTGTTGGGTTAAATCAGGCACCCTTTGCAGATAAGCGCGGGTGTCGTGCACCAGCTCGCGCGCCTGATCCAGCGGTTGCGGATCGGCAAACCAGCGATCCCAGCGATCGCTCAGTGCGCTGGCGTCATCGCTCAAAGCCAGCTGTAGCGGGCGCGCGGCCTCGACGCTGGTCAGGGCGCGATCGGCCGCCTGCGAGGTTTTACTCACCACGTAACGCAGGCGGTCACGCGTATTGGGAAACGCATCGGCCACCTCAAAGATGGTCTGCTCCAGACCCAGATTAGCCATGCTGTTACGCAGCAGGCGTGTGAGATGCCCGATACGTATAAACAGATCTTTCGGGTTTTCACTCGGCATATCCGTGGGTGAGTTCATGCTGATTACCCCAGTTTTTCAAAGATTTTGCCGAGCTTCTCTTCCAGCGTGGCAGCCGTGAAGGGCTTGACGATATAGCCGTTCGCGCCCGCCTGTGCGGCGGCAATAATGTTCTCGCGCTTGGCTTCGGCCGTGACCATCAGCACCGGTAGTTTGGCCATGGCGGCATCGCTGCGAATGGCCTTCAATAGTTCCAGCCCGTCGAGATTGGGCATATTCCAGTCGCTGACCACGAAATCGAACGTGGCGGCACGCAGTTTATTCAGCGCATCCTGACCATCCTCCGCCTCTTCAATATTTTGATAGCCGAGGTCCTGCAGCAGGTTACGCACGATGCGTCGCATAGTGGCAAAGTCATCTACCACCAGAAAACGCAGGTTTTTATCTGACATCTCAATGTTCTCCTGAACCGGTTAATCCATTTATTTGCGTTGTAGGTTGTTGCTGAAACCGTCGAGTAAACGCTGGCCGACCTGATCCAAATCCACCACCTCACAGGCACCGTTCAGCGCAATGGCTTCGCGCGGCATGCCGAACACCACACAACTGGCTTCGTCCTGCGCCAGCGTCCAGGCACCGGCCTGCCGCAGCGTTAGCAGGCCGCGTGCGCCATCGTTGCCCATACCGGTGAGGATGGCAGCGCTGGCGAGTTTGCCTGCCTGCTGCGCCACGGAATGGAAAAGCACATCCACCGACGGGCGATGGCGATTGACCGGCGCGTTGTCGCTGATCTGCACTTCGTAACCCCGGCTGAGGCGCACGATCTCCAGATGACGATCGCCCGGCGCAATCAGGGCATTGCCCGGCAACAGCGGTTCACCGTGTTCGGCTTCACGTACCGAAATCTGGCACAGTGAGTCCATGCGTTGGGCGAAGGAGCGGGTAAAACCGGCTGGCATATGTTGGGCGATGACGATGCCGGGACTGCTTAACGGCATCTGTGTCAGCACCCGGCGCAGCGCTTCGGTGCCGCCTGTAGACGAACCAATGGCGATAATTTGCGAGGCATCGGTCTTGATGCCAGCCAGTAGCGCACCGGAGGCAGCGTTGAGCCGATAGCGATTGGGATTGGCTTTGGCGGCTCCACGAATTTTGTCTGCCAGCAGCGCGCCCCATGCCGCCAGATCGCCGGGCATCTGGTTACCGGGTTTAGGGATAAAATCCACCGCGCCCTGTTCCAATGCATTGAGCGTGGCGCTGGATCCGCGCGTGGTCATGCTGGAGATCATGATCACTGGCATGGGCCGCAGCCGCATCAGTCGGCTCAGAAACTCCAGCCCGTCCATGCGCGGCATATCAATATCCAGCGTCAGCACATCCGGGTTGAGTTGTTTAATCAGGTCACGGGCGATCAGCGGATCGGGTGCCGTAGCCACCATCTCCATATCGGCCTGCTGATTGACGATGGCGCTGAGCATATTGCGCATTAAGGTGGAATCATCCACCGCCATCACGCGTATCCGCTTCAAGGTGCAACCTCCATCCGTTCGTACACTGATTGCCCGCGCAACTGTAGAGGCAGCGTGGGCTGGGAGAAGTGTTCAGAGTGGCCAACAAACAGCAAACCGCCGGGTTTAAGCAGACGAGCGAAGCGCTCAAGCAGCCGCAGCTGGGTAGGAAAATCAAAATAGATCATCACGTTGCGACAGAAAATGGCATCAAACGGCTGTGGCAGCGGCCAGCTGTCCGCCAGCAGATTGATCTGTTGATAATGGATGTTCGCCAACAGCGCGGGTTTCACTTTGACGTACTCGCGACTGTGACCACTGCCGCGCAGAAAATAGAGGCGTTTCTGCGTCTGATTCAGCATTTGAATGTCGCTAAAGCGATAGATTCCCGCCTGCGCTTTGGCCAGCACATCGGTATCAATATCAGACGCCCAGACGCGTAATCCGCTGCCCAAAACCTGATCCAGCGTGATGGCGATTGAACAGGGTTCTTCACCGGTCGAGGCGGCGGTACACCACACGCGATAATCTTTCGGACGCTGGCGTGCATGTTCCGCCAGAATCGGGAAATGATGCGCTTCCCGGAAAAACGACGTGAGATTGGTGGTCATGGCATTGATAAAAATCTGCCACTCCGGCTGCTCAGGGTGGGATTCGAGCAGGTCGGCATAAGCGGTAAAGGTGTTCAGTTTGAGTTCGCGCACCCGGCGTGAGAGACGGTTAAATATCATCTCTTTTTTTTGTGTATTTACCACAATGCCGGCGCGCTGATAAATCAGTTTTCCCAGGCGAATTAATTCAATATCGGTTAATGACAGCGAGCCGGGTAATAAGCGCGCAGCTGTGGTGTTATTTTCATGCATTGCCATCAAGCCTTATACCGGCGTATTCATCACTTCCTGATACGCAGCAATCATTTTATTTTTAGCCTGCATGCCAAAGCTAAATGAAATTGAGGATTTCTGCATCGCCAGCATCACATCGTTAAGGCCGAGATCGCTGCTGCCTGACATCCACTGCTGCGTTTTGGTTTTGGCATCCAGCTGGGTTTTATTTATCTCATTGATACTGTGCAATAACCTATCTGAGAAGGAAGGGGTGTTATCGCGCGGAGATATCGCGCCTGTGACTTGTTGCGCCTGAGATTGAATCTGATCGAGTACGCCTCGTAATAAGCTCGCTGACATGCTTCACGCCCATTGGAATAAGAATACAGAGCGGCAGATTAGCATTCGAGGCTATTCATCAGAAAATGCAATAAGACAACACAACTTCGAGCTTATTGCCCATTAATAAATCGCGCTTTCGATGAATAATGATTCTCTGAATATTCCTGATGACCTATCACTATTTTTACAGGAAGGCGGCATGAGTGCCACGTTAAAGGATTTAAATCATCACCCGTCCGCACAATTAAAATCGGTGCTGTTATCGCTGCGATCCAGCCCGAAAATCGCGCTGGCAATTGCCGCAGCGGCCACGCTTTCGGTGGTTATCGCGCTGGTGATGTGGGCCAATCAGCAGAGTTACAGCATCCTGCTCAGCAATATCAGTGATGAAGACGGCGGTGCCATCGTGGCGCAGCTCACCCAGCTGAACGTCCCGTATCGCATTGACGCATCCAGCGGCGCGATCCGGGTGCCAGAAGGGCAGGTGCATGAAGTCCGTATGAAGCTGGCGCAGCAGGGTTTACCCAAGGGCGGTGCAGTCGGCTTTGAGCTGCTGGATCAGGAAAAATTTGGCATCAGCCAGTTCAGCGAACAGGTGAACTTCCAGCGTGCGCTGGAGGGGGAGCTGTCGCGCACCATTGAGAATCTGGGTCCGATCCAGTCGGCGCGCGTGCATCTGGCAGTGCCCAAACCGTCCCTGTTTGTGCGTGAGCAGAAAGCGCCTACCGCCTCGGTGAGCGTCAATCTAATCAACGGCCGCACGCTGGATGAAGGCCAGATTGTGGCGATAACGCATCTGATCTCCAGTGCGGTAACCGGCCTGGCAGCAGAGAACGTCACGCTGGTGGATCAGCGTGGCAATTTGCTGACGCAGAGTGGCATGCGCGGTCTGCAAACCTCACAGCTGAAATACACCAACGACATTGAGTTTGATTACCAGCAGCGAATTCAACGTATGCTGGCGCCGCTGGTGGGTGAAAACAACGTGCGCGCGCAGGTCACGGCGCAGATCGATTTCACCCAGCTGGAGCAGACCCAGGAGCAATATCAGCCGAATAGCGATCCGCAAAAAATGGCGATTCGCAGCCGACAGGCCAGCCAGGCAGAGCAGGGCAACAACAGTGGCACTGGCGGTGTTCCTGGCGCACTCAGCCATCAGCCGCCCACGCCCGCCACGGCACCGATTACCCAGCCATTAGGTGACAGCGACAGCAAGCGTCCCGCAGGCCAGCCTTTCAATAATCGCAACGACGAGACCACCAATTTTGAGCTGGACCGCACACTGATCCACAGCAAATCCAGCATAGGCCGCATTGAGCGTCTTTCGGTGGCGGTGGTGATTAACCATCTGCCGCAGGGCGAAGAGGGCAGCGTGAGTGCGATGAGTGATGAGCAGCTGGCCCGCCTGAATACCCTGGTGCAGGAAGCGATTGGCTATCAAGCCACGCGGGGAGACAGCATCAATATCATGCATGCGCCGTTTAACGGCCTGGTCGATGAGCCTCCGCTGCCGCTGTGGCAGCAGGCGAGTTTCCACACGCTGTTAATGAATCTGTTTCGCTATCTGGTGGTGGCGATCATCGCCTGGATCATGTGGCGCAAACTGGTGCAACCGAGCTGGGAACGCCATCAGCAGACCACGCTGCGCCAGATGGAGCTGGAGAAAGAGGCGCGCGACGAGGCCGCTGCAGCGCAAAAACATGCGGCAGAGAACGATGTGCGCCAGCGTGCTCAGCAGCGTGCGCATACCGAAATTAGCACTCAGCAACTGCGTGAGCTGGCAGAGCAGGAGCCTCGCGTGATTGCGCTGGTGCTGCGCCAGTGGATGAACCAGGAGGGCAGGCCATGAATGCGGCAGATAAGAGTGCGGTGGTGATGCTGACGCTGGGCGACGAGCTGGCGGCAGAGGTGTTTAAGCATCTCAATGCGCATGAGGTGAAGCAGATCGGCGGTGCGATGGTCAACATGGCCGGATTTAGCCATCAGCAAATGGCGGCGGTATTGCAGCAGTTTGAACAGGATTCCAGTGAATATGCCGCGCTCAGCCTGAACACCAATGATTATCTGCGCAGCGTGCTGGTGAAGGCACTGGGCGAAGATCGTGCCAGTTCGCTGCTGGAAGATCTGCTGGACACCCAGCAGGGCAGCAACGGCATGGAAACGCTCAACTTTATGGAGCCGCAGGCGGTGTACGATCTGATTTGCGAAGAGCATCCGCAGATCATCGCCACCATTCTGGTGCACCTCAAGCGCAATCAGGCCGCTGATGTGCTGGGCAAGTTTGAAGACCGCGAGCGCAACGACATCATGCTGCGCATCGCCACCTTTGGCGGCGTCCAGCCTGCCGCGCTGCAAGAGTTGACCGAAGTGCTGAATACCTTGCTGGATGGTCAAAATCTCAAGCGCAGCAAAATGGGCGGCGTGCGACCGGCTGCCGAAATCCTTAACCTGATGAAAACTCAGCAGGAGGCTTCTGCGATTGAAGCGGTGCGCGATTTTGATCAGGAGCTGGCGCAGAAACTGATCGATGAGATGTTCCTGTTTGAGAATCTGATTGAAGTGGAAGATCGCCATATTCAACGTCTGCTGCAAGAGATTGAAAATGAAACTCTGTTGATTGCGCTAAAAGGGGCCAACGAGGCGTTGCGCACCAAGTTCCTTGCCAACATGTCGCGCCGCCAGGCGGAGCTGATCCTCGACGATCTGGCTTCGCGTGGCCCGGTGCGCTTGTCGCAGGTTGAGGCCGAGCAGAAAACCATCCTGAATATTGTGCGCAAACTGGCGGAATCCGGTGAGATTGTGATTGGAGGCAGCGACGATGCCTATGTCTGATCACGCACAATGGCGCCGCTGGCAGCCGGATAACCTGCTGCAGGAAGCGGCGGAAATCACGGTTGAAATCGATAGCACGGCCTCAGAGGCCCAGCGGCAGGCGGATCTGGCGCGCCTGCGTAAACAGGCTGAACAGCAAGGTTTCAGTCAGGGAATGAAACAGGGTGAAGAGGCGGGTCAGCAGCAGGGCTACGAAGCTGGATGGCGCGAAGGGCATGAAGCGGGTCTGGCGCAGGGCATCGAACAGGCCGCAGCACAGCAGCAGGCACTGTTGCGTCAGGCCGAGTGCTGGCTGCAAAACTTCAGGCTGGCGCGCGAGAATCTCGACAGTGTGATCCCCGGTCGTCTGGTGCAGTTGGCGCTCACCGCCGTGCAGCAGTTGTATGGCCGCCAGGCACAGATCGATCACCCCGCGCTGCTGCAACAGATTCGCCAGTTACTCCAGCATGACGCACTGCTGCACGGCACTATCCAGCTCTACGTGCATCCCGACGATCGTGCGGTGATTGAGCAGGCACTGGCGCAGGCGTTAACTGAGACGGGCTGGCAGCTACACAGCGATGCACAACTGGCGCCCGGCGGCTGTCGCATTACCTCGGCTGAAAGCGAGTTCGATGCCAGCCTGGAAACGCGCTGGCAGGCGCTGTGCCAGCTGGCGCGTCAGGAGAATGTGCCATGAGCCAGCAACTCAGGCAGTGGCTCGATGCGCTCGACACCATTGAGCACAACATGGCGGCGGTGCCGGGGTTTCGCCAATACGGCAAACTGACGCGCGCCACCGGGCTGGTGATGGAAGCTGTGGGGCTGATATTGCCGATAGGCGCGCTGTGTCTCGTCGAGCGGCAGACCCCGCAAGGCAAAACCGTGGTCGACACGGAAGTGGTGGGTTTCAACGGCCACACGCTGTATCTGATGCCGCTGGCGCAGGTGGAGGGCATTGTGCCTGGTGCGCGCGTGTATGCGCCTGCGCACGATAGCGGCGGCGATAAACAGTTGCCCGTTGGGCCCCAGCTGTTGGGTCGGGTGCTGGATGCGCAGGGCCATCCGCTGGATGGCGGTGCTGCACTGGGCAAACCGCTGGCGAGCCTGTTCACCGCTTCACTCAATCCGCTGCATCGCGATCCGATCAAAAGCGTGCTGGACGTTGGTGTGCAAGCGATCAATGGCCTGCTGACGGTGGGGCGTGGTCAGCGCATGGGCCTGTTTGCCGGTTCCGGTGTGGGCAAAAGTGTTCTGCTTGGCATGATGGCGCGTTTTACCACCGCCGAGGTGATCGTGGTGGGATTGATTGGCGAACGCGGCCGCGAAGTTAAAGATTTCATTGAAAATATTCTGGGTGAAGCCGGGCGTTCGCGCGCAGTGGTAATTGCCGCGCCTGCCGATGTATCGCCGCTACTGCGCATGCAGGGTGCGGTGTATGCCACGCGCATTGCAGAAGACTTTCGCGATCGCGGCATGAATGTCCTGCTGATCATGGATTCCCTGACGCGCTATGCCATGGCGCAGCGTGAAGTGGCGTTAGCCATCGGCGAGCCGCCCGCCACCAAAGGCTATCCACCTTCGGTATTTGCCAGGCTGCCCGCGCTGGTGGAGCGCGCGGGCAATGGCATGGCAGGCGGCGGATCGATCACCGCGTTTTATACCGTATTGACCGAAGGCGACGATCCCCAGGATCCGATTGCCGATGCGGCACGCGCGATTCTCGACGGCCACATTGTGCTGTCACGTCGCCTGGCGGAAGCGGGGCACTATCCGGCGATTGATATTGAAGCCTCAATCAGCCGCGCTATGACCGAGCTGATCCCGCAAGCGCAATATCGCAAGGTGCAGCGCTTTAAGCAGCTGCTGGCCTGCTACCAGCGTAACCGCGATCTGGTCAGTGTCGGTGCCTATGCGTCAGGCAGCGATGCGCTACTCGATCAGGCCATCGATCGTTTTCCCGCTCTTGAAGCCTTTCTCCAGCAGGCGATCCACCAACGCAGCGACTACCCGACTGCAATGGCGGCGCTGGCTCAATTATTCCCTGACATCCCGGAGTGACAATGCACATGCGCAATCCCATGGTTATGTTACGTGACAGAGCCGAAGAGACACTGACCGCCTCCACGCAAACGCTGGGGCAGGTGCAGCAGACGTTGCAGCACGCCATGGCGCAGCATCAGCAGCTGCAAACCTATGCAGATGAGTATCAGCAGTCACTGCGGCGGGGCATGACGGGCAGCGGTATGTCGGTGGCGCATCTGGTCAACCATCAGGCGTTTATCGTGTCGCTCAATCAGGTGGTCAGGCAACATGAGAACCAGGTCGATCAGTGCGAACGTGCCGTCGATGGCGCGAAAAAATGCTGGATTAATGACAAGCAGCGCCTGAACGCGTTTGAAACCTTGCTGGCGCGGCGGCAGAGTGATGAGGCGCAGGCGGCCAGCCGTCGTGAGCAGAAGCTGATGGATGAGTGTGCGCAGCGAATCAATCATCAGCGTGGCCGGTTATGACGATGGATATCACGGCACTGCTTAACGGCAAACTCAGCGATGTGTTGAAAACCCGCGAGCCGACTGACGAGGATTTTAGCGAACTGTTACTGGAGAAGCAGGATGGCATGCTGGCGATGGAGGAACCTTTGCTATCGGTATTGGCCACTGCCATTTCCATGCGGAGTTCGGCATCGTCGAATTCCGGGCGGGCGCCAGCGTCTGCACTCACTGGCAGCGACAATCCCCGCTGGCAGTTGCAGCAGTTGATAAGCCAACAGACGGCCAACCTTCACGGATCGGCCCCAGCCGACTCCATCGGATTAGACGACGCCGGGTCTGATGCTACCGCCAGAGCCTTTAGCGCTGGCACGCGCAATATGCTTTTCGCAGACACGGATCGCCTGTCTGTCACGAATACGCGCCATGCACTTGTTGCTAATGCAGATAGTCTGCCTGCCGTGGACACGCGCCATGCGCTTCTCGCCAACGCGAGTAGCCAGCCTGTCGTGAAGACGCGCAGTCCGCTTCTCGCCGAAATGCGCGGCGCGCCCGCCGATCGCTTTAGTCAGCCAGGTTCAGGCAGCCGGTCACCTGTGCCGCAGCCCGAAGTTTCTGCCACGGCAGCCAGCGGCCAACTCGCCGAGCGACAAAGTACACCAATTCTGGCATCGCAAGCTGACACCATAGCGATCACCGAGCTGGGACTCTCCACCAATCATCCTACTCCGATGCCGTTACAGCGAGCGCTGCCCGCGCCGGCAACGGTCACGGTGGCCCTGCAACATCCACCTGAATCTCCCGCGTGGAAGCAGGAATTCAGCCAGCAGATTGCATTACTGAGCCGTCAGGGCGTGCACAGCGCGGAGATCCGCCTGCATCCGGAGAGCTTAGGTTCGTTGCAGATTTCCCTGCGCATGCAGCAAGAACAGGCGCAGATCCATATCGTCAGCGAACATGCTGGCGTACGTCAGGCCATTGAGCAGGCATTGCCGCAACTGCGAGCGGCGATGGCCGAGTCCGGCGTGCAGCTGGAGCAAGCCAGCGTGGGCAGTGAAAACCCACATGCCAATGCAGATGGCCAGCGCGGATCCTCACAGCCACCATCGCCTGACGATGCAGATGACCATCGAGCGGGAGAAGACGAATCCACCACAGAGTTAATAGCGTCAGCACCGGGAAATAGTTATGGAATAAATACCTTCGTATAAAAGGGTGAATTAGCCTCAGGTGTGAAATGACATTGGCTTATTCCACTCCATCGGAAAATATTATAATCATGCTCTTCATCAATATTGTTGAGTCTATTAACTCTCACGCTGAGTGTATTCATTATGGAAGAAGAAAAGACCGATAAACCAAAACGTAGCCGCCTGCGAACACTCCTTATTATATTTCTCACACTCAGCCTGGTAACCACCGGTGGCGGTGTAGCCTATTGGTTTTGGCTGGAAAAACAGAGCGTCTCGACTGACGAGCCGAAAGAACCGGTAATAGAAAAAGTAGATCCGGTCTATGTGCCGCTGAATACTTTCACCGTCAGCCTTAAACCCACCGAGGAAGAAGCTGATCGCGTGCTGTATTTAGGCATTACGGTGAGTTTTATTGACTCACAGTCATCGGCGACGTTAGCGAAATTTATGCCGGAATATCGCAGTCGGCTATTTATGTTATTCACCCAGCAAACTTTTGAAACGTTATCAACGGATGAAGGAAAGCATCAGTTGATTGCCGATATTCAAACGGCACTCAGCCAGCCATTGCCACATCAACAGGCAATCACGCCCGCTGAAGTGTTAATTAATGAATTTATTCTGCGGTAAATACTATGTCAGATAGCTTTTTGTCTCAGGATGAAATCGATCGCCTGCTGAATGCCGACAGTGATAGCAGCGCCCCGGTCTCAGACAGTGCAGAAGCCAGTGATATCCGGCCTTACGATCCGCATACGCAGCGTCGGGTGATTCGCGAGCGTCTGCACTCGCTGGAGATCATTAATGAGCGCTTTGCTCGTCAGTTCCGCATCGGGCTGTTTAATCTGCTGCGTCGTGGCCCGGATGTGACCGCTGGCAATATTCACATCCAGTCCTACCACGAGTTTGCGCGCAATTTGCCGGTGCCCACCAACCTGAATCTGCTGCATCTGCATCCGTTGCGCGGCACTTCGCTGATGGCCTTCTCACCGGGGCTGGTGTTTATGGCCGTGGATAACCTGTTTGGCGGCGATGGGCGTTTTCCCACCAAAGCCGATGGGCGCGAATTCACCCCCACCGAGCAGCGTGTAATTAACCGCATGGTGAGCATGGCGCGCGAAGCCTATGAGTTCGCCTGGAGCACCATTTTCAGCATCAAAACCGAGTACATTCGTTCGGAAATACAGGTGAAATTCACCAACATCACCTCATCACCCAATGACGTGGTGGTCACCACCCCATTTGCGGTCGAGATTGGCTCGCATCGTGGCGAATTTAATATCTGTATTCCGTTTAGCACCCTCGAACCGCTACGCGAACTGTTAAGCAATCCGCCGCTCAGCCACTCCCGCAGTGAAGATGCTCACTGGCGCGGCATGCTGGCGGGCGAGATGCGCGAAACCGAGCTGGAGCTGGTGGCGACCTTTGCGCAAATGGAAACCCGGCTCTCATCGGTGCTGCGCATGCAGCAGGGCGATGTACTGACCTTTGACAAACAGGATCGCATCACCGCCAGCGCCGGCGGTGTGCCGATATTCACTGCGCACTACGGGGCCGTGAATAACCAATATGCCCTCAAGGTTGAACAAAAAATTCAGCCTGCATTGTCATCAATAAGCAAGGAGCCACATCCCCATGAGCGATAACCCAACCTCGACGGGCGCTGAAGATCCCTCTATCGACAATCTTTGGGGAGACGCCATGAGCGAGCAGCAGGCTGCCAGCAGCGCGTCGCAAAGCACTGACGATTTGAGCCTGATAATGGATATCCCAGTGAAAATGACTGTGGAATTGGGCCGTACAAAAATGACTATCAAAGAGCTGCTGCGTCTCAGCCAGGGTTCAGTGGTGACGCTGGATGGTCTGGCGGGAGAACCGCTGGATATCCTGATCAATGGCTATCTGATTGCCCAGGGCGAAGTGGTGGTGGTGTCGGATAAATTTGGTATTCGCATCACCGAAATCATCACGCCGTCTGAGCGTATGCACCGGCTAAGTCGCTAATGATCACACACTCTGCTGATGATTCGCTGCTTATGACGCTGCTCGGTGCGCTGGGATTGGTGATATTACTGATGCTGTTGCTGGCATGGAGTGCGAAACGCAGCGGCTGGCTGCAGCGTTATCAACGCAGCCATCCGGCCATTAATGTGGTGGCGCGTCTCTCGCTCGGCGCGCGCGAGCGGCTGGTGCTGGTGGATATCGGTGAGCAGCGGCTGTTGCTCGGCGTCACCGCGCATCAAATCACCTGCCTGAGCCAATCACCGCAACCTGACGCTAAGGACGGACGATGAAAGGGCGCGCGGTCATGGCGTTGCTGCTGCTCTTCACCGCCGCCAGCGCCGGGGCGGCCAACAGCGACATTGTCATCGCCCGACCCAACGGTGAAGATGGCTGGACGCTGCCGCTGCAGACGCTGGTGTTGCTGAGCGGCTTTACCTTTATTCCCGGCATTTTGCTAATGATGACGGGTTTCACCCGCATTGTGATCGTGCTGGGGTTACTGCGCAATGCGCTGGGGACGCCCACCGCACCACCGAATCAGGTGCTGGTCGGGCTGGCGCTGTTCCTCACTTTCTACGTGATGTCGCCAGTGCTGAACCAGATTTATGAAAAAGCGTGGCAGCCGCTGCAAAACAACAGCATCACCATGGAAGTAGCGTTGGCGGAAGGGGTTAAACCGCTGCGCGCGTTTATGCTGGATCAAACGCGTGAAGCGGATCTCGCGCTATTTGCACGTATCGCCAAAGCACCGCCGATGAGCGGGCCGGATGCAGTGCCGCTCAGTATTCTGGTGCCTGCCTTTGTCACCAGCGAATTGAAAACCGCTTTCCAGATTGGCTTCACGATATTCATCCCGTTTTTAATTATCGATTTAGTGGTCGCCAGTATTCTGATGGCGCTGGGCATGATGATGGTGCCACCCACCACCATCGCGCTGCCGTTCAAACTGATGCTGTTTGTGTTGGTCGACGGCTGGCAGCTGCTGCTGGGTTCACTGGCACAAAGTTTCTACAGCTAAGGAGCCGCGAATGACACCCGAAAGTGTGATGGTGCTGGGCATGCAGGCGATAAAGGTAGGGTTGATGATTGCCGGGCCGTTGCTGCTGGCCGCACTGGTCACCGGGCTGGCGATCAGCATCATGCAGGCCGCCACTCAAATCAATGAAATGACCATGACCTTTATCCCGAAGATCCTGATGATTGTCGGCGTTGCCGTGTTACTGGGTCCGTGGATGCTGAAAATCTTTATTGAATACATGCGCACGGTGTTCACCAGCATCTCATTCGCGATCGGCTAATGGCGTTTGGCATCCCGTTTGAGCTGCTGACCGCGCAGATTGCCCACGTGTTTTTTATTATGGTGCGCGTGGCCGCGCTGCTGTTTGTCGCGCCGATTTTCAGTGAGAAGGCGATCAGTAAACGGCTGCGGGCTGCACTGGCGCTGCTTATCGCCTTGCTAATTGCCAGCAGCGTGGAAGATGCGCAGGTGGCGTTGATGTCGTGGCGCGGTGCCTGGCTGGTGGTGAAGCAGGTTGTGATCGGTGCCGCGCTCGGTCTGATGCTGCAGCTACTTTTCGCTGCGGTGCGTTTGTGCGGCGAGATCATTGGCATGCAGATGGGACTTTCGTTCGCCACCTTTTTTGACCCTAATAGCGGCAACACGCCGGTTATTTCACGTTTGCTCAACCTGCTGGCGATGCTGCTGTTTCTCAGTATCAATGGTCATCTGTGGCTACTGGCGCTGCTGGCAGAGAGCTTTACCAGCCTGCCGGTGGATGCCGAACCGTTACACGCGGGTGGCCTACGTTATCTGGTGATGCAGGGCGGGTTGATCTTCAGCCAGGGATTGATGCTGGGATTGCCAATCATCACGCTGTTGCTCTGTATCAATATGACGCTGGGGTTGTTGAACCGTTTAACCCCGCAGCTCTCGATCTTCGTGGTGGGTTTTCCCCTGACGTTAGGGGCGGGCATGCTGGCGCTGTTCCTGATGGGCGATACCTTGCCCCCCTTTTTTACCCACCTCACCGCGCGCATGTTTACTCACCTTGAACAGCTGTTAGCCACGCTACGCTAAATAATCTGGCTACCTGATGCAGACATTACGCGCCACGCTCTCTGTACCGGAGGCCAGCACGCGGCCATTGAACAGATACATGGCAATCACGCTGACATCGCCTGCCTGCAAATGCGGGAAGACATACTTTTGCACGTCCTCATCGCGGCTTTTGTCACCCAGGCCACGACTGTGTTGTGTGACGGTGATTTTAAGCAGGTTGTGGTTGAACTCACCGTTAAACCACACTGCACGATGAATCGGAGTGATCGGTGCCGTCAGTTGCCCATCCTCAAAACGCGAAAGCGTGCCGAGATAGCTTAAATGGCCCTGGCTGAAGCCATCGCGATAACTGCGGTAAATCCCCTGCGTCAGCACCCATTCACGCTCACTTTTGATGTCATAAAATGCCAGCGGAAACAGGCACTGGGACTGCTGTGTGGTGGTGGTCAGCCAGCGACCGATCACGGCAGAAAACGCCAGCACAAAGCAACCGATAAACAGCCAGAGCTGCGGGGATTTAATTGACGCGAAAATAGAACGACTCGCATGCATTGTTCGCTTCCTCAAAGGGGTGTTGGCACGCAATCACACCCTGATGTTGCGGATTGTTGGCTGAACTGAGGGTGACGTACAGCACGCTGGCCGCAGGTTTATCCGGGTTCGTCTCCAGTACATAACGGCGATAAGTGCGTAACGTGGTTTCAATTAAGGCGTGCTGCGTGTGATGTCCTTTCGGCACCCAGACGCTGCTGCCAGCAGGGATGGACGGTCCCTGCCAGCTGACAAAATCAATCGGTTTTGGCGTAAGCAGAAAAAAGTGTTGTACCAGTAAAGCCACCAGACACCCGGCAGTGATGCCAGCGACGGTGACGCCTGCTACTCGCCGCCCATTCAGCGGGCTCCGTGCCGGTAGCGAAAGGGGCATTGTCAGTGCGGCGGGTTGCTCGACGGCTGGCGGCGTATTGATGATCAAGCGGTAACCGCTGCGCGTGACGGCCAGCAGGCTAATCTGCTGCTCAAGTTCCAGCGACATCAATGCACGGCGCAGTTTATTGATCATCACGCGCACGCTGTTATCGGTGGCGGCATAACCGGCACGACGCCAGCCAATCTCCATCAGCTGTTCATGCGTCAGCACTTCGCCTTGCGCCTCCGCGAGTGCATACAGGCAGCGCGCGGCGCTGGCGGGCAGCGTCACGGACATATCATCCAGCGTCCGGCTCAGGATGCGCGTACGTCGATCTAATCTGGCCGCCTGACCAAGCAAGATTGTGTTAGGCATAGAGAAGTCGTCTATCAATTAGGGTAAAGAGCGAGTCGGTTGTTAATGTTATTTTTGTGCTAACCGAACCCATTTTTTGCGGCTAAAGAGTGCCAGATTTTCAGCGCTCTCCCGCGTTTATTTTCCCGAAAGCCACCCAAAATCCTCTTAATCATTAAGGTTATTTATTTGATCTAACCCGTAAGATTTATAGAGTTATTTTTTATCGATTATTAACAAGGCTTATGGCCGTTTCACGTTAGTTGTTCGGTTAAAAATGATTAGTATTTTTCATCAGAAAATTGCGGGCAGAAGCAAAAAAGCCCTCCACGGGGAGGGCGAAAATTGCACGCTGAATGCAATTAAGGAGAGGCACTAATTAACGCAGCAGGCTCAGCACGTTCTGCGGCACCTGATTTGCCTGCGACAGCACCGAAACACCCGCTTGCTGCAGGATGTTGGCGCGGCTCATGGCGGAGACTTCTACCGAGAAGTCCGCATCCTGAATGCGCGAACGCGCTTCGCTGGTGTTGATGACGGTAGAGTTGAGGTTGGCAATGATCGAGCCAAAGCGGTTTTGAATCGCACCCAGATCCGAGCGGAAGCTGTTGACGTCGGTCATGGCGCTATCGAGACGTTCCAGCAGATGGTTAGCGACCTTCTGCACTTCATGAGTGTCACGCGCACTGGCATCAGCTACCGCGGTAGCGCCGCCTGCGGCATCATCCCAGGTAAAGGATTTCACTTCACCGTCTTTGTTGATGGCGAAGTAATTGCCGTTGTCGGCTTTGAAGATCTGCATCTCGGTATCCGCCATGTCGGCACCGAAGATGTCATTGGACATCTGATTCAGCGTGGCTTCATCAATCAGTTTGCTACCGATTTGCGCGCCGATGCCCTGACTTTTCAGGTTCTTCAGATCGCTTGGGCCATTGCGCAGGATATCGATGTCGAGGTCGGAGATTTTCTCTTTCACTGACACGGTATCGATGGTTGTAGGGTTACCTGGCGTGCCATCGGTAAATGCGATGTTTAACTCGACCTGGCTACCCGGGATGGCAGAGTCTGCCGCAAAGAAGCGCATATTGCCTTTGCCGTCATCGACGGTGAAAACTTCAGTGGTGGCAGCAGCACCACCAATTGCAGTGGCGATCTTGCCAAGTTCAGCGGTGGTCAGTTCAAACTGCTCGGTCATACCTGGTACTGTGAACGTATCACCATCAGCCCGAGCCGTCCCTGCAGCAGTAAACTTCGAATCCATCGGCAGACTGTCGATGATTTTCTCAAAGTCTTTAGCAAAGGTATCCAGACCCAGCGAACCCAGCGCCATTTTTGGCAGCTTAATATCAATGGTCTGGCCATCTTTATCACCGATCTGAATCGACAGTTTTTCCTGCGATCCATCCAGCATTTTCACGCCGTTGAAGTTGGTGGATTCGGCGATACGGCCGATTTCATCCAGACGTGCGGTGATTTCTTTTTTGATCGACTCGCGGTCTTCTTTGGAGTTGGTGCCGTTCTTCGCCTGCACCGTCAGTTCACGAATACGTTGCAGGTTTTCATTCACTTCTTCCAGCGCGCCTTCAGTGGTTTGCGCCAGTGAAATGCCGTCATTGGCATTGCGCGTTGCCTGCGTTAAACCGCGCACAGATGAGGTGAAGCGGTTAGAGATGGCCATACCGGCGGCATCATCTTTGGCGCTGTTAATACGCAGGCCCGAAGAGAGGCGCTCAATCGCTGTTCCCAGTGAGTTCTGTGATTTGTTCAGGTTGTTTTGAGCCATCAGACTCAGTGCGTTGGTATTAATGACCTGGGCCATAATCGATATCCTTTTTTCCAGTGAATGCTGCTTAAGCGTGGCAGCGGGAATATGCGTGAGAGGTGACGCATACCTTATTCATCGGGGCAGCCATCAGGTGCTGAAATAATTTTTTGTTTTTTCATGCAAAGGCAAAAAATCACGACAGGTTTGTCGCTATATCGAGACTTAAGACGATGGATAAAAATCATTGTGTAAATTATTAAGCGAAATCCTGCCGGCACCGATGGGAAGAGTTGATACCCTCGATGAATCAAGGAATTTAAAAATGACGACACCTATTTCAGGATTGGGCGGATCCGGCTTAGATATCCCCGCGCTGATGGAGCAGATTAAAAATGGGGAGAGCAAGAAACTGAATCCCTATTTAAATAAGCAGAGTAAATTTAACGGCCAGGTATCGTCATGGGGAAAAATATCCAATTCACTGGCCTCGTTAAAATCGAATCTGGATAAGCTGCAGAATGAAGGTTTTAACGGTGTCAGCATTGGCGATAATAAAGCTTTTAAAGCCACAGCCGGAAAAGGCGCGATTCCCGACAGCTATTCAGTGATTGTCGAAAAATTGGCAAAAGCACACAAAATTGGCTCGCCGGAGCAGGACAGTAACAGCGCACAGCTGGGGGATGGCTCGGCAACGCGCACTCTGACCATCACGCTGGGCAACGGTAAACCGCTGTCGGTGGAGCTGAAAGATGATGAAACCTCGCTGGCGCAAGTGGCGAAGAAGATCAATGCGCAGAATGGCGATGTCAGCGCCTCAGTGATGCCTGCCGAAGGCGGCAAGTTTCAGCTGGTGGTGACCTCGAAAAAAACCGGCAGTGACGGCCAAATCAAGATGGAAGTCAGCGGAGATAGCCAGCTGGCCGGTGTACTCAACTACGATCCCAAAGCCGCCAATGTGCCGGGAGATCCGGGTTACGATCCAACGCGCATGAAGCAGATCAGCGCTGCGCAAAATGCACTGATGAAAATCGATGGCATCACGGTGGAGCGCAGTTCAAACACCATCAGCGATGCGATTGAAGGCATTACTTTTGAGCTGCGTGAAGTCTCGGAAAAAGATCCGGACGATCCCGGTCAGTTTAAGCCTGAAACGCTGTCAGTGACGGCGGATACTTCAAAGGTGAAAAGCCTGATTGAGGAGTTCATCAATAATTACAACAGCTTCCTCAGTACTTCCGCCAGCGCCAGCACCTATAAGCCACCGGAAAAAAATTCCGATGAGCAGAACAAGCAAAATGGCCCACTGTTCAGCGATGGCACCTTACGCCGTCTGAACAGCCAGATGAAATCGGCTGCCGGCGGCAACTATGGTGAGTCGAGCGAGTTGTATCACTCGCTAGCCAGTATCGGTATCACCGTGAAGTTCGAGGAGTTAAAGCCCGGCGAAGATCGCACCGCGACGCTGGGCACGCTGAGTATCGACAGTAAAAAGCTGGATGCCGCGTTGAAAGAGCACCCGAAAGAGGTGGAAGCGCTGTTCCTTGGTAAAGACGGTGCGCAGGGCATCAAGGGCCAGATGGGCGAGGTGTTCAAAAGTTATCTGGGCGATAACGAGTCGATCCCCAAAACGGAAGGCACCATCGCTTCGACTGTTAAAGGGCTTAAAGATCAAGAAGCGCGGGTTGCGAAGCAGATCGAGCGCATGGAACAGCGCATCGAAGAGAGCCTGAAGCGCCAGCAGAAAGAGTTTATGCGTCTGGATAAAGCGATGACGGATATGCAGGCAATGAGCAATCAGTTGCAGGGTGCGCTGGCAGGATTAGGCTGAGGAACGGGCGATGTACGGTCAAACCGGTAACCGCGCCTATTCTGCGGTTTCATTAGAGAGCCAGGTAAGCGGCGCAACACCGCACCAGCTGATCGCGCTGTTGTTCGAAGGCGCGATCAATGCCATGCGCCGCGCTGAGATCTATTTTCAAACCGGCAATGTTGCCCGGGGAGGCGAGATGATCTCACGTGCGATTAACATCATTGATAACGGTTTGCGTGCCGGGCTTGATCATCAGGTGGGCGGGCAGATCGCCGCCGATCTGGAGCGGTTGTATGAGTATGTGTCGCGCAATTTGCTGTTGGCGAGTGTCAATCAATCGGCTGAGTCGTTGCCGCAACTGATTACGTTAATGGTGGAGATGTCCGATACCTGGAAAGCCATTGATCCGCAGGTGAAATATGCTCAGTGATGTGAAAGAGCAGATTCAAGCCTTGCTGGCACTGAACCAGCGGCTGATTGCACTGGCGCAACAGGACGGGTGGGAGGTATTCAGCGAGGAGATTGTGGAGTATACACAGCGGATGAAAGCGCTGTGTGCGTGTGATTTCAGTCAGGCGGATGCAGTGTGTTTAGCGCAGTTACTGGCGGAGGCTGCGCAGTTGATGCAGTGCATTCCGGCTCGTCTGGCAATGCTACAAAGTGAGATCGCCGCGCTGCGTAAATCCCGTCACTCTGCTCGTGCTTATGCGGTGTCGTAGGACATGGGTGCTGGCGCGAGCCCGCACCCAGCCCCCTAAACACTGATATCGTATTTCCTGCCCACCACCGCTGGGCCAGACTCTCCGTCAGACCCGTATAGCGTATGATGATGCCCCAGCTGATCCACCACCTTCTGCACCCGCTGGGTTTTCTCCAGATGATGTTGTAAACGTGACTCAACTTCACTATTCAAAGCCTTACTGCGACGGACGCGTTCGGTGATTTGCTGCCAGCACACAAACAACTGCACGCGATGCGGATAGGGCGCGGCAATGGCTAAGCGTGTCTCCTGCTGGATCCGCATCTCATCGTGATGCTGCAAGGTCGCAAGTAACTGACTCTTGCTGTCGGTGAGCACCTGCAGCGCCACAGGGTTAATCTGGGGGCGATCAAGCTGGTTCGCCTCGGCCACCATAATGGCATCCAGCTCCTCCAGCGTGCTTTTCATCTGAAGCAGTGTTGTATGCAGTGTCTCCATCACTTAAACACCTCACTGTTGTGGCGAGATAAGGGAGTGCACCATGCCGCGCGCGATCTCTTCTACGGCAATCGGCAAATCACCGGCTTCCAGTGCGGTGCGCAATTCGACAACGCGTGCGACATTCACATCGCGGCTATCGTCCGTCTGGAGTTGTTTCATCACACTGCTCAGGCTCACGGTGCTTTGACGCTCCGCATCCGGGCGGGCGCGGAGTGATTGTGGTGAGGAGCGGGCAGGTAGCTCATGCGTGCCCGCAATGGGTGAAACAGGTTGAGTTCGGTCAATCATGGGATCCTCGAAAGCAATAGGTTGTATAGCCTTTACATCGGGGATCGCTGAGAAATCTAAAAATTATTGTGTTAGCGAGATCACCACCAAACCGCCGGCGCTGACAAGCCCGCTTAGCGTCTGTCCATTGCGCATCTGCACTCGCAACGTGTCGTTTTCCGCCGCATGATGCAGCGCCTTGCCCTGACTGCGCACACGAAATCCCTCGCCGAGTGTGATTACCTCCACCGTCTGACCGGCACGCAATAACCTCGGCTGGCGCAATTGCTGAGATAACAGCGGCTTGCCCGCTTCAACGTCACGTATCAGGCGCTGGCCGAGGATATCGCGCTGCTGAAAGATCAAACCCGCAGGTTGCCCGGCCAGATCGCCACGCTGCGCCACGATATCGCCCGCTTGCAGCACATGTCCGGCAGGCAAAGACGTTCGTGCTGCCCACCAGCGTCCCTGAGCGTGAATACGGATGGCTAAAAAGTGCTTACGCGCACCACAGCGTGCGACCAGCGTTCGCCTACCGGTCAGACGCGAATCTTTACCCGCCAGACTCAATACGGGCGCATCACACAGGGCTGCCAGCTGTTCTGACGTCGCCAGCAGCGTTGCGCTGCGTACAATCTCACCCTGGTTATCGGGGAGTTTTAATAACGCATCCAGCTTAGGCTGCAAGCGCTGCTCAGCCGCAGTGCTGGCTTGCGCCGGCGCGGAAAGGGCTACGAGAAATAAAATGATCGGGCGTAAAACATCATGTCTCATCAGGATGCCTTTTATATCGTCATCCCCGTTATGATAAATGGAATAATGAATATTCAAACGAGCTAAATAGTCTCGTTTATGAAGGTAATTAACCGGGTATGTATTTAACAGACTAATAACCCCTATTTCTGTGCACTCTTCACAGTGTGATATTTCATTATTCCTGATTAGACTGCTGATGTTTGGATAACGAGAGGCAGGATCTCCCTTATTATGAACACTAAACTCGATGAGGCGTTTCGCTTTCAACAGCATGCGCTCAATATACTCTCTCGCCGTCAGGACGTGCTGGCGGCCAATATTGCCAATGCGGATACGCCGGGCTACCTGGCAAGGGATATCGATTTCTCTCAGCAATTAAAAAGTGCCATGGCATCTCCTGCTGCTGGTAAATCAGCGGTGTCTTTGTCATTAACCGCAGACCGTCATATCGCGGCGCAATCGACAAATTTCAATGACGATAGCCTGTTATATCGCATTCCCGATCAGCCCAGTGCCGATGGTAATAGCGTCGATATGGATCGCGAGCGCGTTAATTTTGCAGACAACGCCCTGAAATACCAATCCAGCCTCACTTTTCTTGGGGCGGATATAAAGAAAATGATGACCGTGCTGAGTCAGGGGTAAATAAATGGCGTTATTTAGCGTATTTGATATTGCCGGTTCGGCGATGGCGGCGCAATCGCAGCGGCTCAACGTTAGCGCCAGCAATATGGCCAATGCCGACAGTGTGGCGGGTCCCGATCAGCAGCCTTATCGCGCCCGCCAGGTGTTGTTTCGTGTTGATGCCGCGCCGGGCAGTGAGATCGGCGGCGTCAGGGTCAGTGAGGTGGTGGAGAGCAGTGCACCCGAACGTCTGGAGTATCAGCCGGGCCATCCGCTTGCAGATCCGCAGGGCTATGTGCGCATGCCCAACGTCAATGTGGTGCACGAGATGGTCAACACGCTCTCGGCCTCACGCAGCTATCAGGCCAACGTCGAAGTGATGAACTCCGCCAAAGCGCTGATGCAGAAAACGCTCACTCTCGGCCAATAAGGAAGTGCAAACGTGATACCTCAGGTCAATAACAACAATGGCAGCGGCGACGGATCGGGCAGCAGTGCAGGCGATCTTAGCGCCAGCTTTCTGAAACTGCTGGTGGCGCAGATGCAAAACCAGGATCCCACCAATCCGATGGACAACAACCAGCTCACCTCGCAGCTGGCGCAGTTCTCTACGGCGGCGGGCGTCGAAAAGCTCAATAGCTCAGTGGCGGATGTACAGGCGCTGATGGCGCAACTGGGCGGCATGGGTACCGCCGCATGGGTCGGTCGCAGCATTCTGATTGAGGGCGACCCGAAAGTAACATTTGGCGGTAGCGAAGAGGAGGGCGAAGGGGCGAACGACACCTTTAGCTTCCTGCTGGGTGGTGAAGCCGAAACGGTCACCGTCACGTTCACCGATGCTGAAGGCAACAGCTACACCGCACAGCTGAAGAACGTGAAGGCGGGCGTGAAGACCTTCACCCTCGACGATTTACAAAACTTCCAGCCGGAACCCGGCCCGCCGCAGGATCGGGAATACACCCTGAGCTTTGACGCGAAAAACCCTGACGGCGAGCCGCCAAAAATCTCCGGGTTGATTCAGGAACAAGTGCAGGGCGTCACCATTACGCCGGACGGCGCGGTGCTGCATCTGCTCGACCACGATCCCATCCGTATCGGCGATGTGGTGGTAATCCAAAAATAGTGCCTCACTTACTCTCTGGGAAACATTATGAGCTTTTCACAAGGTCTTAGCGGCCTCAACGCCGCCTCCAAAGCCCTCGATGTTGTGGGTAACAACATTGCTAACTCGCAAACCAGTGGCTTTAAAAGCGGCTCGATCACCTTCTCCGATATTTTCGCCGGGTCGGTGGGATTGGGCGTACAGGTCTCCAACGTCAACCAGAACTTCGCTGACGGCGGGATCAATTTCACCGGCGGCAAGCTGGACATGGCGCTGAGTGGGCGCGGGTTCTTCCGCATGGAGAACGAGGCTGGCGGCGTGTTTTACGGACGCAACGGTCAGTTCGACAGTGATGCTGACGGCAATATTTACAACAAAAGCAATGGCCTGTTCCTCACTGGCTTTCAGGCGACCGGTACGCCGCCGACTATTGAACCCGGCGCGCCGGTGGACAAAATCCGTATTCCCACAGACGATATGCCGCCAAATGCCTCGTCCAAAGGATCACTGAACGGCAACCTGAAAGCAGACGACGATAACGTCATCACCGACCCGTTTAATCACGAAGACCAAAAAACCTATAACTACAGCAGCCAGATTGAAGCCACTGACAGTCTCGGCAATAAGCACACTATCAAACTCTACTTTGTGCAGACTGCGGAGGGGGAATGGAAGGCCTATGCGCGCGATGAAACTGCGCCCGATCCCGCTGGTTACAGCGAACTGGAGCTGAATTTTAATTCCAGCGGCCAGATTGACATGCCGGATGCCAACATCAACATCAAAGGTCTGTCGCTGAACGGATCGGAGCCGCTGGATATCAATCTGGATCTCTCTGCTATCACCAAATACAGCGGTGACAGCAGCATCAAACTCAACGAGATCGATGGCCAGGCACCGGGCAAATATCAAAACTTTGTCATCGGTGATAACGGCGAGATCGTGGTCACCTACAGCAACGGCAAGAAACAGACCGTGGCGCAGATTGTGCTGGCTGATTTCCCCAACAGCGGCGGTCTGTCGCCTCAGGGCGGCAATGCCTGGGCGGAGTCCCCCGGCTCCGGTCAGCCCTTCCTTGGCATTGCCGGAAGCGGCAGCTTTGGCAGTTTCAAGGGCAGTTCGCTGGAGGGTTCAAACGTCGATATGGGGCAGGAGATGGTCAACATGATCATCTATCAACGCAACTACCAGTCCAATTCTCAGACCATCAAAACCCAATCCGAACTGCTGCAAACGCTGACTAACCTGCGTTAAGGACATCGACGATGGATCGCGCCATTTATACCGCCATGACGGCCGCGGAGGCGGCGTTAAACCGCCAGGCCGTGACCTCCAACAATTTGGCAAACAGTTCCACCGCAGGCTTTCGCGCTCAGCTGGCGGCCTTCCGCGCCGTGCCGGTCAACGGTGACAGCCTGCCCACGCGTGCGCTGGTGGCGGCTTCGACCCCGATGCATGACAGCAGCATGGGGCCGATTACCCACACCGGACGCAGTCTCGACGTGGCCCTGCCGCAAAACGCCTGGCTTAGCGTGGCGTTAGAAGATGGCAGCGAAGGTTACACCCGCAACGGCAACATCGAGGTTGATAACGAAGGGGGCTTGCGCGTCAACGGCAGGCCGCTGATGGGCGATGGCGCACCGCTGACGGTGCCACCGCAATCGTACGTCACCGTGGCCGCCGATGGCACGATTTCCGCGCTGGGTGCTGGCAATGATGCCACCGCGGTGGTGCCGGTCGGTCGCATCAAGCTGGTCAGTGCGCAGATGAGCGAGTTGCGGCATGGCGATGATGGCCTGTTCCGTGCCGCAACCGGGAATGCGCTGGCGCAGGATGAGACGCTGCGTCTCAACCCGGAAGCGCTGGAGGGCAGTAATGTCAGCCCGGTGCACACCATGGCCGAGATGATCGCTAACTCGCGCGGTTTCGACATGAACATGAAAGTGATCCGCAGCGCCGATGAAAACGCGCAGAAAGCCAATCAGTTATTAAGCGTGGGCTAAGCGCCTGCCAGGGAGATCTCAATGATCCGATCGTTATGGATTGCAAAAACCGGTCTGGAAGCGCAGCAGACCAATATGGATGTCATTTCCAACAACCTCGCCAACGTTAACACCAACGGCTTCAAGCGCCAGCGCGCGGTGTTCCAGGATCTGCTGTATCAAACCTTGCGTCAGCCGGGTGCGCAGGCCTCGGAACAGAGCACGCTGCCCAGCGGTTTGCAGTTGGGCACCGGCGTGCGCCCGGTTTCGACGCAGCGGATCCACACCCAGGGTGGCTATAACGAAACCGGCAATGAAACCGATGTCGCGATTGAGGGCAAAGGGTTCTTCCAGTTGCAAATGCCCGATGGCAGCACCGCGTATACCCGCGATGGGCACTTCGATAAAAACGAGAACGGTGAGTTGGTGAATGCGGAGGGCCATCCGGTGCAGCCGGGAATTGTGATCCCGCCGGATGCGAAAACCCTGTCGATCAGCAATGACGGCATCGTCAGCGTGACGCAGCCCGGTCAGGCGCAGCCACAGCAAATCGGCCAACTAACCCTGGCGACCTTTATCAACGAAGCCGGGCTGGAAAGCGTGGGCGGCAATCTGTACCGCGAAACCCAGTCATCTGGCGCACCGAACGAGCTGAATCCGGGCATGGAAGATGCCGGTTCGCTAAAGCAAAAGTACGTTGAGACCTCCAACGTCAACGTCGCGGAAGAGTTGGTCACCATGATCCAGGTGCAGCGCGCCTATGAGATCAACAGCAAAGCGGTATCGGCTTCTGACCAGATGCTGCAACGCCTCACGCAGCTGTAGTGCTCAACACAGGAATCAACATGCGACGTGTGGTGATTATGAGTGCCGCGCTGCTGGCGAGCGGCTGTGCACATATTTTACAGCAGCCGTTGGTAGCGGGGCCGACTTCGGCCGCTCCGTTACCGATGGCAATGTTCGCCAGCGGCGGTTCGTTGTTTATGGCGGGGCAGGGCATGAATTACGGCTATCAGCCGCTGTTTGAGGATCGGCGCCCGCGCAACGTGGGTGACACCTTAACCATCCTATTGCAGGAAAACGTCAGCGCCAGCAAAAGCGCGTCGGCCAACGCCAATCGTAATGGCTCGGCGGGCATGGAGCTGCTCTCGGTGCCGGACAAGCTTAATCGCTGGCTGGGTGACGGCAAGTGGGATCTGGATGCCAAAGGCAAGAACGATTTCAGCGGCAAAGGTGGTGCGGCGGCGCGCAATACCTTTACCGGCACCATTACCGTCACGGTGAATCAGCTGCTGCCCAACGGCAATCTTGGCGTGGTGGGCGAAAAGCAGATCGCCATCAATCAAGGCACCGAATTCATTCGTTTTTCCGGCGTGGTGAACCCGCGCACCATCAGCGGCAGCAACACCGTGCCTTCCACGCAGGTGGCGGATGCACGCATCGAATATGTCGGCGATGGCTACATCAATGAAGCCCAAACCATGGGTTGGCTGCAACGCCTGTTTCTCAACCTTTCACCTTTTTGAGATCACCATGAACAGAGCCTTTGTTGTTTTTATTGCCAGCCTGCTGAGCCTTAGCGTGCTGCCCGCCGCACAGGCCGAACGTATCCGCGATCTGGTCACCGTGCAGGGCGTGCGTTCTAACGCGCTGATGGGCTATGGGCTGGTGGTGGGATTGGACGGCACCGGCGATCAAACCATGCAGGCACCGTTTACCGGGCAAAGCCTGACGAACATGCTGTCGCAGCTCGGTATTACTGTGCCGCCTGGCACCAATATGCAGCTCAAAAATATTGCGGCGGTAATGGTGACCGCGGAGCTGCCGCCGTTTGCGCGACCCGGTGAAAAACTGGATATTTTAGTCTCTTCACTGGGCAATGCCAAAAGCTTGCGCGGTGGCACCTTGCTGATGACGCCCCTGAAGGCCGCCGACAACCAGATCTACGCCATGGCGCAGGGCAACGTGCTGATCTCCGGCGCAGGTGCGCAGGCAGGCGGCAGCCGCGTGCAAGTCAATCAACTGAATGGCGGCCGAATCAGTGCGGGTGCTACCGTTGAACGTGAAGTACCGAATGATTTCGCTCAGCAGAGCGTGGTGCGTTTGCAGTTGAATCACTCCGATTTCTCGCTGGCGCAGCAGATCAGCGATGCCATCAATCAGCGTTACAGCGGAGGGGCGGCCATCGCGGAAGATGCGCGCACGGTGCGCCTGTTTGCGCCCGCTGATGGCCCTTCCCGCGTGCGATTTCTTGCCAATATCCAGAACATCCCGCTACGCGTGGCGGTGCAGGATGCCAGAGTGGTGGTCAACTCGCGTACCGGATCGGTGGTGATCAATCGCCACGTTACGCTGGAGAGCTGCGCGGTGGCGCATGGATCGCTGTCGGTAGAAGTGGCGCAAAGTAATGTGGTCAGCCAACCCAACACGCCGTTTGCCGGCGGTGAAACGGTGGTGACGCCGCAAACGGATATCTCGGTGCGTGATAGCGGCGGTGCGCTGCAAAATGTACGCAGCAGCACCGATCTTAACAATGTGGTGCGAGCGTTAAATACCTTAGGCGCTACGCCCAATGAGTTGATGGCGATACTGCAGGCGATGAAAAATGCGGGCTGCCTGCGCGCGCGTCTGGAGTTCGAATGATGATCGCCGATCGTTCGGCATTTGATCTGCGTTCGCTGGATGCGCTCAAGCGCGAAGCAAAGCGCTCCTCACCTGAAGCGCTGCAGGCTGCTGCACAGCAGATGGAAGGCATTTTTGTGCAGATGATGATGAAGAGCATGCGCGATGCCACCTTCAAAGATGAACTAATGCACAGCGCGGCTTCTGACATGTTTACTGCGATGCACGACCAGCAGGTGGCGCAGGAAATCGCCCGCAGTGGCCAATTGGGATTTGCCGAAATGATTGTACGGCAATCAGGTGGTGGCGATATGCGCTCCCCGATCCCGCCGCCGCGCCGCGCCAGTGGTCCACTGCGCTTACCTGCGCCGCTGGCCTTTTCTCCTCAGACTGAAAGCACACATCCCTTTATCGCACGCTTACTGCCTGCTGCGCAGCGGGTGGCGCAGCAAACCGGCCTGCATGCGCATTTGATCGTGGCGCAGGCGGCACTGGAGTCGGGTTGGGGCCAGCGTGAAATTCCGGCCGCCGATGGTTCCCCGAGTCATAACCTGTTTGGCATTAAAGCCAGCGCGGGCTGGCGGGGAAAAACCAGTGAAATTACCACCAGCGAATACATCAATGGCGTGAAACAGCAGGTAAAAGCGGTATTTCGCGTCTATGACTCTTACGAGCAGGGGCTGGGCGATTATGCCGCGCTGTTAAGCCACAACGCGCGCTACCAGTCAGTGGTGCGCGCCACCTCAGCGGAGCAGGGTGCTAGCGCCCTGCAATCCAGCGGCTATGCCACCGATCCCGCTTATGCGCAAAAGCTTATCTCGCTGATTAATAAGGTTAAGACCACGCTGCAACAACCTGCTGCCGCCTATCAAAGTGATCTGACGAAAATATTTTAATCCGGTGTTTTAGAGAATCGGCGAATCACCGATGAAAGGTAGAGAGCAACCTCAAAGACAAGCGGTGGATAGCGATGAACAACCTGTTTAATTTAGCCCGAAGTGGTTTAAGCACCGGTCAGGCGGCCCTGAGTGTGGTGGGCAGTAATCTGACTAACGGCATGTCCGACAACTACAGCCGCCGCAATATTTTGATTGGTGAATCAGGCGGCATGAATACCTCGCTGGGCTTTTTTGGTTACGGTGCCCAGGTGAATGGCGTCGATCGCGCTTATGACGCATTTGCCAATTCACAACTGCGCGGCTCTATCAGCAACTGGGCCGGGCTGAAAGGGCGACAGGAGCAACTGTCTGAAATCGACAACATGCTCGGCGACGAATCCGACAACGTCTCGGTTTCACTTAACAATCTGTTCAAGGCCATGGCCACGCTGAGCGGTGATGCTTCTGATGGGCCAGCGCGTTCCGCACTATTTAGTGCGCTGGGTGTATTAACGCAGCGCTTTAACGACAGCGGTAAAAAACTCACTGGGCTGGAGAAAAGCACCAACACGCACATTGAGCAGAGCGTGAAGGACATCAACAGCTACAGCGACCAGTTAGCCAATATCAATAAACAGCTGGAGCGAGTGCAGGCGCAGGGCGGTAATCCCCCCGCTGATCTGCTGGACCAACGCGATGGCTTGCTGGAAAAGCTCAGCGAACAGCTGGGTGTTGAGGTCACTGAAGACAAAGCCTCGGGCCGTGTGGATGTGACTCTGCCTGATGGGCGCCCCCTTATCGCCGGCGATCGCGCCTATAAGTTACAAACCTCGCCGTCCGCCAGCGATCCCAATAAAACCGTGGTCTCTTACGTGGGTCACAATGGCAAGCCTGAGCCACTGAGTGAAACCAGCGTCACCAAAGGCCGTCTCGCCGGATTATTTAAGTTCCGTAATGACGATCTGGCGGTGGCGCGCAATGAGTTGAACCATATCGCTTTTATGATGGCGAGCCGCTTAAACGAACAGCACCATGCGGGCTTCGATGCGGACGGCAATCCCGGTCAGGATCTGTTCTCGCTGCCGGAGATCAAAGCCCTCGCTAATAGCCAAAACACCGGCAGCGGCCGGCTCGATTCCATCCGTGTTACCGACTACAAAGCGGTGAATGCCGAAGATTATAACGTCAGCTTTGATGGCACAGACTGGCATGTTACCGGTGCGGATGGTCGCACGGTTCCGGCGACGGTGACGGGCGGCATGCTGTCATTTGACGGCGTGGAAATCGATCTACCTGCTGGCGTGAATGCGGGCGACAGCTTTAGCCTCAATCCGATGGCCGGTGCTGCTGAAGGGATTGGCCGTGCCCTGGACAGCGCCAGCAAATTTGCCGCCTCTGATGATCCTGCTGGCGGCAGTTCCAATAACAAAAATCTGGAACTGATGCTGAAAATTCAGGATGAAAAACTGATCGGCAAAAATACGCTCACCGATGCCTATACCCAACTGGTTGGCACCATCGGCTCCAATGCGCGCGCGGTTAATTCCGGACTGGAATCGGCCAAAATAGATCTCGATGACAAATTCAACACCAAACAGTCGCTTAGCGGCGTTGATATGAATGAAGAGATGGTGAATATGCAGATGTTTATGCAGTACTACCAGGCCAACAGTCAAATATTGCAAACCGCCACCACGTTATTTGACACGCTGCTATCGATTAAATAAAGGAGTCAGCGATGCGATTAAGCACTTTATATATGTTCAAACAGAATGCGGAAAGTATGTCGCAGCGTGTGAGTGAGAATAACAATATTTACTTGCGCCTCTCGGCAGGTAAATCACTGTTACGCGCATCAGACGATCCGCAAGGTGCCACCGACGCGGTAAAAAACCAGGACGCGCTGGCAAAACTGGAGTTGTACCGCAGCGTGCGATCCGGCGCGCGCAGTGCCATGGAGCACGAGGAGAGTATTCTCAGCAGCGTCGGCAGTATCATCACTACCAGCCTGACGGAGAAAATCATCGCGGCGAAAAGCGATACCTATTCCGCAGAAGACCGCGCTGCGCTGGGAAAAGAGTTATCCGGCATTCGCGGCACCTTATTTGATCTTGCTAATACGCGCGACAGTCAGGGACGCTATATTTTCTCGGGTTATCATAGTGATACTGCACCCTTTGATGCGGCAGGAAATTATCAGGGCGGTAGCGAAGCGCGCCAGCAAACCGTAGCAGATGGCACTGGCATGTCGGTTAGCCGACTGGGCGATGCGGTATTTGGTGACATCTTTGCCGATCTGGATAAGGCGGTGGCGGAGTTGAGCCGTGATCCTATCGACAGAGACGAACTGGAGAAAGCCCTGAGCGCTGCCAGCCAGGCGGTCGACAAAGGCATGGATCGATTGGGCAAAGCGCAGGCTGAACTGGGCACCCATCTGCAGCAACTTGATAGCCTCGATTTAAGCGGTGAGAGTTTGATCAATGACACCATCGTCAAAGTACAAAATGCGATTGGCGCAGATTACGGCACCATGACATCGTTAATTATGGATTCTAAGATGTCTGAATATGCGTTAAATGCGTCGATGATGGTCTTTCAGTCGATGCAAAAAATGAACTTGTTCAATAAATTATAAATTTACCTTTCTGATTCTCAATATCATCGTGTAGCGCGAGAGTAAATCCTATGTTTAATAAAATAAAAATCTACACTGCGGTCAGCTTGATTATCGTGATGTTTGCTGTCGTCCTCTTTTCTACCGTCACTTTTTCGCTATTTAACGCTTATTCCAATAACGAGAACTTTAATAAAATACAGATCGCCTCGTATAGTAATAATCAGATGCGCGATGCTGCCTATAACATCAGTGCAGCACTGGCTAACACCAACGGCATTATGCTGCTGCAGGCGCAGGGAGAAACGGCCTCGCCAACGCTGCTGCAAACCACGGCGCTGATCCTGAAAAGCGCTGAAGAAGATATGCAGCAGTTTATGAGCTCACCGTTCAACAGCGAAGAGGAAACCAAAGTCGCCGAAGAGGTGAACACCGCTTTTAAAGCGGTGTATGACGTGGTGCAGATTAAACTGGATCAGCTCCAGCGCCAGGAGAGTTATCGCGGTTCACTGGAAAGTGAACTGGGGTTGCGCACCACATTGAATCAACGCATTGAGGGCTATAACCAGATTAATTTTAAGCAGAATCAGGAGTATGTCAGCCATGCGGCGAGCAATTACCGCACCATGCTGGTGATTGGGATCAGCGTTACCGTTCTGGCGGCACTCTTACTGATTAGTGTGCGTATCTGGCTGCGCAAGACGCTGGTGCGTCGTATGGAAGGCACGGTTGAGGTACTGAAACGCGTGGCGGCAGGTGATTTGAGCCGCCGCGTCGAGATCGGCAGCGCCAATGAAATCGGCACTATGCTGAGCGAATTGGAACAAATGCGCGTGTCGCTGACCGGCACCATTCTCAGTATTCGTGAGAGTGTGCAGCACATTCATACCAATGCGCAGGAAATTGCCCAGGGCAACAGCGATCTATCTGCGCGTACCGAGGAGCAGGCAGCCTCGTTGCAGCAGACCGCCGCCAGTATGGAGGAGATCAAAACCACGGTGCGGCAGAATGCCGACAACGCCCACACCGCGCGCCAGCTGGCGGTTAGTGCCAGCGACAATGCGCAGCAGGGCGGCAATGTGATGCAAAGTCTGGAGCAGATCATGGCGCAGATCACCGTCAGCTCGCGCCAAATCGCCGATATCAACGGCGTGATTGACAGCATTGCTAATCAAACCAATATCCTGGCGCTGAATGCCGCAGTCGAAGCGGCACGCGCCGGTGAACAGGGACGTGGTTTCGCGGTGGTGGCTGAAGAGGTGCGTAACCTCGCCAGGCGCAGCGCTGATGCAGCCAAAGAGATCAATCAGCTGATCCACACCTGCGTCAGCAATATGGATACGGGATCGCGCCAGGTGAACCAGGCCAGCGTCGTGATGCAGGATATCGTCAGCTCGGTGGCGCAGGTGACGCAGATTATGGGGGAAATTACCTCAGCGTCAGATGAGCAGAGCACCGGTATCAACCAGATTTCGCAGGCGGTAAACGAAATGGATTTGGTGACTCAACAGAACGCGGCGATGGTGGAAGAAGCCGCGATGGCGGCTGGTGGATTAGAAGCGCAGTCCGACGCGCTGGAGAAGCTGGTGGCACAGTTTGTGTTAACTCATGAAGGCTCCGCACAACCGGCTCGTTTGGTCAATAAAGTGAATAACCGCCATCAGGATCTGATATCGGAAAAAGAGAATACGCAGTGGGAATCGTTCTAACGTATTACCCATTAGTGAAATAAAGAGATTAAATAGCCCAGGTACTAAGAGCTTATTGCGCTATATAAATAATAACGCTCAGCTGATAATTAATAACAAGACTATCAGATGGGTGGCAATATGGATAGGTTATATAACGCATCCGGTCTGAATGATAAAAACGAACTGTGGCTAACCTACCATTATCTGGTGCGGCAGGAAGTGTTACGCCTGCAAAAAAGATTACCGGCTAGCGTCGAGTTCGATGATCTCATTCAGGCAGGTGCGATAGGATTTATTGCTGCGGTTGACAGTTATGACGCGAAGAAAGGTGTCACGCTCAGCGCCTGGATTACACAACGCGTGCGCTGGGCGTTAATCGATGAATTGCGAGAACGTGATTGGGTGCCGCGTCGGGTCAGAACCCATTCGCGTGAGATATCTGCGGTTATCCAGATAATTGAACAGGAGCAGGGCGCCAGTGCCAGTGAAAGAGATATTGCCGAACGAATGGGCGTATCGCTGCGGGATTTTCAACAGATGCTGGCAGATAATAACAACAGCCAACTTTTTTCCATGGATGAATTGCAAGAGCATTATGCCGATCTTTGGGAACAAGCTGATGAAGAACATGCCTTGCTGAACCCCCTGCATCACTCTATTCAGGAGGATTTGATTGAGCGTATTGCTGACTACGTACGTTATATTCCTGAGCGGGAGCAGCGCATCTTACAGTTTTATTATCACTATGATCTCAATATGCGCGAGATTGCTTTACTTCTCGACATTACGGAAACACGAGTGAGTCAACTTCACAGTCTGGCAATAAAACGTTTGCGTAGTCGAATGGATTATGATGGAGCAATCTAAAGTGATGCAGCACCTGCAAAGTTGTAAAAGGACATCATCGATAATTAATAACAATTAATAATATTATTATCGTTATTAATCATTTGGTTAGTTGGGTTTCTCATGTGAGGGTTTTCTGACGTGTTGTTACGGAAATTTCTGATGGCTATCATTTTTTCATTGCTGGATGCGGCTCAATCGTCGGCTGTTGGGATGATCGATAGTCACAAAAATGTTCACCCTACGACCACACGATTATCAGCATCACATGGGGAATGGATATTCCTCTCTTAATGACCTCTGCTTTGCACGATAAATATAAGGTGTTATCAATGTCTGACTTTGATGAGTATCTTCAGCATATCCACGATATGAATTTATCTTACCTTCTACTGGCGCAACAATTAATTCGACAGGATAAATTTGCGGCAGGTTTTCGCCTTGGATTATCGGAGTCTACCACTGATAATTTGAAGGCGCTGACGTTACCCCAATTGATGAAGCTGGCCTCGACCAATCAATTAATTTGCCGCTTACGCATTGATGATGAAGTCTTGATTGAGAATCTCACGAAAGAATCGCGGATTGAGGCTCTGCAGAAAATTCACACCGGCATTATCTTGTCGACGGATTTGCTTAATTCAATTAATAAAGAACCTATGGCTGTGGATTAAGGGGGCGAGAATGAGTGAAAGAAATTTATTGCAGGAAGTGCATGACGTTCAAATCGCCATGGAGTTGATCTCTCTCGGAGCACGTATGCAGGTTTTAGAATCTGAGACATCTCTAAGTCGACGACGACTATTACGCTTGTATAAGGAGTTACGTGGATGCCCACCACCGAAAGGCATGTTGCCTTTCTCCGAAGACTGGTTTATGTCGTGGGAACAGAATATTCACTCGTCGATGTTTTATAACATCTACCTGTATTTGAAAGTGACGGAAAAAGGTCCGCCGATTAACGTGTTGATGAAAACGTATCGGCTCTATCTGGAACAGTGTTACGGTCAGAGTCATGAGGAGCCCATATTAGGTCTGACGCGCGCCTGGACGTTAGTTCGCTTTATTGAGTGCGGCATTATTTCCCGTAAAGCGTGCCGGATCTGTCAGGGGGGATATGTGGTGATCACCGAGAACATCAAGAAACCCTTTACCTGCAGTTTGTGCAGCCCACCCTCACGCGCCAGTAAAAAATCTCAGGTTGACCACGTTAATCAACGGCACATTCAGGCCGCCGCCGCTTTTATGCCGGTCATTGCCTGAGGCGCTAGCCCTATTTCAGTGACAAGAAAGTCATACGCCCGTGGCCAGTCTGGCGCGGGCTATCAATAATACAAGGAGCAATCGTGTTAGTTATTTTTGGCTATCTTGTTGTTATATCAACAGTGTTTGGCGGATTTATGCTGGCTGGCGGTCAAATGGCCGCGCTGTTTCAACCTATCGAACTGCTGATCATTGGTGGCGCGGGTATGGGTGCCTTTCTGGTGGGCAACAATATTAAGTCGCTGAAGGCCACGGGCAAAGCGTTGGTAAAGCTGTTTGTTGGCCGCAGCTACAGCAAAGCGATTTACATGGATTTGATGGCTTTGCTGTTCCTCTTGCTGTCGAAGAGTCGCATGCAAGGGTTGATGTCGCTGGAGAAGGACATTGAAGAACCGGAAAGCAGTGAGATCTTCAGCGCCTATCCGCGTCTGCTCAATGACCCCATGCTAAAAAATTTCGTGCTGGATTATTTTCGCCTGATGATCGCCGGCAGCATGAATGCGCATGAAATCGAAGCGCTGATGGATGAAGAGATTGAAACCTGCGAAGAGGAGCTGGAAGTGCCGGCTAACAGCATGAACACGCTGGGTGATGGCTTTCCCGCTTTCGGAATCGTAGCGGCGGTGATGGGGGTGGTGAATGCGCTGGCCGCCGCCGATCGACCGGCCTCCGAGCTGGGCGTGCTGATCGCCCACGCCATGGTCGGCACCTTCCTTGGCATCCTGCTGGCGTACGGTTTTGTATTGCCGCTCGCCACGCTACTACGACAGAAGAGCAGCGATCAGGTCAAAATTTTGCAGTGCATCAAAGTCACGCTGCTCTCCAGCCTAAATGGCTATGCGCCGCAGATTGCGGTGGAATTTGGTCGCAAAACCATCTTCACCAGCGAACGCCCCTCCTTTGAAGAGCTGGAAGAGCACGTGCGTAGCGTGAAATCGAACGCCAGCAAAATGAAGCCGTCGGACGCCAGCGCATGAAGGACGGCAGCCCGGTCATCATCGTTCGCCGCCGTAAAAAGCATAAACATGCGCATCATGGGGGGACGTGGAAAATCGCTTATGCCGATTTCATCACCGCGATGATGGCGTTCTTTTTAGTGATGTGGCTACTGTCGCAGTCCACCGCGCAGCAACGCGAAATGATTGCCGATTACTTTCGCACCCCGTTAAAAACCACGCTGGCGCAGGGCAACAAAGCCAGCCTCAGCGACAGCGTCATTCCCGGCGGCGGGGACGATCTGATTAAACAGCAGGGCGAAGTCTATAAAAGCAGGCTGGATGCGTTAAAGCGCCAGATGGAGAGCCTGAAGCGGGCAAAACAGAAACTGCAGCAGATGATTGCCACCGATCCCCGACTGAATAATTTCCAGTCAAATCTGCTGCTGACGCTCACGCAGGATGGTCTGCTGATTCAGATTACCGATTCGCAACAGCGCCCGATGTTCAAGCTGGGCAGCGAGCAGCCCGAACCCTACATGTTGGGCATTCTGGAGGCGTTGGTGCCGCTGCTCAACGAGTTGCCGAATGCGATCAGTTTGACCGGCCACACCGATTCGCTGCCCTACGCGGGCGGTGTCAGTGGATACAGCAACTGGGAACTGTCAGCGGGACGTTCCAACGCCACGCGACGCGTGCTGACCCATAGCGGATTGGCGGATGAACGTTTTCTGCGGGTGATTGGCACCGCCAGCCGTATGCCGCTGGAAGAAAGTAGACCAGAGGATCCGCGTAATCGCCGCATCAGCATTCTTGTCCTCAGCCACATGAAAGAGCAGGAGATCCAGATGGAAAATACCCTCGCGCAGCACCCTGATGCCCTATTGCAGGATGCCTCCATTCAGCCTGTTGAAGGAAACTCCGATGGAATTGAATGATTTTTCGCAGATATTTTTCAGTGAAGCTGAAGAGTTGCTGGCAGAGATGGAACTGCACCTGTTGCAGCTGGATATTGCCGCGCCCGATATTGAGCAGCTCAATGCCATCTTTCGCGCCGCGCACTCGCTGAAGGGCGGGGCGGGTACCTTTGGTTTTGATGCGCTGCAGAAAACCACCCATCTGCTGGAAAACCTGCTGGATGAGGCGCGCAGCGGTGAACGCAGGCTTAACCGGGCAACGGTTCAGCTGTTGCTGGAGAGCAAAGACATCATGCAAAACCAGCTTGCCGCGTACCGCGCGTCTCAGCCGCCCGATGAGGCGCGCTTTCAATACATCTGCGAAGCCCTGCGGCAGATTGCGCTTGAGGCTGCCGAGCCAGCTGCGATAGCAGGTGATGCCGCTGAAGCTGAATTATGCATTACGCTGAGTGATATCGAAGAAGGCGAACAAACGCTGCTCAGACAAGAGCTGGAAAACCTCGGATCGCTGCGCCATCAGGAGCAGACGTCGAAAAGCCTGAAAGTGGTGCTCGCCACCGCTACGCCAGCCGACGATATTCGTGCGGTGCTTGGTTTTGTGCTGAATGACACGCAGATCGCTATTGAACCGGTGGTCGCCGTACCTGCTGCCCCCACATTGACTGCGGAACCCGAGCCCACGGCTTCCGTATTGGCTGCACCTTCTGCGCCGACATCTACGGTGCCGCTTACTGCTCCGGCGCCAACCGCGTCCCCGGGCACTTCTACTGCTCCGGCGCCAACCGCGTCCCCGGGCACTTCTACAGCTCCGGTGCCGGCCACTTCTACGGCCACGTCTATACCCCCGGCACCCACGCCTTCCACCGCGCCGCGTGCGGCCAGCCAGGAATCCAGCAGCATTCGTGTTGCCGTTAGCAAAGTCGATCAAATCATTAATCAGGTCGGCGAGCTGATCATCACCCAGGCAATGCTGTCTCAGCTCACCCAAACATTGGATAACGCCAATCATGACGCGTTGCTCAACTGCGTGGCGCAAATGGAGCGCAACACGCGTGAACTGCAAGAGTCGGTGATGTCGATTCGTATGATGCCGATGGACTACGTTTTTAGCCGTTTTCCTCGTCTGGTGCACGATCTCGGTTCGCGTCTCGACAAAGAGATTGAGCTGACGCTGAAAGGCGGATCTGCCGAGCTGGATAAAAGCCTGATTGAACGCATTATCGATCCGCTGACTCACCTGGTGCGCAATAGTCTCGATCACGGCATTGAAGCCAAAGCACAGCGTATTGCCCAAGGCAAACCGGGCACCGGCAATCTGACGCTTTCCGCTGAACATCACGGCGGCAACATCGTGATTGAAGTAACGGATGATGGCGCGGGCTTGAACCGGGAAAAAATTCTCGCCAAAGCGCGCTCGCAGGGCATGAGCATTAGCGACACGCTCAGCGATGACGAAGTGTGGATGCTCATCTTCGCCGCCGGATTCTCCACCGCAGAAAGTGTCACCGATGTCTCCGGGCGCGGCGTGGGTATGGATGTGGTGCGGCGAAATATTCTGGCGATGGGCGGCCATGTGGAGGTGCAATCGCGGCAGGGAAAGGGCACCACAGTCCGCATCCTGTTGCCGCTGACGCTGGCGATCCTCGACGGCATGTTGGTCAGGGTAGCCGAGGAGATTTATGTGTTGCCGCTGGGTGCGGTGATGGAATCGCTGATGCCGCAGGAGGAGATGCTGTACCGCTATGTGGGTGACGAACGTTTGCTGCAGGTGCGCGGCGAGTATTTGCCGCTGGTGATGCTGCGTCAGCGTTTTTCGGTAAGCGGGCAAGCCCCGAGTGATAACGGCATCGTGGTGATTGTGCAGAGCGCCGGCTGTCGCTACGCGCTGTGGGTCGATCAGCTGATTGGCCAGCAGCAGGTAGTGGTGAAAAACCTCGAACAAAACTATCGCAAAGTGACCGGCGTGTCTGCTGCCACCATTCTCGGTGATGGCAGCGTGGCGCTGATTCTGGATGTGGTTGAGCTGGCAACCTTAGCGCATCCACAGGAAAACGCTGACCGTCTGCGTGTCAGCCAACAGGAGGTAGCAGCATGACATTATCGAAAGCGCTTCAGAGTGATACGGCAGCGCAGGAGTATCTGATTTTTCGTCTCGGCGATGAAGAGTACGGCATCGATATTCTCAAAGTGCAGGAGATCCGTGGCTGCGACCGGGCGACGCGCGTGCCCAATGCGCCGGACTTTCTCACCGGTGTGACCAACCTGCGCGGTGTCATCGTGCCGATTGTAGATTTGCGCGTGCGGTTCAGCCTCCAGGTGGTTCACCAGAATGAGAACACCGTCGTGATTGTGCTGAATCTCAGCGACCGCATTGTCGGTATTGTCGTGGATGGCGTGGTGGACGTGTTGTCACTGGATCACGAGCAGATCAAACCCACGCCAGATGTCTCGGCAGCGCTTTCCAGCCGTTATTTGTTGGGTCTGGGTGTGGTGGATAATCGTATGATGATTTTGGTGAATATTGAGAAACTGCTAAGCCGTGAGGAGTTGGATGCCATGGATGCTGTGACCGATGCGTTAGCGTAGCGGCACCGCGCTATCTTTTACGCTACCAGGCGGATGAGATTGCATGGCAGAATAGCCGCTCGTTTAACAGGAGGTGGATCATGACCGACGAAATCGACCAGCGTATCTACGAATTAGTACGTCGCTACGACGGCGTCTATCTGTTTAAACAAAAAACGCTGACGCCACAGATCGATATCGATACCGATCTTAACTTCGAGCGCGAAGAAGTGCAGGCATTAATGGACGAGTTCTTCAGCGAATTCGAGGTGGATCGCGGCGGATTTATGATTGATACCTACTATCCGGAAGAACCGTCACTGGCGCAGATCCTGAATCCCTTCAATAAGCGAGAAGTCCCGGTGGTGCCGGACTTTACCCTGGGTATGCTGATTGAATCCGCCAAAGCAGGGCGTTGGCTGTATGAGTAATACCAACGCCCCGCGATCACTTCACGTGCAGTTGCGGTTAATAATCGTGCCGTTCCAGCACGAAACGCGCGTTGAGCTTTCTTAAAAACTCAAATGTGGTCATGCAAGGAACACCAAATTGGCGGCAGATATTGGGCACTTTCACTTTGCGTGCGTTGGCAGGCAGAGGAAGTTCATGCGTGATAACGGTAGCCCCGATGCTTTTACTTTTTGCGATAATCCATGGGTCAGCTTTTGCCAGAAATAAATCGCGTGACCCTGGATTGAAATCGGCTTTCATTACACCTTCCTCTATTTGCTGAAAAATCAGCTGGGTATCATGATCATCATTAGCAATGAAATGTGCAGGCCTCGCTTTTACCCAGTCTGATAGCTCATCATTTCCGTCTCGTAATTCGCGGGCGATCATGTCTACGCTGCCGACAATGTTGAATGCAAACTGTCTATCCAGCCATTCCCAATAGCCGGGGCAAATATCCATTCCGTAATAAAAGTTTTTCGCCATGATATAAGTGTTTGCATCCAGCAAATATTTCAAAGCCCCATCTCCTCTGCAAATTTTGATAGCCTGGAAGGCTGCATACCATCCAGCAAATCGCTGGCTTCACGTAATAACATTTGACCACTCAGTGCCTGGCTTAAGACAGCACGAGAAAAAGAGGGGCTTATTTGTGCCTTCTTCGTTCTGAAATAACTGGGACCGCCGCTATCATTTTTACTGCGCTGTTGATGGGCAAGTTTCTGCTCTTGGATAAATTGCTGATAATCCTCATGGGAAATCAACTGAAGTGTCAAAGCTCTGCGGGCGATGACCCAACAACTGACATGAAAATGCCCTTCCAGCGGGGCAAGATTTTCGCGCCAGTTTTCCTTATAGGTATTCCATAAAGAGAGGAATTCACTCGCCGGAACCAGGAATTCGGCAGCAACGGCATTGCACAGGATTTCTTCCTGTCTGTGAGTTGATGTGCCTCCATCAGAAACACCGGATTGTCCAATCCAGATATGACCAAGCTCATGAATTAACGTAACTAGTCGAGCGCCGGGTGTATCTGCATGATTTATGAAAATAATGGGAGCAAAATCATCCGCAATGGCGAATCCTCTAAACTCATCCACGTTGAAAGGACGCGTATGATGATTGAGATAAGGCGCTCGCATTACCAGAATACCGAGATCTTCGATACGCTTTATCAATTCATTGTAATAGCTCTCCCAGGTACCGCGTGTTGGGTGCGCCGGTAGATTAAGCTTGTGGCGCATATCCTCAACTATCGCGTTAGCTGAACTGCCGACGGTAAAACGCCCACTAATATTGGGTGCCGCAATTAACTGTTGCTGTAAGTACTCTCTGTACCATTCCTGGCGCATCAGCATAACTTTCAGCAGGTCGATCAATTCAGCACTTGGGCGCAGTGGCCCTTTGCTGCCAATTGTGCGCAAGTCTGGGATGGGCAGTTGTTCTTCGGGAGGATGGGGCAGGAAAAGGTAGCCAAAGGGAACATGTACTTTGCCAGCAAACGCCATTGCCTGATTGAATGTTAAGGGTTGCTGGCCACTTTCCCATTCCTGTAGACGTTCCAGGCTGATGCCGCACTTTTGTGCCAATTTATCCAGGGTAAAACCTGCCCGTTCGCGGGACCAACTGAGCATGGCAGGATTAATATTGGCAATTGTCATAAGGCATCGGGCGTTCAATGAATGTGATGAGAGTATGTGCGCAAGCTTTGAGTCGTTCAATACCTGACCAAATAACGCGTTCCACTCAAGCCAATGTGGCTCATTACGTGAAACGTTAACGCCGATGTTTCCATCAACCCAGCGGTCATGCCACTTCAGACTCCTTTTCTGCTCTAATATCAGCGCGCCAGTTGCCGTTCACTTATTAAAAAAATCTATTAAAAAAAGAGGAAACAGTGAGTTTTATTTTCTTGCGGGGCATCCGATTCACTGGTGTGGCGTCATTATCACGCAGGATCATGGAAAACCTATCAGCGCAAAAAATTCACTTCTCCCGCGCACTAAAAATCATCACACTAGCCACCTTTACCGTTATGGAGTGATGGCATGAAAACCCGATTGCTGCTGGCGTTCGCGCTGCTCACCAGTTTGAGCGTGCCATTGCTGGCAGATGAAGATGGCGTCTCCTTCAGCCATAAAGACTGGGAACTCGCCTGCGACAATACCTTAACCTGCCGCGCTGCGGGTTACAGCGCTGAAGAGGGCGCGGGTGGTTCAGTCCTGCTCACACGTGAGGGCGGGCCCAATGCACCGACCCATGGATGCGTGGTGCTGGCCGATACTGGCGATGATGACTCCAGGCAAGTGGATGCACTGGCGCTGTGGATTGATGATCACGCGCAGGGCGAGGTCACCAAAGTCGAGAACGATGAGTGGACGCTGACCGATGCGCAAACGCTGGCGCTGATTAATGCCATCAAAGGCAGTAGCAAAGTGGAGTTTCGCGGCGGCGAAGAGCCGTTCGAGCTTTCCAGCAATGGTGCCTTTGCCACGCTGCTGAAGATGGACGATGCACAGGGTCGTCTGAGTACGCCTGGCGCGCTGGTGCGCAAGGGCAATAAGCCTGAAAACAGTGTTCCTGCGGCGGTCGCAATGCCGGTGATTCAGCAGGTCAAAGTTGAGAAAGCCGCGCCTCGTCCGTTGAGTGCGGATGAACTGGCGTTGCTCAAGCCGAAGCTGATTGCTTCGCTGACCGATGACGACAGCTGCGATAATCTGGACCCTACGGATGATCAACCTGAAGAGGGCGCTGAGCCGCTCACGTTAACGCCAGTGGATGATACGCATGTGCTGATTGCCGCGCTGTGCTGGCGCGGTGCCTATAACGAAGGCTATGGCTATTGGCTGATGGATCGTGCATTTCAGGGTAAACCGCAGCTGATCACCGATTCCGGTTCCGATTACAGCCAGGGCGTGATTTCCGAGGCGCAGAAAGGCCGCGGTATTGGCGACTGCTGGAGTACAGCGGCCTGGGTATGGGATGGCAAGGATTTCGTGCAGAGCAGTGATGCTACCACCGGCATGTGTCGTGCGATTCGCGCTGGCGGTGCATGGCAATTGCCGACCCTGGTCACTGAGGTGAAGCCCGCCTCTTAATGCGTTGTGAGATTTTGTGAAGCCGGCACAAGGGCCTAATCGCCCTACACGCCCTGAGTTGGGTTCAGTGAAGTTGCAGCATTGAAAGTAGATTGAGGAGAGGGCGCGACCTGGCGCCCTCTCACGGTGATGAGGCGTTATTTACCGCAACACTGCTTGTACTTCTTGCCGCTGCCGCACGGGCAGGGATCGTTACGGCCGGTTTTCTCGCCCGCGAAGTGTGGCAGTTGGGGTTCCGGATCGGGCTGTGCCATGCGCTGTTCCTGCCAGTATTCATGCAACTCCAGCGCCGCCGGGCGAATGGCGTCAATGCTGGCCTCAAACTCCTCTGGCGAGAACGCTTCACGCTTTGCCAATTCCGCTTCACTGCCGTGCAGCGTGATGGCGGCCATCGCCGGTTGCAGGCTTTCAGGCAGTTGATCCCAATCTTGATCTAACGCTACGCCGCGCAGATAGCCATAACACCAGTCTTCCACCACAGTGAACTCCTGACCTTCCATCTCCTGCATGCCAAACAGGGGATCAAACTGATCCGGAAAATCAGCCAGACGCTCAGCAATGTCGTTGAAGTGCTGGAAAATCAGCGCCATAAAGCGATCCATTTCACGCTCGTTGGCCCATTTGGGAATGTGTTTCTTGTCGCCCCACAGCGCCACCAGCCACTCACTCGGTTCGATATCGTTCGGGCCGGAGAGCAGAGCCGTCAGCATGCCATCCAGCTCGGAAGTATCCACCACCGACTGTTCATTGCCGTATTTCTCCAGCATATCTTCCAGCCAGTTCAGTTCTTTCTCGGTTAACGGGCCTTGGTTCATACGGCATCTCCTGTGCGGTGCGGGTAGGCAAAATTTTGACGGCGCGATTATAGCGGTAAGCGGCACGGATTTACCGCTTTTTGCATATAGATTGCTGAAGCTTTCCTAAAAATCATTCGCCATAACATATTGCGCAACAGTATTGGCTGGAATGGAACGCCAGTGGCAGCGTAAACGCAGAACTTTACTGCGTTAAGGACCAAATTGTATGGCAGAAACATTGCCGGTGCTGGATTTGGCACTGCTGGAACTCCCGAATGCTGATCAGTCGCCTTATCTCGCCGAACTGCGCACCACGGCGCGCGATGTCGGTTTTTTCTACCTGATCAATCATGGCATCAATCCACAGTTGCTGCAGAACGTGCAAAGCATCACCCAGGCGTTTTTTGCCCTGCCGGATGAGGAGAAGCAGCGTGTCTCGATGATCCACTCACCGCATTTCCGCGGCTACAACCGGGCTGGCGTGGAATATACCCGTGAGCAACGCGACCAGCGTGAGCAGTTTGATATTGGCGCGGAACGTGTGGCGTTAGCGTTACAAGCGGGCGATCCCGCCTGGAAGCGTCTGCAGGGGCCAAATCTATGGCCAGAGGCGCTGCCGCAGCTCAGGCCAGTGATCCACGCCTGGCAGCAGGCGATGACCGGGATTGCACTGCGCCTGTTGCGTGCGTTTGCCAAATCGTTGTCGCTGCCGCCAGATGCATTTGATGCACTGTACGGCACGCATCCCAACGAGCATGTGAAACTGATTCGTTATCCCGGCCAGGCCAGCGATGCCAGCCAGCAGGGCGTCGGCGCGCACAAAGATTCAGGCTTCCTGACGTTTCTGCTACAGGATGGGCAGCCCGGCTTACAGGTTGAAGTGACGCCGGGTCACTGGGTGGATGCATTGCCGAAACCGGGCGCATTTGTGGTGAATATCGGCGAATTGCTGGAGATTGCGACCAATGGTTATCTGCGTGCCACGGTTCACCGTGTGGTATCGCCGCCTGCACGCAAAGAGCGTGTTTCCATCGCCTTTTTCCTCGGTGCACAGCTGGATGCCGAAGTGCCGATTTATCAATTACCGCCGCAGCTGGCGGCAGAAGCGCACGGGCCGACCAGCGATCCCGCCAATCCCTTGCTGCGTGAAGTGGGCTGGAACTATCTCAAAGGGCGTTTGCGATCGCATCGCGACGTGGCAGCGCGTTACTACGCCGACGCCCAGAACACGGTTCAATCATAATAAAAGTAAGGAAAGCACATGACTAAAAAGGTGATAGCAACCCTGGCACTGCTCTCGGTATTCAGCACTTATGCTTCGGCAGCTGCCTTGCGTGTGGCGGCCGATCCGGTGCCGCACAGCGAAATCCTCAACCACATCAAACAAACCGATAAAAAGCTCGATCTGAAGGTGATTGAGCTCAACGGAAATCTTAACGCCAATGAACTGTTAGCGCGCGGCGATGTGGATGCAAACTACTTCCAGCATGTGCCTTATTTGCGCGATCAAGAAAAAGCGTTGGGGGAGAAATTTGCAGTGGTGGCGACGGTGCATATTGAGCCGTTGGGTATTTACTCGCATAAAGTGAAATCCCTGAAAGATCTGCCTGATGGCGCGCAGGTCGCGGTGCCCAATAATGTCACGAACCTCAGCCGTGCGCTGTATCTGCTGCAGGATAGCGGTCTGATTAAGCTCAAGGGCAGCAACGCCAGTTCACTGGTGACGACGGCAGACATCAGTGACAATCCGCATCACCTCAAGATCATTGAAATCGAAGCGCCACAGCTGCCGCGTGCACTGGATGATGCGCAACTGGCGATCATTAACGGTAACTACGCGTTGCAGGCGGGGTTAGTGCCATCGAAAGATGCGCTGGCGCTGGAGCAGGCAAAAGATAATCCGTATGCGAACGTGCTGGTGACGACGCCAAAACTGGCCCATGATCCGCGGATTCTCGAATTAGCCAAAGATCTGGAGTCAAAGCAAACTGCTGAATTTATCAACCAGCACTATCAAGGTTCGGTGATTCCGGTCAACCCATAATCCCGCCTCGCCACCTGTTTCTGGCAGGTGGCGATTCACCTCTTCTGTGTTATATTTCGCCACAAACACCCATCGCACTTTTTGCTAAAAATAAAAAATATCTTATAAATCAATTGCTATGAAAACTTTCACCAGGAATAATCGGTGATGCGCTGCATCATTCCGCGATCGCTGCTGTTGTGCTTCAGTTTGCTATTGAACGCCTGTGGCACGCTGTCACAAACTTCTGCGCCGGTCGGCGATAAAGTCTATCTCTCCCATGCGACCTTCAATGAAAACGTCGATGATATCGTGCGGCATTACATGCAGCAAAAGCAGGTGTCGGGCATCAGCATTGCGATTATCCATCAGCGCCAGCCTGCGCAGTTTTATAGTTTTGGCGTAACTGATGCGGTACACCGTTATCCGATCACACCCGATACGTTGTTTGCGCTTGGATCGCTCAGCAAAGGCATAACGGCGGAGGTGATCATTGAGCTGGTGGATCGCGGTGAGCTGCGCTGGAAGGATACGCTTGCTACGCTGCTGCCGCCGGAGGTGCCGCTCAGTGAAGATGCAAAACGCATCACGCTGCTGCAACTGGTCACGCACACCTCTGGCCTGCCGCGTCAGGATATGGATTTACCGATGTTTATGAAATTTATGGCGTATCTGCGCAGCGGTGAGAATTTTTACGGCAACCTCGATAGCGATGCAGTGCTGAGCTATCTGGCTGATTTTGACGCACCAGCAAAACCCGCGGCGCAGTATTCCAATCTGGGCTATGCGCTGCTCGGCTATATTCTGAAGCATCGTCTGCATCAGGGCATCGAAAGCCTGGCGCAACGCAATCTGTTCCAACCCCTGGGCATGACCAGCAGCAGCTTCAAACCACAAAGCCTGCGTGGCTATCCGATGCGTGCGCTGGGCCATGCGGGCGACCAGCCAAAGCTGATTCCGCGTGGTGAGTTGACGCCGGATTGGGCATTCAGCAATAACATGGTGGCCGCCGCCAGTTTGTATAGCAACGCACGTGATTTAATCCGCTATCTGGATGCGCATCTGCAAAATGACGCCAGCGCACCCATCAATGCGGCTTTTGCGCAGGTCAATCACGGTTACGAGCAACATGGCAATCAGTCGCAGAATATTGCCTGGGTAACAGACACCTATGGTGATCAGAAAATCACTTACCAGGTGGGTTACATTGGCGGTTACTCCAGCTTTATCGGATTTGATAAGCAAAATGGCAATGCCATTGTGGTGCTGCAGAACGCCTTTAACTGGAGCAACTATCTGGGTATTGCTCTGTTGATGGATCTGGCACAGAAGAATCAGGCAGAGTAGCGAACATGGTTGCTTGCAATTTTACTGCGCCAAAAGTCGCTTTTGCTGAGGTATGCTGTGCAGCGAAATTTGACGCGCAAAACGCGCCGGGGGAACCTTGTGCGTGCTGCACTTGTCAGTAGATTGGACAGTTAATAATTAACCAGAGTGGAAATCACCAATGCGCAGGACACACGTCACCCTTCTTTCTGCAGGAATTTTTCTGGGCGCTTTGAGCCTGACTCCAGCCGCACTGGCTGAAGGCGAGCAAACGGATAACGTACCACCGCCACCTCAGGTGCAGCAGACCGCACCCGACGCACAAACTCAGGCTCCGGCAGTGGATGCCCCGGCCAGCAATGAACCAGCCGAATCCAGCGGTGATGTGGCACCGATTCGCCCATCGCAGAATGGGATGCAAGATGCCCCTGCCGGGCAAAATAATTACGATCTGAATACCATCATTATCGACTACAAAGAGTACAAAGTCGGTGATGTGGTACCCGATGAGTATCGTAAAAAGCAGTACACCATTGTGGAGTGGCAGCCACGCCACCTGCCAGCACCGCAGCCTGGTACACACTGGGCTTATATCAATGCCAACTACATCCTGATCACCGACGACAGCGGCAAAATTGTGATGGGTAAATCTGGCGACATCTTCTTCAAAGGTTAATCCTTTGTCGCGGCGGCTATCAGGCCGCCGCTACTTCACGTCCAGGCATTGCGCGATGCGCGCGACGCCGGCAATGATTTGACTGGTACTGCTGTTGCCATACCCGAGCACCAACCCTTGTTGCTTTTCCTCTCCCAGATAAAACCCCGACAGTGCACCGGGCGCATAGCCGCTGGCCATCAGCCTCTCCACCACTTCTGCATCTTGTTGTGTATCAGCCAGGCGCAATACCAGATGCATGCCGCACTCGCCGCCCAGCAACGACGTCTGCGTCCCCAGGGTTAGCAACAGTGCTTCGCGCAAGCTGGTTTGACGCTGCCGATAGAGGCGACGCATTTTGCTCAGATGACGGCTGTAGTCCCCGCTGTGAATAAACTGGGCCAGCGCTTGCTGTTCGGGGCGATTTCCCCCGCGCAGTAACTCATGCAAGGCCGGACGTAACAGGGCCAATAGCTGGGGCGGCAGCACCATAAATCCAATGCGAAGTGCCGGAAACAGCGTTTTACTGAACGATCCCACATAAATCACCGATGATGGCTGCATCATGCCTTGCATCGCAGCGATCGGTTCGCCGCTGTAACGGAAATCACTGTCGTAGTCGTCTTCTATAATCCATGACTGATGTTGGCGCGCTGTGGCGAGAAGAGCCATACGACGAGGCGCGCTCATCACCACGCCTGTAGGATATTGATGAGTTGGGGTGTTGTAGATCAGCCGCGGCGGGCGCTGTTGCCAGTCACGGGTTTGCGGAGCCAGGCCTTGTGCATCCACCTGAATAGGCTCAACGCGCATATCCCCAAGGCGCATGGCGGCTTTTGCTCCGCGATAGCCCGGCTCTTCCACCCAACCTATGTCGCCGCGCTGGCTTAGAAGAGACACGCACAACGTCAGCGCCTGCTGCGCGCCTTCGGTAATGACGATTTGCTCCGGTGTGCAGCGGACGCCGCGCGCCAGTGCCAGATGTTGGGCCAGTGCGGCACGCAGAGCAGGCTCGCCGAGCGGATCACCGTAGCCGAGGAGCTGCTGTGGCTGATGCTGCATCACGCGATTAAGCGTTCGTCGCCACTGGGCCAGCGGGAAGTGTGCCAGCGCGGGAACACCGGGCCGCAGCGCCATCTCCTGGCTTAGGGGGCGGTGGTTGGAGCGAAGCTGCGCCACTCTTGGCGGTAACAGAAGGTCACTGGCGCTGACGTCGTGATTAGGGGAGGATGGCGGTTGCGCGAAAGGACTGATGCGGCTGCCCTGACGATCGCTAATCAAAAAGCCTTCGGCCTGAAGCTGTGCCCAGACGCCGGTTACGGTATTGCGTGACACCTTAAGGTCGGCAGCCAGTTGACGTGTTGAGGGCAAAGGCGTTCCTGCGGAGAGTGCGCCTGTCAGAATGGCTTGTTTAATGCGTTGTAACAGCTGCTGCTGTAGCGTAAGTGCGCCCTCGGGAAGTAACGGTGCCAGTAGCAGGCTGTGCAATTCACTCTCATTCATTATGATTCTTCGTGGATCCATAAATTTCACTGAATATGGTGCTTTTTAACATGCCAGCGAACTGGCACGCTGTGCAACAGGTATTCTCTGATAAAGGAATTGAGCGATGACGCAACACACTAACCAGTACGGACAACCGGTAGGCGCACCTTTGCCAGAGTGGCAATCGCGCAGTTGGCCCGCTTATGAGACCTTTACCGGCCACTACTGCCGACTGGAACCACTCAGTGCTGAACGCCATGGGCGCGAACTCTATGCTGCCTATGCGCAGGCCAGCGACGGGCGTGACTGGACCTATATGTTTGCTGAGCCTTTCACCGATGAGGATGCTTATCTGGCCTATGCCAGCAAGATCGAGCAGGGTCGCGATCCGATGCATTTCGCGGTGATTGACCTGCAGACTCAGCGTGCCGTCGGAACGTTGGCGCTGATGCGCATCGATACCACGCACGGTTCAATCGAAATCGGGCATGTGGCTTTTTCGCCGCTGCTCAAGCAAACCCGTATGGCAACGGAAGCGCACTATTTGTTGATGCGCTACGCACTGGAGCAGTTGGGTTATCGTCGCTACGAATGGAAGTGCGATAGCTGCAACCAGCCCTCACGCCAGGCAGCATTGCGGTTAGGTTTCCAATTTGAAGGCACTTTTCGTCAGGCCATCGTGTACAAAGGCCGCAGCCGTGACACCTGCTGGTTCTCCATTATTGATGGAGAGTGGCCGCAGTTGAAACAGGCCTTTGAGCGCTGGCTGGCAGCAGACAATTTCAATGAGGATGGAACGCAGCGCGCAAAGTTGCAGGCGCAGCGTTAATAGCATGTTGACAGCCGGGCGGGATACCCGGCTCAGTTGCTTAACAGATATTTGGTGGTAAACGCGATCATTGTGGTGGCGATAGTGAACATTATGCGTCTCATCCAGACATTGTCTTGTTTTAGCTCGGTAAAACCAATCTGCATGCGTTGATCTAATTCGTTAAATTTAGCATCGTGCTGGCTGAGTTTTTCATCGATCTTTTCAAATTTCACATCGATTTTGTCGAATCTTTCATCGATCTTTTCAAATTTCACATCGATTTTGTCAAATCGCTGATTGACCTCAGTTTCGAACTTGTCAACACGCCCTTCAAGAGAATCAATGCGCTGATTAGTCGCTCTTTGTTCTCGTACTAAGATTTCCGTTGCTTGCGACAAGTCGAATTTGGTTAAGGCATTTTCTTGCTGCATGTCAGCAAAAATATCCACCATGACTTCGGCCTGCTTGTCCGCAACGCCCGCGTCCTGCAAGGCTTTATAGGCTTTATGAGTGTTAAGCATTGTCAATATCATCCTTATTTCCTCTGGTGTCGTTCCATGAAGAAGCAAGCGTATCCAGAGGGTGATAGTTTCTCAATGTGACAATATGGATTTTGCGCGCTACCTCGAAAAAAATCAATGCTTACAATGAGTAACGTGAATGGCTAATAAAAAGGCCTGCGCACAGGCAGGCCTTGGTTTGTGAAAGAAATAGTTCGCGTTACGGCTGTGGAATTATTTTTATCTCTACCATACCGATACCCAATTTACGCGGGTCCTGGCCCGTGATGTTGCCATCGTTGGAGGGCTGGGGCTCCGGCGGTGCGATAACCAAATTGTGGCTGCCGTTGGGGTTACTGAAGTGCAGCGTGGTGGTAGAGAATTCATCACCGAGATTCAGTCTCTGCTCCTCATCACCGACGCGCACCGGGATGGGCCGATGCGCATTAGGGCCATAGGCGCGTGCGGTGATCACCAGATCAAAACGGGCGGGCAACGGCTCGACATATTCGATGTTCACTTCCGGTGCCAGATTGGCATTCGACCATCTTCCCCAGCTCTCGGGCCGTGAAATCCCGGTGAAACCTTTCACGCCAGTGGGGGCGCCAGGCACGGTCAGCAGGAAGCTGTCGGCGTTATAGCGAATCGCATTATCTTCCACGCGAATCTGCTGCTCGTTAAGTTGATAAGTCGCGGCACTCACCTCGACTTTCGGGAATTGCGCTTTGCCCTTCCACTGCGGTTTATCGATGCGCGTTACCGTCGGTTTTGCGCCCATCTGGCCCATGGCGACACAGAGATCGGTAGAAAGGGCCAAATCAGGCTGCCATAAGCGGCCCATCTTGAAGCAGCGATCGACCCAGACGAATTTATCCGAGGCGGTAAAGTCCGCGAGCTGGTAGCGCAGTGGAGCAGAATATTCGCCTTCTGGCAGTGGCTCGACGCGATCCTGCCCGACGCGGAACAGAATCGGCAATTTGAAGGTTGATCCCGAGAAGCTGAAGGTGTTTTTGGGCTGATCGATGGTGAAGACATCCATCTTACTGGGGAATTTCCACAGCTGAATGATATCGGATTTCCATGCCGTCACCTTCTGCGCCATGTCTTCAAACTGAGCCGATAAAGATGTTGAAGAGAGGCCGCTGCGGCCGAGTCCAATTGCCTTATCACCACCCAGAATATCCAGCACCGTGGCACCGTTATCCAGGGTGCTGCGTTTGCCATCCAGCACTTCCGCCTGTGGCTCGTCACCACGAATCACCATAAACAGATCGCGGCGCGGCTGCTTAATCAGATACTGATGCGCAGTGTTATTCATGGCCAGATGATCCGAACTGACCACGATGATGGTGTTTTTAAACCAGGGCGACGCTTTGATACGCGCAATCAAACGCGCGACATGCTCTTGTGAGCATGCCACAGCGCTGAAGGATTGATTGGGTTTTCCATCGTAGCTGTAACTTTTACGCTGACAGCTGCGCGAGATAAAGCCGTCAGGATGATGGGTGTCCACCGTCAGGGTAAATAAGGCAAATCGCTTTTGCTGACGTGAAAGTTCTTCATACTTCTCAAACACTTCATCCATCACCGTGTCATCGTAAAAACCCCAGTTGTTGCGGTAGCCAGGATCGGCAACCCGGCTCTTTAACTCTTCTGAACCATACATATGTGCGGGCGAAAAGCCGTGTGACAGCAGGAAGGTGTCCTTGCCCGCAAAGCGTAAATCCGCGCCCTGAATAAACCAGTTTTCATAACCGGAGTTCTTCAGGATATCGCCGAGGCAAATATTCTGTGGGTAGAAGCTGGAAAGCGAGGCCGAGGCGTTGCCATCAAAAGGCGCAAACAGGGGAATACCGCATTGCGAAGCCACCATCCCCGCGATGGTGTAATCGGTGCCTGGCAACTGTTCGGTTTCACTGAAATCGATGCTCTGGTCTTTTTCGCGACTCAGTTCCGGCGCGAGTCCGGGGAAAGCATCTTGATCAAAATAGGTGCGTTCAAGGCTCTCACCGTAGATGTACACCAGGTTAAGTTTGGGTTCGGGAATGGTTTTATTGGGCGTCTTATAATAGTTATCGAAATCAGAGTCGGCCAGACGTGAGTGCGAGGCAATAAGATCTTTCACCTGACGAAAAGCAGGTGTGGTTTGCACCGAACCTGCCGCGCAGGCGATAGCCAGTAAACTCCAGCCTAAATGATGCGGCCGTCTACGGCGGCGTAGCAGCCAGGAAAGCAGGCAAAACAGCAAAAACAGGCCAATGATTAATCCAATGGCGGGCACCACATATTTACTGACGCCGGCACCTGTCAGGCTGTTGGTCAGGGTAAACAGCACCGCATCGGTGATGCCATCGCCGGTAAAATAGTTGCTGGCAAACAGCGTGGCATTGAGCACGATAAACAGCGTGAGCAGCACTAAGATCAGGATAAACCAGAATTTATTTCGCCCGGCTTTACAGGAGTAAACGGCGATTGCCGCTAAAAAGAGTACAACCGAAACCAACTCGGACAAGGTTTGATCCTCACATAAATTAGTGACGCCATCCCTGCGCCCTCGGCCCTCTTTGGGGGTTATGCGTCAATTTATATGGGCTGTCACAGTGCTGCAACATAACCACACAGAATTGTGCGGCGGGTTCCGATCCGTTTAAGGCAGGTTTATATTGACTATGGTTTGACCTGGCAGCAACGCGCGCGTCGCTGCCAGCGAGGGGCGAGGAGGGATTAGAGCTTACCAGTCAGATACTGCGCTTCGCCGTCGGCAAAGCTCCAGTCGCCTTTGCTGTTAGTGATAAAACTGATCATCAGATCGTTGCCCTGCACGCCACAATTTTCCTGCAACTCGCGCGCTAACTCTGCCATGAAGAGCGTTTTCTGTTCTTCGCTTCTTGGGCTGGTGTACACGCGCACCATCACCAGGTTATCGGTCCGCTCGAAACCCAGCCCGGTATCCTGAAACACCATTTGATAGCGTTTATTCTCATGAACAATCTGATAGCGATCCCGCGCGGGTACTTTGAACGCGGTTAATACCGCGCGGTGCGCGGCGTCCAGCAAGGTACGAATTTCTGATTCAGAACGGCCCTGAATCACATCAAAAGTCAGTAACGGCATAAATAAACCCTCGTTTTTGCTCACAAGATAAGAGTAGGATGTGGCTTTATGCTGCCGCTTGCTGCAGGAAAGAAAAAGCGCGCTGGTTGAAATGATTATTTATTATTTTGAACAATCCATATGAAAGAAATCAAAACTGATGCGCTCTGGGTGCATTTGCACTGGCTAACGGTGCTGGCTGAACTGGGCAGTTTTACTCGTGCAGCTGAACGATTAGATGTCAGCAAAGCGGCCATGAGCCAAAAGATTAAAGAGTTGGAAGAGATGGCGGGGGTGTCACTGGTGCAGCGCACCACGCGCAGCGTGCGTCTGACCTCGGCGGGCGAGAAGCTGGTGGATGAGTTGCGCGATCCTTTCGCGCGCATCGCCCAAAGCTTTTTCAGCGTACGTGATGAAGCCGGGCCAGTTCGCGGCCTGGTGCGTGTCAGCGCGCCGGTGGCATTTGCACGTCAGCAGCTGGTGCCGATTATCGGTGATTTTTTGCGAGAGTATCCGCAGGTGCGGCTGCAGTTGGATGTTACCGATCGCTTAGTGTCGTTAGGCAGTGAAGGATTTGATCTCGCCATCCGCCACAGCCAGACATTGCCCGAAACCCATGTGGCGTTGCCGCTGTGTGAGACGCGCGCGCTGTTAGTGGCCTCGCCGGCTTATCTGGCGCAAAACGATGTGCCTCAGGTGCCAGAATCGTTGCAGCAACATAACTGCCTCTACTACCCGCGTGGTCTGGAATCGCCACAATGGCGTTTCCGCCCGGTGAGTGGCGGCAGTGAATCCGTGCAGGTGAAAATTCAGGGTAATTTTGCCACCAATAACAGCGAATCAATCCGCGATGCCGCGTTGCAAGGGCTGGGCATTGCCATGCTGCCCGATTTCAGCGCCGCGGCGGCGCTGGCAGCAGGCACGTTGCAACAGGTTCTGCCGCAGTGGCAAACCGTGGATGCTTTTGCCGATCGGCTGTGGGTGGTGCGCCCGTATGCGGCACAGGTGCCACGGGCGGTGACCACCTTTATCCACTGGCTACGCGCGCGCTTTGTTGATGGGTGAAGCCAACGCCATCGCCGCATGCGGCTGCATCATCTCACCCAGCAGGCTGCTGCGGTTGTAATTGCCTAAACGCAGGTTGAAGTCGAGGTGCATCTGTTCGTTACCGCTGAGCTTAATCACCGGTGGTGGTGTCATAGGACGCTGGTTGAACAGGATGGCATGTGCAAACGCCTCGCTTTTCCAGCCGCTCAAACGCTGATAATAGTAAGCGTTGGCTTCACACTTGCGCAGATAGAGATTCACCCGACGATATTCCCGCATCGCCGCCTGTTGTGCCAGTGAACCCAACTGCTGCTGAGGTTGATCAATTTTCTGGGTCAGGAGTGAAAAGTCATCGCGCTTGTTGAGCTCGTTGAAATAATTCTGCTCACCCAGATGTTTGATGGGGGCGTATTGCTTCTGCCATTCACGAATAAACGGGTTATTCGGAGCCGCCGCCAGAAACCAGTTTTCAATCACTGGCGCCAGATAATTGACGGTGGAGTTTTCACGATAATAACCAATCACATCCATGCAGCGCTCTTGATGAGCACGATGTACCCATGAGAGATCTTCAAATAACAGCGTGCTGCAATCAATGGCAATACCGCCGTAGCGCAACAGCAGTTCCAGACGAATGACTTCGCTTTTTTGCTGTTCGCTTAATAATGTTGAGGTGAAAATAAAATCAGGTAAAACTTCTTTTACCGTTAATCGATTGAGCAAATAGATATCGTGATCAGGATTATCTTTGCGCAGCTTTTGAATATTTAACATCATGGATTTCGGTAAATATTCATTATCCCAATACATCCACACTTTTTTCGGTATTTCTGGCAGCGACTTTTCGCCAGAAAACAACACGATATTGTCCTCTTCGCGAGGATCGTACTCCGGCGCGCAGAGCGCAGTATGCTGTTTTTTCTGCAGTAATGTCTGGCTGGTAAAAGCGATTCTTTTCCAGTTCTGCCAGAGCGCGAGCGCTGGCTGGAGACGTTTTTTATTCATGGTGCACCTGATTATTGTGATTATGGTGGCAAGGATTCCCTGATGCTGGCAGCTTATGCGCTCTTATGTTTCCTCACGGCTGTGTGTAAAAAGTACTCACATCAGCTTAATAAAGCATTCTGGCCTTAGAGGCTATGACTTTTTTTTTCTTTCAGATAAAACGGAAAATGAAGGATCCGTTAAGGGTAAAATTTCCCGGAAATAATTGAATGGCCGACTGATTTTATAATTAATCATCATTAGGACTATTCCTAATAAAATAACTTGGCCTTGGCGCTGGCTGCGGCTTAGATAAAAAATCCCCGCATTCAAATGGTTTAAAGCGGCTACATTTTTCGCTGGCCTGGCAGGGATTTGCCCCTTCCTGATGCAGGTTAACTACGCTTAGACGAGGTGGTTAACACAAAGGAGGCACTATGCAGCCACACAACCGTGGATTACTGGCGGTCGATAAGCAGGGGAATCGGGTTCTGTTTCTCGATCCCGACACCTTTGCCGTGCAACAGGAGCTGAATGCGTTTCCGCCGCGTCCGCATGAGCTACTGATGTTGCCTGAGCAAGATAAAGCCTATGTGCCGATCTATGGTGATGGCATTCATGGAGACAATCCCCACCCCGGTCACAAAGTGGCGGTGATCGATCTACGCAAACGCCAGATCAGCGGTTTTATCGACTTATCTCCGTTGCAGTCGCCCCACAGTGGCCAATTGGGCCGCGATGGCAAAGTCTACCTCTGCTGTGAAAACAGTGCGGCCGTGGCAGTCATCGATCCCGTTACCGATAGGGTGGAAAAAATGATTAAGCTGCCATCGCACAATGCGCATCGTCTGACGCTCTCACCCAGCGGGCGTAAATTGTTCACAGAGAACGAAGAAGACGCCAGCATCACGGTGGTGGATCTGTGCGAGGCAGAAGGGCGCATCATTGACAACATTCTGCTGCCGGGGCCGATCTCCGGTATCGCGGCCTCGCCGAAGCATCCTTATCTGGTCGCTAGCGCGGCCGACGCGCCGTTACTGTATGTGGTCGATCGCCAAAGCCATCGTATTCGCCAGCGCATTAAACTCACGGCCCATCAACAGCCCTGCCAGGTGGTACGTTTTAGCGCCAACGGTGAGCGATTGGTAGCAATTGGCGATCAGGAGCCGCTCATCACACTGTTTGATGATTTACTCAATCCGTTGGGGGATGTTCCGGTCGGCAACAAACCGATGGATGGCTGTTTTAGTGCTGATAATCGAACACTGCTGATTGCCAATGAAGGCGATGGAACATTGAGCGTGATTGATTTGCTGCAAATGAAAGTGGTAGCGACCCCGAACGCCGGAAAAGGCTGTGAGGTGCTGAGTTACTTCCAGTTGAACTGACGGCGGGGCATCTCCTTGTGGCAACGTTCGTCAGGCACCTGATCGCGACGTTTGATTGGACGTAACAGGGTTAAATAAACGGGCGATGGTAAATCGCGCTGCTCCAGTGGCGGCTGCTGGCATGTTTTTCCGCCTGCCAGCCGCGTTTACGCAATTCCCGGGCGATCATTTTGTTCATGATGCCGTGCCCCACCAGTAACACCGTTCCCTGTTTTGATAACGTGACCAACTTATCTGCCGCCTGACGCGCCCGTTCTCGGGCATGAGTCAACGATTCCACATGCCCGGCGTAACCGCATAACCATAACAGGCGCAAAAGAGCGAGCCAAACGGTCAGCGGCAGGTGCAGGCGTTCGAACGGCAGCAGCGGCATGGCCACTTCACTGAAAACCTCATCCACCTCATGCGGTTGCAGGCCGAGACGCGTGAGCGATGAACGCGCGCGGGGTAGCGGGCTGGAGGCGATCACGCGGGCCATTCGAGCGATGGCCATACTGCGCGGCGGCGGCGAGTCGCAAATGTCGGCCAGGTCATAGCCTTCACACCAGTCGGCCAGCGCTCGCGCAGTAAAGCGCCCGCTGACCGGATGGTCAGGTTTACCGTGTCGCATGAGGATGATGGTCATAGGCGCCCTGTGTGATTTTTACCCAGTGTAATGCAGGTGATAGCTGAACCGCACTGGCGAAAGGGTTTTAAGATTAATTCGCAATTGTCATTAAATCTTAACTGATTTGTGCGAAAAAAAGCGCGATGAAGGATCAGCCACAACTCAGCTAATGATAAGCAACGCTCGTTAATTGCATTGAGGTTAATGCGCTGCTGTTGGTTTGAATGAGCTGTAATGTTATGAATTAACGCCATTTTTGCTTTCTAATCCCGAGCTATAGTGAAGATAAATTAATTATTTTCACTTTTATCACTTGATTTATCTACGCGCGTAGATAGACTGTGTCCACAGTGATAACTCACGGTGCCAGAGACAAAGTTGGCCTTGAGATGACGTGGTTACATTTGCCTTATTAATGCGATCGATGAAAAAAACATCGACGAGAACAGGCGAATGAGTGAATTCCAACACCAGGGAGTTCTTTTGACTTTCATCCAGGTTTGCCTACTGAACGTCTTCACCGGGGAGTTCCGCTTGTTGCAAGGGAACCGTCCCACGGAAGGGCGTTTGCTGTTTTCACCTATTTCAGGGAAAAGGTCATGACGGTACATCAGTCCGTTTCGCAACAAACTTCACTGAGCACCTCTTCAGCTGCTGACATGCGGCTGGAAACCTCTTCTGGCCGCAAAGATTTCTGGCGCGCCACCTTCTCTTGCTGGCTCGGCACGGCAATGGAGTATGCGGATTTCGCACTCTATGGCCTGGCAGCAGGCATCATCTTTGGCGATGTGTTTTTCCCCAATGCCACACCCGCTATGGCGCTGCTCTCCAGTTTTGCCACCTGGTCCGTCGGGTTTATTGCACGTCCAATTGGTGCGCTGCTGTTTGGCTGGATCGGTGACCGCAAAGGTCGCAAGACCGTGATGATCGCCACCATCATCCTGATGGGCGCATCGACAACCTTGATTGGTCTCATCCCTTCTTACGCCACGATCGGCGTCTGGGCACCCGCTTGTCTGGTGCTGTTGCGCTTTACCCAAGGGTTGGGCGCCGGTGCGGAACTGTCTGGTGGCACCGTGATGCTGGGCGAATATGCCCCGGTTGCGCGTCGCGGTCTGGTCTCTTCCGTGATTGCCCTCGGCTCGAATAGTGGCACGCTGATCGCTTCGCTGGTGTGGCTGGCGGTGATTCAGATGGATAAACAAACCTTGCTGGATTGGGGATGGCGTATTCCGTTCCTCAGTAGCGTGCTGATTGCCGTGGTCGCGTTATGGCTGCGTCGCCATCTGCGTGAAACCCCGGTGTTTGAGCGCCAGCAGGCGCAACTGCAGGCAGAGCGTAGCGCCACATTGCAGCATGCCGCCGCCGAGGTTGATACCCGCAGTTTCTGGCAGCGCAGCCGTGCGTTCTGGACGATGGTCGGCTTACGTATCGGCGAAAACGGTCCTTCCTATCTGGCGCAGGGCTTTATCGTCGGTTATGTCGCGAAAGTGTTAATGCTCGATAAGTCGGTGCCAACGACGGCGGTGTTTATTGCCTCGCTGTTGGGTTTCCTGATTATTCCGTTTGCCGGTTGGATGTCTGACCGCTTTGGCCGCCGTATCACCTACCGTGGTTTCTGTCTGCTGCTGATGATTTACGCCTGGCCGGCATTCAGCCTGATGGACAGCCGTGACCCGGCGATTGTGATCCCGGTGATGGTCGTAGGCATGGCGCTGGCCTCGCTCGGTATTTTTGGGGTGCAGGCCGCGTGGGGTGTGGAAATGTTTGGTGTCAAACACCGTTACACCAAGATGGCGGTGGCAAAAGAGCTGGGGTCTATCCTTTCTGGAGGGACAGCACCTTTGGTGGCTGCGGCGCTGTTATCGTTCACCGGACACTGGTGGGCGATTGCCGTGTACTTCTCGGCGATGGCGACCATCGGTTTTCTGACCACGTTTGTGGCACCGGAAACGCGTGGGCGCGATCTGAATCTACCGGAAGATGCGATCTGACGCGCAACACGCTGTAAGTGAAACAGTGCCATTGGCCGGTTATTCCGGCCAATGGCATTCATGCAGAGGCAAGAGCATTGGCGAAATCCCCAGGCGGAAATGTAACACGTAGCGATGTGGCGAAAGCCGCCGGCACCTCAGTGGCAGTGGTGAGCTACGTGATTAACAACGGACCGCGCCCGGTGGCGGAAGCCACGCGGTTGCGGGTGCTGGAAGCAATTAAACAGACGGGCTATCGACCGAATGCGGTGGCGCGAGCATTGGCATCCGGCAGCACCAAAACCTTTGGCCTGGTAGTGCCAAATATCAGCAACCCCTTCGTGGCTTCGATGGCGCATATGCTGCTGCAGGAGTCGCTGGATCACGGCCACGTGATGCTGCTGGGGGATGCCGGAGATGATCGCAAGCGTGAGCTGGAACTGATTCAGGGCTTGCTGAATCGTCAGGTGGATGGCCTGTTTTATACCAGTGTCGATCGCCACCCATACATTGATGTGATTCAGGCCAGTGGTACACCGCTGGTGATGCTGGATCGCGTTGCCCCCCGTCCTGGCGTGAGCATGTTGCGGGTCAATGAGCGCGAGGCCTCGCGTCAGGTGACTGAACATCTGCTCAGCCACGGTTATCAACAAGTTGGCATGATCAGCGGTCCGCTGGAGATGTTGAATGCCCAGGATCGTATTCAGGGCTGGCGCGATGCCATGGCAGAGAAAGGCCTGCAGGCAGATGAAGCCCTGATTTTCCCTGCCAGCTACTCGCGACAAGGCGGTTATGACGCCACAAAACGTATGATTGCCAGCGGACAGGTGCCGCGCGCGCTGTTTACCAGCAATGAGGGCCAGGCGATTGGCTGTATCCGTGCGCTCTCTGAACACGGTTTGCGCGTGCCGCAGGATGTCGCCCTGGTGTGCTTTAACGGCACCGATCAATCCGCGTTCCATGTCCCGACATTGACGACCGTACGTCAACCGCTGCGGGAAATGGCACGCAGCGCTATCGCCATGCTGAAAAATGGGGATGGCGAAGCCCAACTGGCAGAGTTCCCTCACTATCTTGAAATCGGTGAGTCCTGTGGCTGCCTGCTTACTCAACAAAAATAAACTTATAACATTATGAAAAGACTGATTATTGATTGTGATCCGGGAAATGGAATTGCAGGGGCGAACACCGATGACGGCCTGGCGCTGGCACTGGCGTTGGCATCACCTTCGCTGTCGGTTGAACTGATTACCACCGTCACTGGCAATACGCCGAGTGCGGTAGGGGCGCAGGTTGCCAAAGATTTACTCCAGCGATTAGGGCTGAATATTCCCGTAGTGCAGGGCGCGTTACAGGCACTCCGCGAAGACCCCGCCCCCTGGCGCGCACGCCTCGATGGCGTCAAGGATGCGAACCTCGCTGAACTGTGGCGGGGCGTGCGTAAGCCGCAGTTGCTCGCGGCAGATGGCAATGATGCCGCAGGCGTAATGGGCCAGCTGATTTGCGATAATCCCGGCGAATTTACTCTGGTGGCGATCGGTCCTCTGACTAATGTGGCGCAGGCGTTGCAGCGTTATCCACAGATGGCTGAATCCGTGGCAGAAATTGTGATTATGGGCGGTGTGTTCGCTTTAGATGATTACATCAAAGACACCAACTTTGGTCTGGATCCCGAAGCGGCGCATCAGGTGCTGCACAGCGGAGCAGCCATCACGCTGGTGCCAATGGATGCCACCACACAAACATTGATGACCCATCAGGATCTTAATCGTCTGACGACCAACAACCACCCATTGCCACAATTTGTCCGCGAGACGCTGCGCCCGTGGATTGACTACTCGATTCGCACTCGCCATCTGCCGGGCTGCTGGATCCACGACGCGCTGGTGATTGCCTGGCTACTCAATCAGCGCGTGGCGGATGGGGTGGATTACTTTGTCGATATTGAGTTACGTGCCGGCGCAACGCGCGGCAAGAGCTGGCGGTATCGGTCGCCACTGCGCCTGGACATTGGCGTGCCGGAGCAGACCGGGGCATTGGTGCACGTGATGCAGAACGTCAACAATCCGTTGCTGCTGGAGATGATTGAGAAGGCGTTTAATCAACTGCAGCGCTGAATGCCCATAGATGGGTGCGGCACACTGAGCCGCACCCGTCTTCCTGCCATACCGCCAGGAATTTGCCCTTTCAGATGGCACTGCTGTACGGCGGTGCAATGTTTCACTCGATGACACGCTTCCTTACACCGCGAATCACTCCCTGACAATTCCCCGCCGCAGCCCCCCTTTCTGACATGCTATATACAAATAGTTAACACAATAATAACCAGCGAAATCATTCGCCGGATAACGTTCCAATAAATTCTGGTCAATGAACCGGAAGCTAATCAGACAGGATACCCCTATGTTCAACTGGACTGCGACCCAGCGAAACGTGGCGTTTGCCAGTTTCGCCAGCTGGACGCTGGATGCGTTCGACTTCTTTATCCTGGTGTTTGTACTCAGCGATCTTGCCCAGTATTTCAACACCAGTGTCTCCGATGTTTCTGTTGCCATTATGCTCACGCTGGCGGTTCGACCAATTGGCGCGCTGATTTTTGGCCGTCTGGCTGAGAAGTATGGCCGCCGCCCGATTCTGATGCTCAATATCGTGATGTTCTCACTGTTTGAGCTGCTCTCTGCATGGTCACCGAACTTCACCGCCTTCCTCGCCTTCCGCGTGATTTACGGCGTGGCGATGGGCGGCATCTGGGGCGTGGCATCGTCACTGGCAATGGAAACCATTCCGGATCGCTCGCGTGGGCTGATGTCCGGCATCTTCCAGGCGGGCTACCCTTGTGGCTACTTGCTGGCATCGATCATTTTCGGACTGTTTTTCGAGTCGGTAGGCTGGCGCGGCATGTTCCTGATTGGCGCATTGCCGATTCTGCTGCTGCCGTTTATCTATTTTAAAGTGCCGGAATCCCCGGTCTGGCTGGCTGCACGCGAGCGTAAAGAGAGCACGGCGCTGCTGCCGATTATTCGTCAGCACTGGAAAATCTGCATCTACATGGTGCTGCTGATGGCGTGCTTTAACTTCTTTAGCCATGGCACCCAGGATCTCTATCCGACTTTCCTGAAAGTGCAGCATCAGTTTGATCCGCACACCGTGAGCATCATCGCCATCAGCTACAACATTGCGGCGATGCTGGGCGGGATTACTTTTGGTGCGCTGTCAGAACGCATTGGCCGTAAGAAAGCGATTATCCTTGCCTCCTTCCTTGCGCTGCCGGTGTTGCCGCTGTGGGCGTTTTCCAGCGGATCCTGGATGATTGGCATCGGCGCGTTCCTGATGCAGTTTATGGTGCAGGGCGCGTGGGGCGTAGTGCCGACCTATCTTACCGAACTGGTGCCTGCGAATGCACGTGCGGTACTGCCGGGCTTTGTTTATCAGTTGGGTAATCTGATTGCCTCGGTCAATGCGACCTTGCAGTCACGCATTGCCGAGGCTCACGGCGGCAACTACGGCCTGGGGATGGCGATCGTTGCCGGTACGGTGGCGGTGCTGATTTGCGTGTTTGTCGCCTTTGGGCGAGAGACGCGGGGTATTGAAATATCCGGTGCCGTGGCGCGCGAACAGCGTTAAAGCGCCTCGCAGACATCGACCCATTTCGCCGCAGTCAGCTCAGCCATGCGCTGCGGCGAAATGCGCACTGCACTGTGAATCGAACCTGCCGCGGGCAGCACTTCATCAAAACCGCGCAGGGTCACATCACAATAAACGGTCAGCGGATTTTCCAGTCCAAAGGGGCAGACGCCGCCTACCGGATGTCCGGTCCAGTTCACCACCTCATCCACACTCAACATGCGGGCCTTAGCGCCGAGTGCGGCTTTCAGCTTGCGGTTGTCGAGGCGGGCATCACCGCGCGTGACGATCAGCACAATGGCATCCTTCACTTTCAACGACAGGGTTTTGGCGATTTGCCCCGGCATCACGCCATGGACGCGTGCGGCCAGTTCTACCGTGGCGGTGCTTTCCGGCATCTCGATGATGTCGATATCCGGTGCATGTTCGGCAAAGAAGTGCCGTACCGACTCCAGGCTCATTTTTTTCTCCGGTAAAAACAGAGCCTAAAAGCTGCCATAAGGGGGGAAAAGTGTAAACGGGATAAAAAGAGAATCTGTAACAGAATGCGCGCCGGTTAAACCACTTTTAACGTGCAGTTACCACAGCGTTCCACGTCCGGAATGCGATAGCGCTGGCAGCAACTGCGACGTTCCATCTCGCCATGACGCGGGATCATGGTGCGATAAAGCGGATTGTCGCTGCCATCCAGCAGCGTCTGGGTGAAGAACAATGCCTGTTCCAGCTGAGTGATGACGGGCGCGGATAACTGGCCTTTCAGTTCACCTAGGAACCAGTAAAACGAATAACCCATGTTGTTCCAGATGAGTTTGGCGTTGATATCACCGTGCTGCGTCATGCCGTTGACAGCCGGGATCAGGCATTGCTGAATCAGGCGGTCAATGCGCTGCTGTGCACTCAGGTAACGCGCCTCTTCATCTTCTTGCACATCAATCCAGAAAGCACAGGGATGGCCGTTTTTATGAAATTCCACATGAATCAGATGGGGTGCGCACTTCAATGCCCGCGGCTCCTGCAGCAACATCAGCATCAGCGGGGGCAACAGCAAGCCAAAATACCATTGTGCCCAAAGTGACTGCAGCGGTTTGGCTTCCTGTTGCACATCAGGGTGATTGCGATAGAGATAATCGCTATAGCGCTGTGTCAGGCGACGATAGTGCAGCGGAGTGGACCACTCGGCCAGCGTCAAGGTCCCTACGGGAGCGGCCTGGCCGAGTTTGACGTTATCCAGCATGTAGCTTCGTTGCTCGCGCATCAGATCTTCCAGTGCGCTCGCTAAGCTGCGGTCGCTCTGCATAAAGATCAGAGGATGGTCGCTAAAGCGATGATCCTGACGCGTAATGATGGTCATGCCGGTCCTGAGTGATAACGGGAATCGTGAGACAAATGATAATCGTTACTGTCAATGCGAACAAGATGTCATCAAGCGAAGAAGGGGGATGGCGCCACTTATCAGGATCCGATGCCGCTCCGTGATAAATGGCTTCGCTCATCTACCGGTTACATCAGGTCATTACTGACTTGCGTCAGCCTCGGCAAATCTTCCCAGGCGAGTATGGTGTTACGCCCCTGATTTTTCGCGACGTATAATGCGCGGTCAGCATTTGCCACCGCCTGGTCAAACTCATCGCCAAAAATAGGCGCGATCCCGGCACTGATGGTGACATGAGTAGAGACCTTTTCATTAAAGCGATGCGGGATTTCGAGGTCCACTACGTACTGACGAATGCGCTCCGCCAGCTTCATCGCAATCGAGGCATTAACGTTGGTCATCAGCACCAGAAACTCTTCACCGCCATAACGTGTTACCACATCGCGTGAACGCACCGCATCACGAATGGCAACCGATACCCGCGCCAGCGCCTGATCGCCCATCGCATGACCGTAGTTGTCGTTGTAGGCTTTGAAGTGGTCAATATCCAGCAGCAGTACGTAATGACTGCCCGCGTGGTTTTCCAGGATGGTGTCGAGGCGATTTTTCAGGCCACGGCGGTTATACAAACCAGTGAGCGGATCCAGCATACTCAAATCGCTAAAACTCTCTTTTTCCTCATATAGCTGGCTAACCAGTCGTCGGGTAAAAGTATCAAAGCGGCGGCGCATTAAATGATGCAGCGAGAAACCAATCAACGGCAGCGTGATCGTAAAAATGATCATCATTAAATGCTGACCATCATCTAATAACAATACGGTTAATACGGGGGGCGTAATGTGTAAACAAAATGCGATCAAATAATCACTGAGCGCAATGGCACTGACAAAAAATACGCTTAACAAGCTGATTATTAAAAAGCTGCCATCAAAATAAAAAACCTGATGATACCTGTGGTTAATGTGCCATGCCCAGAGCGCACCTAATATCATGGCAACAGGATTTAATAGCGGTAATTTCCGTTTTGGCATCATCAGACAAACGGTCAGTAATGTCAGGCTGAAAGCCGCGACGATCCCTACCGGCAGCGAGCTTACCGGGCTATCTATGCCTAAAAAAGGTAACAGGCAAAAAAGCGAAACGGCGACATTTAAAAACAAAAAGAGCATCAGCGAAAGCCGATATTTGCTGTGTTTCAACTCATCATAAGATTGTAATTTCATTATTATTACTCTTTACAGCCCTGAAATATCAAAGCGCTACCCGTGGGAAATACTCCCGCAAATCGGATAGTGAGCACGTTATTGACGTGTTATCGAAATAGTTATCGGCGGCAATTTAGCATTTTCCAGTAAATCTGTCATCCAACGCATCCCGCGATAAAAAATTCGCTGCAAGATGAGAAATATTGTCATATGATAATACGAATATTTATCATTTGAGGGTTGCGCGATGATCATGGCGATGATGGCTGCCTGCGGCTTATGGGGCGTGAGCTGGATGATGGGTAAGCGGCTAGACAGTGGTTGGGGAGTCTTGTTGCCCTGTGCGGCTTTACCGATTTTTGCGCTGTGGGAGCCGAGTTTCAGCCAGTGGCGCGTGGTGATGATTGTGGCACTGTTGCTGACGGTAGTGATGCTGTTCCATCATCGTCTGCGTCACTATCTGCTGCTGCCTTCTTGCCTGGCATTGGCCGGGGGCGCTGCGGCCGTTACGGTGAACTTCCACATTATTTGATGCCGTTTTCGAACGGCAGAAACGACAAAACACGCTTAGCGCGTGATTTTTTTGGTTTAATTCAACATTGGGAATTGACTGCCAGGAAAGTAAGACAACGTGGTGCGAAGGGAGGGACTTGAACCCTCACGTCCGTAAGAACACTAACACCTGAAGCTAGCGCGTCTACCAATTCCG